>NZ_JBVVQJ010000046.1:0-24291 GCF_055811475.1 Mesorhizobium sp. WSM4829 | reverse complement strand
TCTAAAATATTTTTTTCCCCCCCCCGGGCGGGCCCGGCGCCTGCCGGGCGCCTGCGTCTCCCCCCCCGCCCGCGCCCCCACGCGCGCCCCCCTGCTGCAGGAGACCTACGCCAACAAGATCTACGCCAGGCGCGTCGGCGACAAGGTGCGCAGCGCCATCCAGATCACCACCGCCTCCGCCATCTGCGCTGTGCTCGACATGCTGGCCGACGACAGCTTGCCGGCGCAGGGTTTTGTCAAGCAGGAAGACATCGCGCTCGACGCGTTCCTCGCCAACCGCTTTGGCAGCGCCTACGCGCAGCACGAGATGGTTAGCCGGCTTGCGGGGTGAGCTGTGTAATCTCCCCCCTTGAGGGGGAGATGTCGCCGAAGGCGACAGAGGGGGTCGCCTCGCGTAGAGCGCTAACCTCCATCTGTCGCAAGGGAGGTCGCATCCGGTCGAACCGACCCCCTCTGGCCTGCCGGCCATCTCCCCCTCAAGGGGGGAGATCACCTGCTCTCAACCATGCAGCGCATGCCCCATCGCCTTCAGCGCCGCCTCCTGAAAACCCTCGCCTTGTGTCGGATGGGCATGGATGGTGCCGGCGATATCCTCCAGCCGCGCGCCCATTTCCAGCGCCAGGCCAAACGCCGTCGACAGTTCCGACACGCCCTGGCCGACCGCCTGGATGCCGAGCACCAAATGGTTGTCGGCGCGGGCGACAACTCGGACGAAGCCATCCTCACTCAGCTTGGTCATCGCGCGGCCGTTGGCGGCGAACGGAAACAGCCCGACCTTGATCTCGCCGCCAAGCCTCTTGGCCTCGTCCGGCGACAGGCCGGCGGTGACCAGCTCCGGATCGGTGAAGCAGATGGCGGGAATTGAGCGCTTGTCCCAGCTGCGCTTGTGGCCGGCGACGATCTCGGCGACCATTTCGCCTTGCGCCATCGCCCGGTGCGCCAGCATCGGCTCGCCGGTGACGTCGCCAATGGCAAAGATGCCGCGCATCGAGGTGCGGCACTGGTCGTCGATGCGGATGAATTTACCCACCATATCGAGGTCGATCTGCTCCAGCCCCCAGTCTTCGACCACCGGCCTGCGCCCGACGGTGACCAGGATCCTGTCGGCAGCGATCTTGCTATTCTTGCCGGTCGCCGTTTCGACCAGCAGAGCATCGCCCTTGCTCGACAGGCCCTTGGCCTTGGCGCCGACAAGCACCTCGATGCCGAGCTCGGTGAGCCGCTTCACCACCGGCCGGGTCAGCTCGGCATCATATTGCGCCAGCACGCGCGGCAAGGCCTCGACCACGCTCACCTTGGCGCCCAGTTTGGCGAAGGCGATGCCGAGCTCGAGCCCGATATAGCCGCCGCCGACGACGGCAAGCCTTTCCGGCACTTCGCTCAGCGCCAGCGCTTCGGTCGACGAGATCACCGCACCGCCAAACGGCAGGAACGGCAGCTCGACCGGCGCCGAGCCGGTCGCGATCACCACCATCTCGGCGCGGACCACCTGCATGCCGGTCTCGGTCTGGACCTCGACGGTCTTGCCGTCGCGGAATTTCGCCCAGCCATGCACGGTCTTGACCCCGGCCTTCTTGAGCAGGCCGGCAACGCCGCTGTTCAGCCGGCTAACGATACCGTCCTTCCAGGCGATGGTCGCTTCGAGATCAATCGACGGTGTGGCGATTGAAATGCCGAGCGGGCTCTTGCCGCTCGCCATGTGCGAGATTTTCTCGAACTCCTCGGCCGCATGGATCAGCGCCTTGGACGGAATGCAGCCGACATTGAGGCAGGTGCCGCCCGGCTTGCCGAACTCGACGATCACCGTATCGATGCCGAGCTGGCCGGCGCGGATGGCGCAGACATAGCCGCCCGGACCGGCGCCGATGACGAGCAGCTTGCAGGATATTTCCTTCATGTCGACACGCTCTTTTTGGCGAAGAAGGGCCCCCTCATCCGGCCGCTGCGCGGCCACCTTCTCCCCGGCGGGGAGAAGAGGCTTGCACCAGCCTTGGAGACCTCCTCTCCCCTCGGGGAGAGGGTGGCCGTAGCGAAGCGGAGGCCGGGTGAGGGGGCCTTTGCGACCGTTCTCATCATCTCAATCCACGAAAATCAGCGCCGGGGTCTCCAGCAGCGTCTTGATCCGCTGGATAAACACCGCTGCGTCCCAGCCGTCGATGACGCGGTGGTCGAAGCTAGAGGACAGGTTCATCATCTTGCGCGGCATGAACTGGGTGCCGTCCCACACCGGCCGCACCATCATCTTGTTGACGCCGAGGATCGCCACTTCCGGATGATTGATCACCGGCGTCGTCGCCACGCCGCCCATGGCGCCGAGCGAGGTGATGGTGATCGTCGATCCCGACAGTTCGTCGCGCGCCGCCGTGCCTGACCTGGCCGCCTCGGCGAGCCTGAAAACCTCGGCGGCGCAGTCCCAGATGTCGCGTGCCTCGGCGTGCTTGACCACCGGCACCACCAGCCCCGAAGGCGTCTGCGCGGCAATGCCGATATGGACGCCGCCATGCTGGTGGACGATGCCGGCCTCGTCGTCGAACAGCGCGTTGATTTTGGGCTGGTCGGCGATCGCCTTGACAATCGCCCGCATCAGGAACGGCAGCAGCGTCAGCTTCGGCCGCTCCACGCCGCCGCGCTTCTCCTTGTTGAGCGCCGCGCGCAAATCCTCCAATGCCGTGACGTCGATCTCCTCGACATAGGTGATGTGCGGGATGCGCGACTTGGCCAGCGCCATCTTCTCGGCGATCTTGCGCCTGAGCCCGATGATCTTGATGTCCTCGACCGCCTCGTTGCGGGCGAGGCCGGAGACCTTCGCAAGCTGCGGTCCGCGCGCCAGGAAGGCGTCGATGTCCTCGTGGAGAATGCGGCCGGCCGGGCCGCTTCCCCTGACCTGTCGGAGATCGACGCCGGCCTCCTTTGCCCTGAGGCGGACGGCCGGCGAGGCCAGCGGCCTTTCACCTTCGGGACGCGGCGCGGCGACGGGCGCAGGACCCCCACCCCTAACCCCTCCCCACAAGGGGGAGGGGGATTCCGTCGCCGATGCAACCTCACGCTCAGTGATTTTTCCGGGCGGGGACGGGTGCGGTGCCGCTTTGGCACTGGCTTCGGCGGCCGAAGCGCGTCCCCCTCCCCCTTGTGGGGAGGGGCCAGGGGTGGGGGTACTGCGGTCGGTAATCTTGGCGGCCGCCTCGCCGCCCGGCTCCGCAGCTGCCTTCACATTGCCCTCGCCGGCCACTTTCAATCTGACAATGGGCGAGCCGATCGCCACCGTGTCGCCGATCTCCGCACCCAGCCAGACGATCTCGCCGTCGACTGGCGAAGGAATCTCGACCGTCGCCTTGTCGGTCATGACGGCGGCAAGCACCGCGTCCTCGCGCACGAGATCGCCGACCTTGACCTGCCATTCGACCAGCTCGGCCTCGGCGACGCCTTCGCCGACATCGGGCAGCTTGATCACATATTCGCCCATCGTCAGGTCCCCCTTACCGAGGGGTTGGCGCTGCCCCTCACCCCTGCCCATTCCGGGGCGAGCCGCTTGTCTCGCCCGTCCTTCGGACCCCCGTGAACAACGGGGAGAGCGAGATCGCCGGCGTGGCGGCCAGTCCCTTCTCCCCGTTCTGCACGGGGAGAGGGTGCCGGCAGGCGGATGAGGGGCGGCGCCACCATTGGCAATCTGTCCGAGGCTCTGCCTGCCATCGTCAGGCCTCCATCGTTTCGACGAGCGCGCGGCCGAGCCTGGCCGGACCGGGAAAATAGTCCCATTCCTGCGCATGCGGATAGGGCGTGTCCCAGCCGGCGACCCGCACTACCGGCGCTTCCAGATGGTAGAAGCAGTTTTCCTGCACCAGCGCCGACAGCTCGGCGCCGAAGCCTGATGTCAGCGTCGCCTCGTGCACGATCACGCAGCGGCCTGTTCTGTTGACCGAGTCGACGATCGTCTCGAGATCGAGTGGCAGCAGCGTCCTCAGATCGATAATCTCGGCGTCGATGCCGGTCTCCTCGGCCGCCGCCTGCGCGACATAGACCATCGTGCCGTAGGCCAGCACGGTGACCGCGGCGCCCGGCCGACGGATCACCGCCCTGCCGAGCGGGACCGTGTAATGCCCGTCGGCGACCTCGCCGAGTTCGTGCTTCGACCATGGCGTGACCGGGCGCTCGTGATGGCCATCGAACGGACCGTTGTAGAGCCGCTTCGGCTCCAGGAAGATCACCGGATCGGGATCCTCTATCGCCGCGATCAGAAGACCCTTGGCGTCATGCGGATTGGACGGCACGACGACCTTCAGGCCGGAGACATGGGTGAACAGCGCCTCCGGGCTCTGGCTGTGGGTCTGGCCACCAAAAATGCCGCCGCCGGTCGGCATCCTGACCACGATCGGGCAGGTGAAATCGCCGTTCGAGCGATAACGCAGCCGCGCCGCCTCCGAGACGATCTGGTCATAGGCCGGATAAACATAGTCGGCAAACTGCACCTCGACGCAAGGTTTCAGGCCGTAGGCGGCCATGCCGATGGCCGAGCCGACGATACCGGCTTCGCTGATCGGCGTGTCGAAGCAGCGGCTCTTGCCGTATTTCGCCTGCAGGCCTTGGGTGCAGCGAAAGACGCCGCCGAAAAAGCCGACATCCTCGCCGAACACGATGACACGTTCGTCGCGCCCCATCGAGACGTCCATGGCGTCGCGGATCGCCTCGATCATGGTCCGTCTTGGCATGGTCAGACCCCCGCCTGCTGGCGCTGGCGTCTGAGATGCGGCGGCATCTCGCCATAGACGCCTTCGAACATGTCGCGCGTCGAAGGCTTGCCGCCGGCATGCAGCGTGCCGTGGCGCTCGGCCTCCCTTTGCGCCGCGATCACCGTTTCGAGGATTTCCGCCTCGGCCTGGGTGTGGCGCTCGTCCGACCAGACGCCGTGCTGGATGAGATGGTTCTTCAGCCTGACGATCGGGTCGCCGAGCGGCCAGGCGTCGGATTCGGCCTTCGGCCGGTAGGCCGACGGATCGTCGGAGCTTGAATGCGCGCCGACGCGATAGGTGACATATTCGACCAGCGTCGGCCCAAGATTTTTCCGCGCCCGCTCCGCCGCCCATTTGGCCACCGCGTGGACGGCGAGATAATCGTTGCCGTCGACCCGAAGCGACGGAATGCCAAAGCCGAGGCCGCGGGCGGCAAATGTGCCGGAGCCGCCGCGGGCGATGCCCTGGAAGGTCGAGATCGCCCACTGGTTGTTGACGACGTTGAGCACGACCGGCGCCTTGTAGGTCGAGGCGAACACCAGCGCCGAATGAAAGTCGGACTCGGCCGTCGAGCCGTCGCCGATCCAGGCGGCGGCGATCTTCGAATCATTGCTGATCGCCGAAGCCATCGCCCAGCCGACCGCCTGGATATATTGCGTCGCCAGATTGCCGGAGATCGAGAAGAACCCGTGCTCCTTCGACGAATACATGATCGGCAGCTGCCGGCCCTTCAGCGGATCGGCCTCGTTCGAATAGATCTGGTTCATCATCGTGACCATCGGGTAGCCGTCGGCGATGAGCAGGCCGGCCTGCCGATAGGTCGGAAAGTTCATGTCGCCCGGCGCCAGCGCCTTGCGAAAGGCGCAGCTCACCGCCTCTTCGCCGAGGTGCTGCATGTAAAAGGAGGTCTTGCCCTGGCGCTGCGCCATCTGCATGCGCGCGTCGAAGCTGCGCAGCGTCATCATGTGGCGCAGGCCTTCCAGCAACTCGTCGTCGGAAAGCAGCCCGGCCCACGGCCCGACGGCCTCGCCGGCGCGGTTGAGCACGCGGATGATCGAAAACGCCAGGTCGCGGATATCACGCGGATCGACATCGATCTCGGGACGCGGCACCGAGCCGGCCTTGGGAATGGCCACATCAGAAAAATCCGGCGTCCCGCCCGGCCGCACCTCGGGCTCCGGCACATGGAAGCGCAACATTCCCGCATCCGCCATGACCTTCGTCCTCCCATGTTGCCCGGCCAGGATACTTGCACACCGGCAGACCAGTGCCAATTCGTCGGGCAAGGCTTCCCGCCAACCACCGCGCCGCCAGCAGCACCTGTCAGGATGAAGATATGTCAGCGAAATTTCTTGTCGATCTTCCGGCTCTGCGCGCAATTTGGCGCATGATTGCGCCGGGTTTCCCGCCAGATAAGACAAATGCGCGGCGTCTCCTTCTCCCCTTGTGGGAGAAGGTGGCCGCGAAGCGGTCGGATGAGGGGTGTTCCAGCCTGGCACCGACGGCACTCCGTCCAACACCCCTCTTCCGTCTTGGCGCTGCGCGCCAATCCACCGCCCGGGGGCGAGTCACGGGCCTCGCCCGCCCTTCGGCCCCACAAGGGGAGAAGGAAAGGGGGCGACCGCCGTTCACCCCGCGCCCGCATCATGCTAACCCATAACCCATGGCACAGAAGAAAGGTTACGAGGTCGATTCGTGGTTGGCGCGGCCGGACCAGCGTGTCTCGATCGTCCTGCTCTACGGGCCCGACCGCGGGCTGGTCGCCGAGCGCGCCCGTGCCTTTGCCGGCAAGACCGGCCTGCCGCTCGACGATCCGTTCTCTGTGGTCAGGCTGGACGGTTCGGAAGTCGACCGCGACGAGGGCCGCCTGCTCGACGAGGCCCGCACCGTGCCGATGTTTTCGGACCGGCGCCTGCTCTGGGTGCGCAATGCGTCCGGCCAGAAGGCGCTTGCCGACGACGTCAAGGCGCTGACCGCGGAGCCGCCCCGTGACGCCATCATCCTGATCGAGGCCGGCGACCTGAAGAAGGGCGTCGGGCTGCGCGCCATTGTCGAGGCGGCGGACATTGCCATGGCGCTGCCGTGCTACGCCGACGAGGCGCGGGACATCGATACGGTCATCGACGACGAATTGCGCAAGGCCGGCATGTCGATGACGCTGGAAGCCCGCCAGGCGCTGCGCCGCAACCTCGGTGGTGACCGGCTGGCCTCGCGCGGCGAGATCGAAAAGCTGGTGCTCTATGCCCACGGCCAGAGCGAAATCGGCCTCGATGACGTCAAGGCGACGTCGGGCGACGTCTCTGGCCTGTCCTTCGATGACGCCGTCGATGCCTTGCTCGACGGCAAGGTCGGTGACTTCGACATAGCCTTCACCCGTCACTGCCAGTCCGGCGGCCAGGCTTTTCTGGTGCTGTCGTCGGCGATGCGGCAGCTGCAGGCGATCCAGGCAATGCGCGGCCTGATGGACGCCGGCGGCCGCAACGCCGCTTCGGTCGTCGCCGCGGCGCGCCCGCCGGTTTTTTTCGCGCGGCGCAAGCTGGTCGAAAAAGTTCTCGAACGCTGGAGCAGCCAGGCGCTGGGCCGCGCGCTCAACCGCCTGCAGACGGCGGTGCTGCAGACCCGGCGCCGGCCGGACCTCGCGGTCGCGCTGGCCCGACAGGCGCTGCTCGGCATCGCCGTGGAGAGCGCAAGACTGGGGCAGAGGTAGGCGGGTCTTCCCTTCTCCCCTTGTTGTGGGAGAAGGTGTCGCCGAAGGCGACGGATGAGGGGTGTTCCAGTTTGGCACCGGCAGAGTTCCGTCCAACACCCTTCATCCGTCTCGGCGCTGCGCGCCGATCCACCTTCTCCCACAAGGGGAGAAGGCAAGGTTGCGCGCGGCGCCAGACGCTGCAGGACAAGCGGCAAGCCCGCGTTAGCCAAGATTCATTGGCTCAGAAGCGCTGCCAAATAGGGTGCCCTTTGCCGGCTAATCAACCCTCGTTCTTCAGCCGCCGGCAAAGCTCGTCGAGCTGCTCCAGCGTCCGATAGGCGACGCTGATCACGCCGCCGCGCTCGTTGTGCTCGATCGTGACGAACATGCCGAGCGTGCCGGTCATCAGCTTCTCCAGCGCGAGGGTATCGACATCCTTCTGTGCCGGTGCTGCTGCAGGCTGTCGCTTCACCGTCGGCGCACCCGCCGGCATCTGCGCCAGCGCTTCGGCCTGGCGCACCGAAAGCCCGTCCTCGACGATGCGCTTGGCCAGGCCCGCCGGATCCTGCGCCGTCACCAATGTACGGGCGTGGCCGGCCGACAGCGCGCCGTCGACCAGCATGTCGCGGATCACGTCCGGCAGCTTCAACAGCCGCAGCGTGTTGGCGACATGGCTGCGGCTCTTGCCGATCACCTGGCCGAGATCGGCCTGGGTGTAGCCGTGATCGTCGATCAGCTGCTGGTAGCCCATCGCCTCCTCGACCGGATTGAGATCGGTGCGCTGGACGTTTTCGATGATCGCCAGTTCGAGCGCCGTGCGATCGTTGACATCGCGCACGATGATCGGGATCTCGCTCAGCCCGGCGCGCTGTGCCGCGCGCCAGCGCCGCTCGCCGGCGATGATCTCGTAGCGGCCAGCTTGCGTCGGCGATGGCCGCGCCACCACCGGCTGCACCACGCCATGTTCGCGGATCGACTGGGCAAGATCGGTCAGGTCGGCGTCGCCGAAATGCCGGCGTGGATTCTTTGGGTTCGGGCTCAGGAACTCGATCGGCACCTTGCCGTCGGCATTCATGCCCGGCTTTTCCACTGCTGCCGGACGATCGATTTCGCCGATCAGCGCCGCCAGTCCCCGGCCCAGTCTTTTTCTCGAAAGGTCTTCGCTCATCGTCTGTCCAGATCGTTTCGGTATCAATTCAGCTTCTAAGCGGCGCGCAATTTGCGCTCGCGGCGGATCACCTCGGAGGCAAGCTGCAGATAGGCCTGGCTGCCGGAGCATTTGAGGTCGTAGAGGATCGCCGGCTTGCCGTAGGACGGCGCCTCGGAGACTCGCACATTGCGCGGGATGACGGTTTCATAGACCTTGTCGCCCATATGCGCCCGCACGTCCTGCACCACCTGGTTGGCGAGGTTGTTGCGCCCGTCGAACATGGTCAGCACGATGCCCTGGATGGTCAGCTCGGGATTGATCGAGCGGCGGACCTGCTCGACCGTTTCCAGCAGCTGGCTCAGACCTTCGAGCGCGAAGAATTCGCATTGCAGCGGCACCAGCACCGAATCGGCTGCCGCCATCGAGTTCAGCGTCAGCAGATTGAGCGACGGCGGGCAATCGATCAGCACATAGCCAAAATTCGCCGAGCGCTCGGCCGAGGCACGCAAGGCGTTGCGCAGCCGCAGCACCCGGTCTGGCGCCGAGGCGATCTCCATTTCGATGCCGAGCAGGTCGAGCGTCGACGGCACGATAGACAGTCCCGGCACCGCCGTCGGGATCGCCGCCGCCTCCAGATCGAGTTCGCCGGTCAGCACGTCATAGGAGGAAACGGTGCGGTCGCGCCGGTCGATGCCGAGACCGGTGCTGGCATTGCCTTGCGGGTCGAGATCGACGATCAGCACCCGCTCGCCGATCGCCGCCAGCGCCGTGGCCAGATTGATGGCCGTCGTCGTCTTGCCGACGCCGCCCTTCTGGTTGGCTACGGTGATGATTCGGGGGCCATTCTTCATCATGGGTCTATGCCAGAAATTCATGCCGAGGTCGCCGATCTAAGTCAGTTGGCGCAAATCAGACAGTTCGAGGATGACGCCGTGAGCGTCGGTCGCGCTGGCATGTTCTACCAGATCGAATGACCATCGTTGAGCGCTTTCTGCCACCTCGCTGCGGTAATCCCGGCCTTTGTGGAACAGGCCATAGGCGCCAGCCGTCAGCCACGGCGCCGCCAGTTCGAGCAACACCGGAAGCGACGCCAGCGCTCTGGCCGTGACGATTTGCGGTGTTGAAACAAACGCATAGGCGTCGTCGATGCGCCGCGCGACGACCCTGGCCGGCAGGTTGAACTGGCCGACGACCGCTTGCAGGAACGATGCCTTTTTCCGGTTGCTTTCAACCAGGTCGATTCTGGCGCCGTCGCGCTCGGCAAGCAGGAATGCCAGCACCAGGCCGGGAAAACCGCCACCGGAGCCGAGATCGAGCCAGCGCTTCGCGTCTGGTTTGATTCGCGCCAGCTGCGCGCTGTCGAGGATGTGGCGGCGCCAGACGTCGCCCTGCGTCGACTGCGCCGCCAGGTTTATCCGGCGGTTCCATTTCTGAAAGACCGTCTCGAACTCTAGCAGGCGTTCGAATGTTTCACGTGAAACCGGACCGGCAGCCGATTGCAGGCCCGCCCATGAGGCAGCGCTCACGCAACATTCCTTCGCGTGGCAGCCTCGGCGTTGCGGACATGCGCGACAATGATTGCCAGTGCCGCCGGCGTCATGCCTTCCATACGCTGTGCGTCTGCGATCGAGCGCGGCTGGCGCGACAGCATCTTTTGCTTCAGCTCGTTGGACAGCCCCGGAACGGAAGCAAAGTCGAGCGACGCCGGGATCAATCGGCTCTCCTCTTGCCTGATCTGCGTGACGTCGGCTTGCTGCCGGTCGAGATAGACCGAATATTTCGCTTCCGTTTCAAGGCGCTCTGCAGTTTTGCTGTCAATGCCCGCAAACTGCGGGGCGATCCGGGCCAGCCAGGCGACGTCGACGCCGGGATAGGCCAGCAATTCATAGGCCGAGCGGCGCACCCCGTCCCGGTTGATCTCCAGCCCATGACGCGCCGCTTCATTGGGGGTCATGGTGAAGCCAAGCGCAAGGTCCCTCGCCTTTTCAAGGTTCTGCACGATATCACTAAACCGTTGCATCCGCTCCTGCGAGGCTATCCCGAGCTTTATCGCCAGCGGCGTCAGCCGCTCATCGGCGTTGTCCGCCCGCAGCGACAGCCGGAACTCGGCCCGCGAAGTGAACATCCGATACGGTTCGGCGATGCCGCGGCTGGTCAGGTCGTCGACCATCACCCCGATATAGGCCTCGGTGCGGCTGAGCACGATCTGATCGCTTGCCGACGTTTTGCGCGCGGCGTTGATGCCGGCCAACAATCCTTGCGCCCCCGCCTCCTCGTAACCGGTGGTGCCATTGATCTGCCCGGCCAGAAAAAGACCGGCGATCCGCTTGGTTTCCAGCGTCGGCTTGAGCTCGCGCGGGTCGACATGGTCGTACTCGATGGCATAGCCGGGCTGCAGCATGGTGGCGCGTTCAAGGCCCGGAATGGTTTTTAGAATGTCGAGCTGCACGTCCTGCGGCAGCGAGGTCGAAATACCGTTCGGGTAGACGGTATCGTCGTCCAGCCCTTCCGGCTCGAGGAAAATCTGGTGGCCTTCGCGATCGCCGAACTTGACGATCTTGTCCTCGATCGACGGGCAGTAACGCGGCCCCACCCCTTCGATCGAGCCGGAATACATCGCCGACCGGCCCAGATTGGCGCGGATCAGCTCATGTGTCG
The DNA here is from genome assembly GCF_055811475.1 of Mesorhizobium sp. WSM4829. Classification (NCBI taxonomy): domain Bacteria; kingdom Pseudomonadati; phylum Pseudomonadota; class Alphaproteobacteria; order Hyphomicrobiales; family Phyllobacteriaceae; genus Mesorhizobium; species Mesorhizobium sp. WSM4829. The sequence goes on along the minus strand of NZ_JBVVQJ010000046.1, from coordinate 13,067 downwards.
CTCCAGTTGTGCGCGTGATGCCGCAATGGATCTGCGGATTGTCGATGCGGTCGGTCATCAGCGAGAACGGCACGGGGTCGTCATCCGCCGCCTGGCTCTCCAGCGACGCCCAATCGATCGTTCGTCCGTCCAGCCGCGGCGGCGTGCCGGTCTTCAGCCGCCCGAGCCTGAAGCCGGCGCGGCTCATCGTCGCCGACAGGCCGAGGCTGGCCTGCTCGTTCATGCGGCCGGCAACGATCTTCTTCTCGCCGATATGGATCAGCCCGCGCAGGAAAGTGCCGGTGGTCAGCACCACGGCGCCGCAGCCAAGCCGGCGGCCATCCGCCAGCAGCACCGTCGCCAGGCGCTCATTGGCGATTTCGAAATCCAGAACCTCGCCCTCGACCACGTCGAGGCCCGCCTGTTTGCGAATCGCCGCTTGCATGGCGAGCCGATAGAGTTTTCTGTCGGCTTGCGTCCGCGGCCCGCGAACGGCCGGGCCCTTGCGGCGGTTGAGCAGACGGAACTGGATGCCGGCCGCATCGGCGACGCGCCCCATCAGCCCGTCCATGGCGTCGATCTCGCGGACCAGATGGCCCTTGCCGAGGCCGCCGATCGCCGGATTGCACGACATGACGCCGATCGTCTCGAAGCGCAGCGTCACCAGGGCAGTCTTCGCGCCAGCGCGCGCGGCAGCACTGGCCGCCTCGCAACCAGCATGGCCGCCACCTACCACAACCACATCATAGTGATCGGTCATTTTTAGTGTTCCAGATTCAAGGTTGACCGACACATGTCCCCGTCAGGACGTGGTGTCAAGAACAGCTGGCGCCTTCTTTCCCTTCTCTCCTTGTGGGCCTTGTGGGAGAAGGTGGATTGGCGCGCAGCGCCGAGACAGAAGAGGGTGTGTTGGACGGAGCGCCGTCGGTGCCAAGCTGGAGCACCCTCATCCGACCTCGCTTCGCGAGGCCTCCTTCTCCCACAAGGGGAGAAAGAGAGCCGCACGTCGGCCCGGAGCGTAGAATGAGGCGATTGCCCTGGTGGATTGTTTCACGTGAAACAGTGCCGACCGTGTTCTTGGCCGACGTTTCACGTGAATCATCCAAAGCCGGCCAGCCCGCAATGTTTCACGTGAGTCATTTGCCGATGCAGAACTGCGCAAAGATGACGTCGAACATGTCCTCGACATCGACCGCCCCGACGATGCGGCCAAGCCGATCCGCCGCCAGCCGCAATTCCTCTGCCCGCAATTCCTGCCCGCGCCCATCCTCTGCCGCTGCCGCCAGCAAGAAGCACTTCGTCTCGTTGAGCAGTTCGACGTGCCGCAGCCGCGACGGCAGGATATCGCCGGCCTGGCCGACCTGCGCTGCGGCGCGACGGCCGATCTCGGCCAGCAATTCCGCCAGCCCGGTGCCATCCTTGGTCGAGATAACCGCGTCGTATCGCGCCACAAGCGATTCATCCCGCAGCAAATCGGCCTTCGTCCCGATCCTCAAGGCCGGGACATCAGGTGGTATTGCGCCGATCGGCACCGGCTCCACCATATCCTCGAGCATCAGCAACAAATCGGCAGTGCCGGCCTTGCTCCTCGCCCTTTCGATGCCGATCGCCTCAATCCTGCCGGGCGTATCGCGCAGGCCGGCGGTATCGGTCACTCTTATGCGCATCCCCTCCAGATCCAGCACCACTTCGAGCAGATCGCGGGTGGTGCCGGGCTCTTCGGTGACGATTGCCGCATCGCGCCGGACCAAAGCGTTGAACAGGCTCGATTTGCCGGCATTCGGCGCACCAAGAATGACGACCTCAAAGCCGTCCCGGATGATTTCGGCGGCCCGGAAGCCTTGGACATGACGCTCGATCTCGCCGATCATCGCGCGGACGTCGGACCAGACCGTCTCTGCAACGGAACCGGGCACATCGTCTTCGTCGGCAAAATCAATTTCTGCCTCGATCATCGCCCGTGCATGAATCAGCCGACGGCGCCAGGCGAGGTAGAGCTCGCTCTGCACGCCTTCGGCATTCTGCACGGCAAAGCGCCGCTGCGCCTCGGTCTCGGCATTGACGAGATCGGCCAGCGCCTCGGTCTCGACCAGATCGACCTTGCCATTGAGAAAGGCGCGGCGGGTGAACTCGCCAGGCTCGGCATGTCTGACGCCGTCGAAGCCGGCGATCACCTCCAGCATCTTCGCCACCACGGCCCGCCCGCCATGGACGTGGAATTCGGCGACATCCTCGCCGGTAAAGCTGTTTGGGCCGGCAAAGAAAACGACCACCCCGCTGTCGAGCACCGATCCGTCCGGCGCCTTGAACTGGCGATAGGCGGCAACACGGTTCTTGACCTTGGGGCCAGCAATCGTTTCTACGACGAATCGACTTTGCGGACCGGAAATGCGGATCACGGCAACCCCGGCGGGCAGGCGGCCGCTCGACAGGGCAACAATGGAATTACCTGAAATCATTTGCCGACCCAGCACAACCGCCCTAGCTTCGCTTGTTCACCAACAGATTGCCGAGTTATCAACAGTGACGTTGCCCCCGAAAAACCTGCTTGCCGAAGAGGCCAGCCCCTATCTGCAGCAGCACAGCGACAACCCCGTGCATTGGCGGGCGTGGTCGCCGGCATCGCTCGCCGAAGCAAGGGCGCTTGAGCGGCCGATCCTGCTCTCGGTCGGCTACGCCGCCTGCCACTGGTGCCATGTCATGGCGCACGAGAGTTTTGAGAACGCCGACGTCGCCGCCGTCATGAACCGTCTGTTCGTCAATATCAAGGTCGATCGCGAAGAGCGGCCGGACATCGACCAGATCTATATGGCGGCATTGTCGGCGATGGGCGAGCAGGGCGGATGGCCGCTGACAATGTTTTTGACACCGGACGGAAAACCTTTCTGGGGCGGCACCTATTTTCCGCGCGAAGCCCGTTACGGCCGCCCGGGCTTCGTCCAGGTGCTGGAGGCGGTCGACAAGGCGTGGCGCGGGAAGAAAGAAAGCGTTAACCAAAGCGCCGACGGCCTGACCACGCACGTCGAGGCGCGGCTGGCCGGCAGCCATGCCAAGGCGGTGCTCGACCGCGACACGCTCGCGACGCTCGCCAACGGCATCGACGGCATGATCGACAGGGATCTGGGCGGCCTGCGCGGCGCGCCCAAATTCCCCAATGCGCCGTTCATGCAGACGCTGTGGCTGTCCTGGCTGCGCGACGGCGCCACAGCCCATCGCGACGCTGTCCTGCTCAGCCTCGAAAAGATGCTGGCGGGCGGCATCTATGACCATGTCGGCGGCGGTCTTAGCCGCTATTCGACCGATGCCGAATGGCTGGTGCCGCATTTCGAAAAGATGCTCTACGACAACGCGCAGCTCATCCGGCTGTGCAACTGGGCTTTTGCGGCGACCGGCAATGAATTGTTCCGGATACGAATCGAAGAGACGATCGACTGGCTGCTGCGCGAGATGCGCATCGATGGCGGTGCTTTCGCCGCCAGCCTCGACGCCGACAGCGAAGGTGAGGAGGGGCTGTTCTACACCTGGAGCAGGGATGAGATCGAAACTGCTCTCGGTGACGAATCGGCGTTGTTTTTCCAATACTTCACGCTTTCCAGCCCGCACGGCTGGGAGGGCAAGCCGATCATCCACCAGACTGCGGCCGAGCAAACACAAAGCGTCGCCGATCGCGACCGGCTCATTCCGCTCACAGAAAAACTGCTGGCGGCCAGGGAGCAGCGCGTCAGGCCCGGGCGTGACGGAAAAATCCTGACCGACTGGAACGGTCTGGTGATCGCGGCTCTCGCCGAAGCCGGGCGCGCCGTGAAACGGATCGACTGGATCGAGGCGGCGGAACAGGCCTTTGCTGCCATTGCCAGCGTTGGCCGAGACGGCCGCCTGCCGCATTCGATGTTTGGCGCAAAGAAGCTTTTTCCGGCGCTGTCGAGCGATTACGCCGCCATGGCCAACGCCGCGATCTCGCTGTTCGAGGCTACCGGCACATCGACTTACGCCAAACTGGCCGGCCAATTCATTGCGCAACTAGATCAATGGCATAGTGGTGAGAACAACACCGGCTACTATCTGACCGCGTCGGACAGCAGCGACGTGCCGATCCGCATCAGGGGCGATGCCGACGAGGCCATTCCGTCAGCCACCGGCCAGATCATCGAGGCCATGGTTCGATTGTCGTCGCTTTCCGGCGATCTCGAATTGCAGGAAAAGACCTGGAGGATCGCCGAACACGCCGCCGGCCGTGCGGCGCATCAGGCCTATGGCCAGGCGGGGATCGTCAACGCCTGTGCCTTGGCGCTCGAGCCGTTGAAGCTGGTGCTGGTGGATGGCCCAGAGAATCCGGGGCTTGTTCCGGTTGCGAATCGAAGTCCCGACCCGCGCCGGATCGACACGATCGTGCCGGTCGGATCGGCGACAAACCTGCCGATGCTGCCAGGCGGCGTTCTGCCGCCAACGAGCAAGCCCGGCGCCTGGCTGTGCACGGGGCAGGTCTGCTTGCCGGTGATAACGGACGCCGAGGAACTCGAGCGTCGGTTGCGGCGCGGATAGGAGAGGGATGCTGCGCCGATCCACCTTGCCCCGCAGGGGGAGAAGGCAAGAGGCGCCAGCCCCTTACGTATTCATCGAATCGAAGAAATCCGCGTTGGTCTTGGTCTGCTTGAGCTTGTCGATGAGGAACTCGATGGCGTCGGTGGTGCCCATCGGCGCCAGGATGCGGCGCAGCACGAAGATTTTTTGCAGGTCCTGGCGGGCGACCAAAAGATCTTCCTTGCGGGTGCCGGACTTGAGGATGTCCATGGCCGGATAGATGCGCTTGTCCGCCACCTTGCGGTCGAGCACGATTTCCGAGTTGCCGGTGCCCTTGAACTCTTCGAAGATGACCTCGTCCATGCGGCTGCCGGTGTCGATCAGCGCGGTGGCGATGATGGTCAGCGAGCCGCCTTCCTCGATGTTGCGGGCGGCGCCGAAGAAGCGCTTCGGCCGCTGCAGCGCATTGGCGTCGACACCGCCGGTCAGCACCTTGCCGGATGACGGCACCACGGTGTTGTAGGCGCGGCCGAGGCGGGTGATCGAATCCAGCAGGATGACGACGTCGCGCCCGTGCTCGACCAGGCGCTTGGCCTTCTCGATCACCATTTCGGCGACCTGGACGTGGCGCACCGCCGGCTCGTCGAAGGTCGAGGAGACGACCTCGCCCTTCACCGAGCGCTGCATGTCGGTGACTTCTTCCGGCCGCTCGTCGATCAACAGCACGATCAGGTAGCATTCGGGATGATTCGTGGTGATCGAATGGGCGATGTTCTGCAACAGCACCGTCTTGCCGGTGCGCGGCTGCGCCACGATCAGGGCGCGCTGGCCCTTGCCGAGCGGCGCCACCAGGTCGATGACGCGGGCCGAGATGTCCTTCGAGGTCGGAACGTCCATTTCCATCTTCAGCCGCGAGGTCGGGTAAAGCGGCGTCAGATTGTCGAAATGGATCTTGTGGCGGATCTTTTCCGGGTCGTCGAAATTGATCGTGTTGACCTTGAGCAGCGCGAAATAGCGCTCGCCCTCCTTCGGGCTGCGGATCGGGCCCTCGACCGTGTCGCCGGTCTTCAGCGAGAACCGGCGGATCTGCGACGGCGAGATGTAGATATCGTCCGGGCCTGGCAGGTAATTGGCATTGGCCGAGCGCAGGAAGCCGAACCCGTCCTGCAGCACTTCGACGACCCCGTCACCGATGATCTCGATATCCTGGGTCGCCAGCCGCTTCAGGATCGCGAACATCAGTTCCTGCTTGCGCATGACACTGGCGTTCTCGACCTCGAGCGATTCGGCATAAGCGATCAGCTCTGGCGGTTTCTTGTTCTTGAACTCTGTGAGTTTCATTTCTTGCATCATTAGACGGACTCTGAGTGAGTAAGTATGGGGAAAATATCGGCGGGATGCGACAAATGCCGGGCGCGGCCGAAGCGATGAATGGGGCGGCGCATGACGGGAAGGAAGACCCGTCTTTTATCGTTGGTCGACTGAAAGAGCAAGCCGCTTGGAAGCGATCAATTGCGAATCTCGGCACCGCCCCTCAACCCCCTGCCGGGACCTTCTCCCCGTCACTATACAGTCACTATACGGGGAGAGGATGCCGGCAGGCAGGTGAGGGGGCAGCGCAAACGCCCGAAACAGACACAAATCGTCAAAATGGCTTCACGATGACCAGCACGACGATGACGATCATCAGCAATGTGGGGATCTCATTGACGATCCGCCAGTGCCGAGCCGGCTTTTCGTTGCGGTCCTCGGCGAATCTGCGTACCGCGCCGGCCAGATAGCCGTGAACCGCCGAGAGCCCGAGCACCGCGGCGATCTTGGCATGCAGCCAGCCACCCTGAAAACCAAAGCCTTTCCAGGCCAGCCAGAGGCCGAACGCCCAGGTGATGATCATGGCTGGATTGATGATGCCGCGCAGCAGCCGGCGCTCCATCACCTTGAAGGTCTCCGACTGGACGGAGCCTTTTTCCGCATCGGCATGATAAACCAGCAGCCGCGGCAGATAGAGCATGCCCGCCATCCAGGAGATGACGGCGATGACATGGATCGCCTTCGCCCAGGGATAGAAATCATCCGGCCCGAACAGGAACAGAAGCGCCGCCAGGACGAGGAAGATGACGATGGCGATCGCTGCTCGACGCATCGCTGCACCACCGCTGCTGCCCGCACCACTGTTGGCGTTGTTCATGTCGGTCATCGATGCGCCCGGACCAGTTTCACCATCGCCTCGACATGCGCGATCGGCGTTTCCGGCGTGATGCCGTGGCCGAGATTGAAGATCAGCTGTCGATCGCCCAGTGCTTCCAGGATTGCGTCGACACCGTCAGAAAGCGCCTTGCCGCCGGCCACCAGCCGCAACGGATCGAGATTGCCCTGCACGGCGCCGTCGCGCTGCAGTTCCTTCGCCGTCGTCAACGGCACGGTCCAGTCGAGCCCCAGCCCGGTCACGCCGGTTTTTTGGCGATAGCTGCGGTAATGGGCGCCGGCGCCCTTGGGAAAGCCGATGATCGGAATGTCGGGATGGACGGCCCGGACCTGCCTGACGATCTCCGCCACCGGCCCGACGCAAAACGCCTCGAAGGAAACTTCGTCGAGCACGCCGGACCACGAGTCAAAGATCTGCACCACATCGGCGCCGGCTTCGATCTGGCGGATCAGATAGGCAGCAGAGTGATCGGCGAGCACGCTCAGCAGCTGCAGAAAAGCCGCTGGCTCCCGATAGGCAAAAAGCCTGGCCGGGGCCTGATCTGAGGTTCCATGGCCGGCGATCATATAGGTCGCCACCGTCCACGGCGCGCCGCAGAAGCCGATCAGCGTCGTTTGATCAGGCAGTTTTGCCCGCAATCGCCTGACCGTCTCGTAGACCGGTTCGAGATTCACGTGAAACGTTTCGCCGTCGAGAGCTGCAATCTCCGTCGCCGAGATCGGCTTCAACAGCGGCCCACGGCCCTCCTCGAAGCGCACGTCGCGGCCCAGCGCATGCGGCACGACAAGGATATCGGAAAACAGGATCGAAGCATCGAAGCCGAAACGCTCGATCGGTTGCAGTGTCACTTCCACGGCAAGATCGGGATTATAGCAAAGATCGAGGAACGATCCGGCCCGCCTACGTGTCTCGCGATATTCCGGCAGATAGCGGCCGGCCTGCCGCATCATCCAGAGCGGCGGCGGAGATACCGTCTTGCCTCTCAACACGTCCAGCATGATGCGGTTTTCAGGCATTCAGCGCTCGCCTCTCCAGGCTTCTCTATAATTAAATATTCTATTTCTAGGAATCTTATGATTCTAAGAGTCTGTTGGTATCGGTGGTTGTTTGCTGTCCCGCCTTGCTCCGGAAAAGGCCAGCCAGCATATTGTCGCGTGCTTCTTTTGCCGCATAGGAGGAGTTTGGGGACAGTTGGAAATTCCCGACTGGGAACAATGCGTTACCGCCCGCCTGGAGAAAATGGCCCTGTGGATGAGGCCGAGTCGAAAAAGCCCGTCCCCGGACTTGTCCCCAGCCGCCCGACGAAGCGAATAGCGCATCGAATTGTGGACAAACCGGCATCTGATACAGTCGCCCCGAACCGGCCGATCTTTCCGACCGACGTTATCCACATCGACCCACAGCTTGGAACATACCCCTGTGAACAAACCCCAGAGCTTCTTTCACCTTCACCTGATTTCCGACGCCACCGGTGAAACGCTGCTGGCGGCCGGGCGCGCGGCTTCGGCGCAATACAAGGACGCGCGCGCCATCGAGCATATCTACCCGCTGATCCGCACCGAAAAGCAGGTGACGAAAGTGTTCGAGGACATCGAGGAGGAGCCGGGCATCATCCTTTATACGGTCGTCGACCAGAAGCTCGCCCGCGGCATCGACGAACGCTGCGCCGCCATGGGCCTGCCTTGCGTCTCCGTGCTGGAACCGGTGCTGACCGTGTTCCAGTCCTATCTCGGCACTCCGGCCGGCCGCCGTGTCGGCGCCCAGCATGTGCTGGACGCCGAATATTTCCGCCGCATCGACGCACTCAACTTCACCATGGAGCATGATGACGGCCAGCTGCCTGCCAATATGGACGACGCCGACATCGTGCTCGTCGGCATTTCGCGCACCTCGAAGACGCCGACCAGCATCTATCTCGCCAATCGCGGCATCAAGACCGCCAACATCCCGATCGTGATCGGCGTGCCAGTGCCGGAAAGCCTGGTCAACGCCACCAAGCCGCTGATCGTCGGGCTGATCGCCACCGCCGAGCGCATCTCGCAGGTGCGCCAGAACCGCATCCTCGGCAACACCAGTGCCTACGAGCCGACCGACTATGTCGACCGCGCGGCGATCAGTGAGGAACTCGCCTACGCCCGCCAGATCTGCACGCGGCATGGCTGGCCGATGATCGACGTCAGCCGCCGCTCGATCGAGGAGACGGCGGCAGCGATCGTTGCCCTGCGGGGAAAGACGCGCTAGGCTTCGGGCGATTGTGCTGTGGGCGGTCCTTTCCTTCTCCCCTTGTGGGAGAAGGTGGCCTCGCGAAGCGAGGTCGGATGAGGGGTGTTCCAGCTTGGCACCGACGGCGATCCTTCCAACACCCTCAACCGTCTTGGCGCTGCGCGCCAATCCACCTTCTCCCACAAGGGGAGAAGGCAAGATCAGGCGATAAAAATGGCCGAAAAAATCATCCTTGCCTCGGGCAGCCCGTTCCGCAAGGCGCTGCTTGTCAATGCCGGCGTGGCGGTCGAGGCGGTTCCGGCGGCAGTCGACGAGCGCGCGCTCGAAGCGCCCTTGCAGGGCAGCGGTGCCTCGCCTGAGGACGTCGCCCTGGTGCTGGCCGAGGCCAAGGCCACCGAGGTCAGCGAGCGAAAGCCGGGCGCCCTGGTGCTCGGCTGCGACCAGACGCTGTCGCTCGGCGACGAAGTGTTTCATAAGCCGGCCGACATGGAAGCCGCCCGCCGCCATCTCCTGGCGCTGTCGGGCAAGACCCATCAGCTCAACAGCGCCGTGGTGCTGGCCCGCGACGGCGCAGTTCTGTGGCGGCATGTCGGCGTCGCCAGCCTGACCATGCGAAAGCTCAATCCGGCCTTCATCGGCCGCCATCTGGCGCGCGTCGGCGCCAAGGCGCTGTCCAGCGTCGGCGCCTACCAGATCGAAGGCGAGGGCATCCAGCTGTTCGAAAGAGTAGAGGGCGACTATTTCACCATTGTCGGCCTGCCGCTTCTGCCTGTCCTGGCCAAGCTGCGCGAGTTCGGAGCCATCGATGGCTGAGGCCGCGAAAAAGGCCTTCGTCACCGGTCATCCGGTCGCGCATTCGCGGTCGCCGAAGATCCACGCCTACTGGCTGGCGAAATACGGCATCGACGGCAGCTACCGGGCGATCGACGTTGGGCCGGAGGCTTTTGCCGAATTCGTCGAAACACTTGAGGCTAATGGCTATCGTGGCGGCAACGTCACCATCCCGCACAAGGAGGCCGCCTTCGCGCTGGCGGCGCGCCGCGACGACGCGGCCGAACAGATCGGCGCCGTCAACACGCTGTGGCTCGAGGGCGGAATTTTGTACGGCGGCAACACCGACGCCCATGGCTTTTCCGCCAATCTCGACGAGCATGCGACGGGCTGGGCCGCAAACGGCCCAGCGGTGGTGCTTGGCGCCGGCGGCGCCGCCCGTGCGGTCATCCATGCGCTCAAGCAGCGCGGCATCAGTGACATCCGCATCATCAACCGGACGCTCGCCCGGGCCGAGGAACTGCGCCACCGCTTCGGCGCCGGGGTTTCGGCCCACGGCACGGCGGCGACCGACGAGCTGCTTGCCGATGCCGGCCTGCTGGTCAACACGTCAGCGCTCGGCATGCACGGCAATGAAGGCCTGTCCGCCGATCCGGCCAGGTTGCCGGACCATGCCATCGTCACCGACATTGTCTATGTGCCGCTGGAAACGCCCTTGCTGGCCGCCGCCAAGGCGCGCGGCCTGAAAGCCGTCGACGGGCTCGGCATGCTGCTGCACCAGGCGGCGCCCGGCTTCGAGCGCTGGTTCGGCATCAGGCCCGAGGTCACTGCCGAATTGCGGCAGATGATCGTCGCCGATCTCGGCGCCAGGGAGTAAAAAAACATGATCGTGCTCGGCCTCACCGGATCGATCGGCATGGGCAAGTCGACGACGGCCAGGATGTTTGCCGAGGCCGGCGTGCCTGTCCACGATTCGGACGAGGCGGTGCATCGCCTCTACGCCGGCAAGGCGGCTCCGCTGGTCGAGGCGGCGTTTCCCGGAACGGCGAAATCCGGCTCCGTCGATCGCACCAGGCTGGCCGAGCGGGTGCTCGGCGATGCAGCCGCACTGAAACGGCTGGAAGCGATCATCCACCCACTGGTCCGCGCCGACGCCGACGCTTTCCTGGCCAGACACCGGGCCGCCGGCGCGCCGCTTGTCGTTCTCGACATCCCGCTGCTGTTCGAAACCGGCGGCCGCGACCGTGTCGACAAGGTCGTGGTCGTCACCGCGTCGCCCGACATCCAGCGCGCCCGCGTGCTGGCGCGGCCGGGCATGAGCGAGGAGAAACTGGCGTCGATCCTGGCCAGGCAGGTTCCCGACGCCGAAAAGCGTGAGCGTGCCGATTTCGTCATCGACACCGGACAAGGTTTTGATGCGGCGCGCGCGGCGGTCAATGCGATCGTCGCGAAACTGGTCGGGGATAAAGCCGGCAAGCCTGCTTAACGGCGCTTGCGCCCGGCGCAATATGTTGCCAATTTGTTCCCATCATGATTCGGCTGGACCAACGCCGGACCCAACGGACTGATTCAATGCGCGAGATCATCTTCGATACGGAAACCACCGGCCTCGATTTCCGCGACGACCGCGTCATCGAGCTTGGCTGCATCGAGCTGGTCAACCGTTTCCCGACCGGCCGCACCTTCCACCACTATATCAATCCGCAGGGACGATCGATCCATGCCGAGGCACAGGCCGTTCATGGCATCAGCGCCGCCGACCTGATGGGCAAGCCGACCTTCAGCGACATCGCCGAGGAGTTCCTTGCCTTCATCGACGGCGCCAAGCTGGTCGCCCACAATGCTTCCTTCGACATCGCTTTCCTCAATGTCGAATTCGGCCGGCTTGGCCACCCGGTCGTTGACCCCGGACTTGTCGTCGACACGCTGGCGCTGGCGCGCCGCAAGCATCCGATGGGGCCCAATTCGCTGGACGCGCTGTGCCGGCGCTACGGCATCGACAATGCCCGCCGCACCAAGCACGGCGCGCTGCTCGATTCGGAATTGCTGGCCGAGGTCTATATCGAGCTCATCGGCGGCAAGCAGGCGGCGCTCATCCTCGACAGCGCCACGGCGCCGGCCGGCGGCAGGAGAAACGTCGACGGCATCGACATCAGCATCGCTGCACGGCCGATAGCGCTGCCGTCTCGCCTGACCGAGGCGGAGCGCGCCGCGCACGCGAGCATGGTCGGCACATTAGGCGAAAAGGCGCTCTGGCTGCGCGTCGCCCGGGAAGCGAGTTCTGCGGCATAGCGATTTTGGCGAGTGCGCCCGGTCGGCCCCCTGTGGCCTGCCGGCCATCTCCCGCTCAATGGGGAGATCGGACTTCACACCGGCTTTCGCCAATCGCCAACCTTGCTGGAATGAGCGAAGACGCTTGGGCTGCCAATCTCCCCCCTTGAGGGGGAGATGTCCGGCAGGACAGAGGGGGGTGCTGTCCCGCCGGGTTCTCAACAAAAAGCCCGGCTTCGCGCCGGGCTTTTCAAACCTACCAAGATAGCCTTCTCAGCTCGCCTTGACCTTGCTGGCCGCCTGGTCCTCGGCCAGCTTTTGCTGGAACATCTGCGCAAAATCGATCGGATCGAGCATCAGCGGCGGGAAGCCGCCATTGCGTGTCGCCTCGGCGATGATCTGCCTGGCGAACGGGAACAGCAGGCGCGGGCATTCGATGAACAGCAGCGGCAGCATGTGCTCCTGCGGGAAGCCGCTGATGGCGAACACACCGCCATAGACCAGCTCGACGTTGAACAGCACTTCCTTGTCGAAGGACGCCTTGGCGTTCAGCGTCAGATTGACGTCGAACTGCTTGTCCGAAAGCGGGTTGGCGTTGACATTGACGTTGATGGCGATGCCGGGAGCCTTGTCGCGGCCGCGCAGCGAGTTCGGCGCGCCGGGGCTTTCGAAGGAAAAGTCCTTCACATATTGGGCAAGCACGTTGAGCGAAGGCTGCGTCGCGTCGCCGTTGCCACTGGCCGCGCCGATCGGCGCGTCGTCATTGCTGGCCATAAGCCTTTGTCCTTTTGCCTCGGCAGCGTTGCTGACCGGATTGAAATCGGGCGTTCGCTACCATGGCCGGCATGACAAGACAAGGTTTGCGCGGCTCTCCCTTCGCTCTTCCTTCTCCCCTTGTGGGAGAAGGTGGCCTCGCGAAGCGAGGTCGGATGAGGGGTGTTCCAGCTTGGCTGCGACGCGCTCCGTCCAACACCCCTCTTCCGTCTCGGCGCTGCGCGCCGATCCACCTTCTCCCACAAGGGTGTTTGGACCGGAGACATCGCGAACAGGTGTGCGAGGACATCGCGAACAGTTTTGCGCATTGCGCGCGAGGGGG
>NZ_JBVVQJ010000045.1:22334-51947 GCF_055811475.1 Mesorhizobium sp. WSM4829 | reverse complement strand
TCCAGATCGGCCATGTCGTTGTTGGCGTAACGGAAACGCTTCGCCTTCGACAGCCGCACGCCGTCGATGATCGAGGCATGGTTCAGCGCGTCGGAAATGACCGCATCCTCCTCGGAAAGCAGCGTCTCGAACAGGCCGCCGTTGGCATCGAAGCAGGAGCCGTAGAGGATCGTGTCCTCCATGCCGAGAAAGCCAGAAATCGTCGCCTCGAGCTGCTTGTGCTCTTCCTGCGTGCCGCAGATGAAACGCACCGACGCCATGCCGTAGCCATAGCGGTCGAGTGCCTGCTTGGCCGCATCGCGCAAGTCGGCGCTATCGGCGAGGCCAAGATAATTGTTGGCGCAGAAATTCAGCACCCTCTCGCCGCCCACCTCGATCTTAGCCGATTGCGTCGAGGTGATCACCCGCTCGGATTTGTAGAGGCCGGCCGATTTCAGCCCTTGGAGCTCGCTGTCGATATGGGAGAGGAATGCCGCGCTCATGATCTGGCCCTGTTGAGATTCAATGGACTGTCGCCCCGCGCGGGCGAAAAATCCACCGCAAAAGCGACGGCTTCGGTGACCCGACGGTCAGTGGCCAGAATGCCGCCCCAGAATGCCGCCAAATGGCAGATGTTCAAATGCAGCTGCGGCGCGAAAGAAGGCGATAACCATTTTGCGAGCTTTCCACCGCTGCTGCTGTGTCGGCTTCCGGAGCTGTTAACCTTTCAAGCCAATGGTTCTCATACCCAACAATCTGTCGGCGAGAGGGACCGCCCCAGAAAATGTCGCAGCAACCGATGCAAACCATTTCGGGCAAGCTCATATTGCTGATCAAGGCAGGCTATTGGCTGGCGCTGCTGATCATTGCAGCCATGGTGATGGCCTCCTTCATCCTTCTCCAGCAGATGATGGCTGGCCATCGGCACGACGACACGCTGCTCGATATTGTCGGCATGCAAAAGGTGCTGTCGCAACGCATTGTCTTCCTTGCCAACGCGGCAGGAGCAGCTACGCCCAACCAACAACCGGCTCTGGTCACCGCATTCAAACAGGCCACGGCCGACTTCGAGAGGAACTACGACCTTCTGCTCGAGCGTGTGGTCGCCGACCCGGCGTCACCGGCAAGGGTCGATCCAAAATCAGTCGAGAACGTCCTTTTCGCCAAGCCGTTTCATCTCGATTACTTCTCGGTCGGGCTTATCGCCAACGGCGAACGCCTGGTTTCGGCGTTTGAATCGCAACTCGGCATGGCCGACAATGGCGGCTACAAGGGTGGCGGCGAACGCGTCAACCTCGACGCTTCCGTCGCCAATGCGGCCCTGTCGGGCTATGCGGCACTCGGCCAGCGCATCAGCGCCCAAGCCGACGCGCGATCGGAGGGCCTTCTCGCTCTCCATCGAACGCTGTTCTACTCCACCCTCGGCGTCATCGTGCTGGTGGCACTTTTCATTTTCAGGCCGATGTCGAACGCCATCCTGCGCAAGACGCGTGAACTGATCGATACCCGCAATTCCATGGCCTTCATCGCCGTGCATGACGGCCTTACCGGCCTGCACAACCGCACCTTCCTGACCGACCATTTCGATACGCTGATCAAGGGCGCGCAGCGCCGGCGAGAGCGGCTTGCGGCGGTCCACCTCGACCTCGACCGGTTCAAGCAGATCAACGACACGCTTGGCCACGCCGCCGGCGACTATGTGCTGGTGGTGACGGCGCAGCGCATGCGTGATTCCTGCCGGGCGTCGGACCTCTGCGTGCGTCTCGGCAGCGACGAATTCGTGATGATCCTCAACGGTGCCGGCGGCACCGAGGACATCAACACGGTCGCCGGGCGCGTCCTGTCGCAGATCAACGAACCGATCGTCTATCGGGGCGCGACCATCCTTCCGGGCGCCAGCGCCGGCGTCGCCGTCTATCCGGTCGACGCCGACAATGCGCAAGATCTGCTCGTCCATGCCGACCTCGCTCTCCACGCCGCCAAGAAGCAGGGTGGCGGCAGTCTCTCATTCTTCTCCGAGGCGTTGCGGCATGAACTCGACTACCGCAAGCGGCTCGAGCATGACATCAGGATCGCTATCGCGGAGAAGACGTTCCAGGTCTATTTCCAGCCACAGGTTTCGTTGTCGAACGGCACGATCGGCGGCATCGAGGCGCTGGTTCGCTGGAGACATGCCGAGCACGGCATGATCGCACCGGGCGAGTTCATTCCCATCGCCGAGAAATGCGGACTCATGCCTGCGATCGGCCGCATCGTCATCGCCAAGGCAATCGGCGAGGCGGCGGAGTGGAACCGTGCCGGCATTGCCTTCGGACGGCTCGCCGTCAACGTCTCCGGCTCCGAATTGCGTGAGGCCGATTTCGACGCCTTCCTCTTCGGTGCGCTGGAAAAGTCTGGGCTGCCGCCACAAAAACTGTCGCTCGAGATCGTCGAATCCGTCATTCTCGACGACGAGAAGACCGGCATCGCGGCAAAGCTGCGGCACATCCGCGCCGCCGGCGTCCATCTTGAACTCGATGATTTCGGCACCGGCTACGCGTCGCTCAGCCACGTCAACCCGAACGAGATCGACAGGCTGAAGATCGATCGCCGCTTCGTCCAGAACATCAATGAGAACGGTGACAACACCAAGATCGTGCGTGCCATCACCGAACTCGCCCGCGGCCTTGGCATCTCGATCGTCGCCGAGGGCGCCGAAACCGAGGCTGAGCTCGATTCGCTGATGGCGATCGGCTGCGACCAGGTGCAGGGCTACTCGATCGCCTTCCCGATGCCGCAGGACCAGGTACGCGAATGGCTGGTCGCGCGGGCGCCGAAGAGAGCCAGGCTGATGGTGCTGCAGGGAAGGCTGGCGTAAGGCGCCAACCTGACACGCCGCTTCGGAAATGGCGGCCTGATGGGGTTACGGCCGGTCTGTAGCTGGCTGCCGCTACATCTTGGGCTCGCTGAACAATGCGTTCGGCAGTTGGGATCAATCGACATTCGCCCGCAGCGTCGCCAAGACTTCCGCGAACTCCGCCAGCCTGTCGTCCGATAACCCGGTCCGCAGCCGCTTGTCGAAGGCAATGGCTGCCGTGCGCAATTTCAGGAACAGCGCCTCTCCCGCTTCGGTCAGTTCGACCTGATGGACGCGGCGGTTTTCCGGATCGCGGCGCCGGGTCAGCAAACCTTGCGTCTCCATCGCGTTCAGGTGGTGGGTCAGCGTCGCGCCTTGGATTCCGATCATGCCGGCGAGCTCACGCTGGTTGGCCAGTTCGCGCGACTTGATCGACAACAGCGTGACCCAGACCGGCAGCGTGCCGCCCGCCTCGACCAACGTGGCGTCAAAGGCCTGGGCGACGAGCTTTGCGGTGCGGGCGAGATTCATCCCGACTGGCGGGTGGTCAAAAAGCGTCATGATCCGACACTAGAGTAAGGGAAAGGCCGATGGAACTGGCCCGTTGACTTTACATTGACATCTAATCATTTGATATCTAACTTTATGGTTGGCGGTAGGAAAGGAGGAACGCGGCCATGCAGTATGTCTACATCATCGTCCTCGGCCTTCACGTATTGGCCGGTGTGTTCTGGGCTGGAACGACCATCGCTGTCGCCCGCGATCCGGAGATTCGGATCGAACGGTTTTTCCGGCCGCAAATGAACGCGGCCGGCATGGTTTTCCTGACCGGCGCCCTGCTCTGGTATTTCTTCCACAGCGGCTCTTTCGGTTCGATGGAAATGGTTCTGGGCCTGGGCATCGCTACGGCCTTGATTGCCGTCGGTGTTCAGGGAGCGCTGGTCGGCTCTGCCAGCAGGCGGCTTGCCGGCACTGACTCGGCGACGGAAACGCAGTTGCGCGCGAAAATGACAAGGGGCGAACGCATCGCTGGTGGGCTGCTGGTCATCACCGTGCTCTGCATGGCCACCGCCAGAATGTTTTGAGCGGCCAGCCGCTATCGCGGTTTAAGAGATCGTACGGTGTCTGGCTGCAAGCCGGCGGCGTGCGCAGCGCGCAGATCGGACCGACGTGCCTGGTGGCTCTCCGTGCGGAGGTTCGGCTGCGCGCCACCAAATCAAATCCGAAGTGATCTTCAGATCCCTACCGTCTTCGGAAATAGGCCGGCTCGTGGCTGGTCGACATGACCCGGTTCTTCAGCGTCAAATGTTTGAGCTGATAGGGTTGGAGAAGCGGATCGCTGGTGGTCATCGTCTTCCTGTTTCAAATTGTGCTAATGAGCGGCAAATTTTTGTTTTTGCGCATGTCGTACCCAGGTCCGCGCACCCTCGGGTCGGGCCCGTGGGCAGGCTTTTGGGCGACATGCAGTAAGGAACCCGCCGATGACCGATACGAAAAACCTTACCCAGCTCGGCACCAACGTCGAGGCGCCACAGAACCCTGACGCAGCAGTCCTGGAGACCGTGCCGTTTTCGCGCGGCGACGGGCCGCCAGCCATCGTTCGCTTCACCTGCCCGGAATTCACTTCGCTCTGCCCAGTCACCGGCCAGCCGGACTTCGCCCACATCGTCATCGACTATGCACCCGACACGCTGCTGGTGGAATCGAAGTCGCTGAAGCTGTTCATGACCTCGTTTCGCAACCATGGCGCCTTCCATGAAGAGTGCACCATCATGATCGGCCGCCGCATCATCGCTGCGACCAAGCCACTGTGGTTGCGGATTGGCGGCTATTGGTATCCGCGCGGCGGCATTCCGATCGACGTATTCTGGCAGACCGGCGCGCCGCCGGAAGGCGCATGGCTGCCCGACACCGGTGTTGCGCCCTATCGCGGACGCGGCTGAATTCTGCTGCGAGATGTCCGCCGGGACAGCAGGATCGCCAACTCTGGTTTTCAATCGCCATCAGGCGATCAACTCATCGGTCCGTTCTCACTCACACTGATATTGGCTGAGCGCCCATTCGCCGGTCACCGACAGAAGGTCCGATATCTTCCAGTCGCCGTCGACCTTTTTGAACTTCCATTCCAGCCGGTGCGGATTGCCGGCAACGATAAACGCGACGAC
Source organism: Mesorhizobium sp. WSM4829 (assembly GCF_055811475.1). NCBI lineage: Bacteria > Pseudomonadati > Pseudomonadota > Alphaproteobacteria > Hyphomicrobiales > Phyllobacteriaceae > Mesorhizobium > Mesorhizobium sp. WSM4829. The sequence continues at coordinate 46,967 of NZ_JBVVQJ010000045.1, read as the reverse complement.
GACCTTGGCCTCATCGCCTTTGACCGCTTCAACAGCCTTCAGGCTGTTGTCGATCTCGGCCCTGTCGTACGCCGCATTGTCGAGCGCCATGTTGGGATCGAGGCATTCGCCCTGCCCCGATTTCCGCAGCGCATCGCTCTTGTCGAGCACCGACTTCGCGGGATCGACGAAATGGCTGCGCTGAGCCGGATCGAGCTCGAGCCCGACATGCTCGTAAAACGGTTTCACCATCGCCGTCGGCGAACCCGGCCGCAGCGGAGCTGCCCGTGCATTTTCTGCTGAGAGCGGCGCGCTGAACAGGCCCTGGCCAGCGGTGCTGCTCAAACCCGCGGCCAGCAGGCACGCAGTCGCCAGGGCCAGGGCGCGGGCCATGGCGTCACTCCGGAGTCTGGCCAGCCAGGCATTCGAGCGCACTCAGCGTCCAGCCGCTGGTCTTCGAGGTGATGTCGGCAACCTTCCACTGGCCGTCGACCTTCTTCAGCGACCAGACCATTTCGCGTTTGGATTCATCGTCTTCCGGGAAAAGGTTGAACGTCACTGTCACGTTGGCGCTGTCGCCATCCACTGCTTCAGACAGCTTCAACGTCTTGGCGACTGTCTTCTCGTCAAAATCCTGCGCGTCGAGACCGGGGGCGAAGTCGATGCAAGGCACCTCGTCCGGCTTGTTCTTCTGCGCCTGATCGTTGAGGTCGAACAGCTTTGTCACCGGCTCGGTGAAACGGTCGCGGTATTTCGCGTCGGCCTCGAACTTGACCTCGGGCATGTAGAAGAACTTCACCGCATTGGAGGCCGGCCCGGCCAGGGCGGCCGCAGGCGCCGCGATCGAGAGAGCGGCGGCAAGCACAATCAGTCTCATCCGATAATCTCCAGGCTTTCGTGGTGGGTACCCGTTCAATACCACGAATCCATAGCGAGCGCGGTGATGTGAAGCCGCCCGAAGAAGTCAGCGAGCAAGAGAGCAGCTGCTCAAGCGCTTTTGGCGAGCCAGCTCGCAAAAAGCCGCGCTTTCGAACCTGCCCTGGGATGGATTTTCAGATAAAATGCCCTGGGTGAGGGAATGTTGTCGGGTACAAGTGTGACCAGCCGGCCCTGTTCCATCAGGCTTTTGACCAATCCATCCCACCCCAAGACCGCCCCGATATCATCCTGGGCGGCCTGCAGGGCAATCATGTAGTTGTTCACGCTAAACCTGCGGCCTTTTGGGATGGTGTGTCCAAGCGCTTGAAACCACTCCGGCCAGTTCGTCCAGTCGGTTTCCTCGTTGTTCATATGAATCAAAGGCGCCTTGAGCAGATCCTCAACTCGGCCAAGGCCGTGCTCGGCGGCGAATTTTGGAGTTCCAAGCGCGACAATGCGATCTTGAAAAAGTTTGTGACACTCCTCGGGACTTTCCTGCGCATCTCCGTAATGAATACTTAGATCACAGCGGATCGCTGTTGCGGGCACGTCGCTGACGATCTGCGAGACAGTGATGGTGGGATGGCTCTTCCAGAAGGCTGAAATCTTCGGTGTAAGCCATAGCGAGCTGACGGCCGTCGTTGTCCGGATGGTCACGTCGGCGGTTTCCGGGCGATCGCGCATGTGAGTGACGGCGTCGGAAATCGTCTCAAGCCCGCGCTGCACGGCAACGAACAGGAACGCCCCTTTCTCAGTCAATTCGACGCCGCGGCTCAAGCGCAGGAACAGGTTGCATCCCAAGTCACCCTCAAGCGCCTTGATCTGGTGGCTGATCGCCGCGGGCGTCACATTCAATTCCTGGGCGGCGTTTTTGAAACTCGCATTTCGGGCGGCTGCCTCGAAGCAGATGAGAGCCGTCACCGAGGAGAGATCGTATGGTCTTGGCATCAACGCTTCTTCGGACCCGCTTTTTGGATGGCTCGCTGACTGCAACAGATTAGCTGAACTAAATCGTTCTGAAAATTAGTGCTATTGCGCGAAAGGCGTTCAGGCAAGAAAATTTCATCTCAAATATGCACGCCATCTATGGAATTCCGCATGAACGCCCCCTCGCCCTCGATCCAAGAGTTGCTAGCGCGCCGCGTCTCGGGCTATGCCCTTGAGCAGCCCTTTTACACTTCGCCGACGATTTACCAGCTCGATCTCGAGCACATCTTCTACCAGGAATGGCTCTACGCGGTCCCGACATGCCAGCTTGCGAAAGCTGGTAGCTACGTGACGATGCGCGTGGGTGCCTATGAGGTGGTCATCGTGCGCGCCCGCGATGGTGAAATCCGCGCCTTCCACAATTCCTGCCGCCATCGCGGCTCGATGATTTGCAAGGCGCGCGAAGGCCAAGTGGCCAAACTCGTCTGCCCCTATCACCAGTGGACCTATGAGCTTGACGGCAAGCTCATCTGGGCAAATGACATGGGGCCCGACTTCGACATGTCCAAACACGGGCTGAAGCCGGTCCATCTGCGCAATCTTGCCGGCCTGATCTACGTCTGTCTGTCCGCTACGCCCCCAGACTTCGAACCGTTTGCCGACCTGGCCCTTCCCTACCTAGAGGTCCATGACCTCAACAATGCAAAGGTTGCGCATACGTCGACTATCATCGAGAAGGCCAACTGGAAGCTTGTGTGGGAAAACAACCGCGAATGCTACCACTGCAGCAGCAACCACCCGTCGCTCTGCCGCTCCTTCTCGCTCGACCCGGAAGTGGCCGGGGTGTCTACCGACGGGTCGGTCTCGGCGACCCTCCAGGCGCATTTTGACCGTTGCGAAGCCTCAGGCGCGCCGGCGCAGTTCCGCCTTGGCGGCAGCGGCCAATTTCGCCTGGCGCGGATGCCGCTGCAGCAAAAGGCGGTGAGCTACACGCTCGACGGCAAGACTGCCGTTCGCAAGAATCTTGGCCAGGTGGCGCTGCCCGAAGCAGGCTCGCTGTTGATGTTCCACTATCCGACGACCTGGAGCCACTTCCTGCCGGATCACTCCTTGACCTTCCGGGTCACGCCAATCAGCGCCACGGAAACCGAGGTCACCACCACCTGGCTGGTGAACAAAGATGCCGTCGAAGGGCTCGACTACGACCTCAAGCGCCTGACCGAGGTCTGGATTTCTACCAATGATGAAGACCGTGAGATCGTCGAGACCAACCAGCAAGGGATCTTCTCTCCTGCCTATGTTCCCGGACCATATTCGCCGGTTCAGGAAAGCGGTGTGACCCAATTCGTCGATTGGTATGCGAACTGGCTTGGGCGCTCTCAGGCCTCGATGCGATTGGCCGCGGAGTGAAGCAATGAACGTGGTGGCAAAACCCAGGCTGGTTTTCTGGACCGACGCGGAAGAACTCGAATGTGCCTCCTTTCTTCCGGAGGCGCCGAACGTCCTGACCTTTTGTTTCCGGTCGCCGTCCGGAGCGCTGTTCAATTTTGATCCGGGACAGTTCCTCACTTTGGAACTGCCCACTCCCGGCGGTCCGGTCTACCGGACCTACACGATATCCTCATCTCCGTCGCGGCCGACCTCGCTGACCATTACCGTAAAGGCGCAGGCCGACTCTGTCGGAACGCAGTGGATGTTTGACAGCCTCCGTCCGGGAATGCGCCTGCGGGCAATAGGTCCGGGGGGCACCTTCTCGATGGCACATCAGCCAGCCGAAAAGTATCTTTTCATCTCAGCCGGCTCGGGCATCACACCGATGATGTCCATGACTACACATCTGTATGATTCCGGAGTTGATCCGGACATCGTCTTTGTCCACTGCGCGCGCCGCCCTTCTGAGATCATCTTCCGCGAACGGCTGGAGCATATGGCGTCGCGCGTAACTGGCATCGACCTGAAATGGGTGGTTGAGCAGACCGATCCATACAGGCCATGGACCGGCTACAGAGGCATGCTCAACCAGTTGATGCTCGGACTGATGGCGCAGGATTATCTTGATCGCGAGGTGTTCTGCTGCGGGCCCGAGCCCTTCATGCAAGCCGTGCGCGAGGCGCTGGCCGGTCTCGGTTTCGACATGGCAAATTACCATCAGGAAAGCTTCCGCGCGCCGCTTCCTGAGGCCGAGAAGGTCCCGGATGACTTCGTTCCCGCCGAGAACAACGAGGCCGAGATCGAATTTGTCCTATCCGGCGTCTCGGCGAAATGCGTCGAGACGGATACGATCCTGGCTGCGGCACGGGCTGCCGGTCTGGTGATCCGATCGGGTTGCAGTATGGGGATATGCGGGACATGCAAGGTTCGCAAAATCGATGGCGATGTGCATATGGTCCACAATGGCGGCATCACCGACGAAGAGATTGCCGACGGCTACATCCTTGCTTGCTGTTCTAATCCGGTTGGCCGTGTGAAAGTCGAGATATAGCAACCATTTCGCGATCTTTGATCAAGGCGCTTCTTCGAAATCGGCAGCGCCTTGACGGTCCGCGGTCAACCGAAGTCGATGATGAAGCTATTGATGAGTCACGCGCTTCACCCGCAAGGCGGTCTTGGCTCTTCCTTGGCCGGTAGCCGGGTTTCGGGCAAGCTCAGTGATGCGTCTGGTCCACCAACAGCGCCCAGAAAGCGAACAGCCGCCGATCCAGCGACCTCATCGCGTGTTTGATGCCTGGCGGATTGTAGAATGATCCACCGATGCCGGGCGAAAACCAATCCTTGTCAGCCTGCTTGAACTCGCCATGCGAAAGCACGAGGTAGGTTTCTTCCGGCGGATGATCGTGGTCGGGATACCGGACGTGAGGAGCCATCAAAGTGACGCCGAGCCACAGATCGTTTCTGTCCTCGAGGCCGCCCGGGCCAAGGATCATCGCGTTGACGTGACCGTCACGGAAATTGCTGCTGGCAGACGGCGCGGGATTTGATTTCAGCCGCCATTCGAGCAGCGGCTCGATCGCCTTGAAGCGCTCAATCAAGTTGCGGAGCGTAGACGGGATCGCCTCTTCCGCCAACGCCGGGCTGAGATAGGAACAGACCGGCAAACGGCTCCCGGCCCTGGTCTTTTCAGGCCCGGGAACCTCCGATTGGGCGAAGAGCTGGATGATCGATCTGCGCGATCGCAGGTCGTGTGAGAACTGGTCGAAGGCCACGAACGCTGTGTCTACAAAATATTGCAGGGCCTCACTTCTGTTCATCTCGGAGCCCTTGTTGTGAGCGGACGCTATCGTCCGTTGCCGGACGTTAGATATCTTTCGCCAGTCGCAGCGCGTCGTAGATCGCGGCGTGGGTGTTGCGAGCTGAAACGGCATCGCCGATACGAAAGAGTTGGAATTGGCCCTGCGCATTCCGCACCACCGACTGTGGTTGCCCGGCGATGAGCTCATCTTGCGAAATCTCGCCGTGATTGGTCGATTTCGGTTTCAGTTCGAAATAGATGTCGTCCAGCGGAATGGTGCCGTGATTGACCACGACCTGATCCACGACGCGCTGTTTGGATATACCGCCGTAGTCACTGCCTACATTTGCAATGAGCTGATTGCCATTCTTTTCAACAGACTCAAGTCGATAGGTAACGGTGAAGGTCACATCGAGTTTTTGAAGAGACCTAATGTAGGGCACAAGGTTCATAGCCATGACCTCGGGTGAGAATGACCGGTCCGGAGTCATAATCTCAACCTTCGCTCCCGCGCCGGCGAGGAATTCCGCGGCCTGGAGTGCCGCGTGGTCACCCGCGTCGTCGAAGATGATGACATTGGTTCCCGGCTTTGCGTCTCCGGAGATGATGTCCCAAGACGACACCACGAACTCGTTGCCCTTGGAAAGGACGTCCGTGTGCGCCACCCCGCCCGTTGCGACGATGACAACATCCGGATTTTCCGCCTCGATGGTTTCGGCTTCCGCCCAGGCATTGAACCTGATGGCCACTCCATGTTTTTCGCACTGGGCCATGCGCCAATCGATGATGCTCATCATCTCCTTGCGGCGCGGGCTCAGCGCTGTCAGCCGGATCTGCCCTCCAGGGTCGCTGGCGGCCTCGAAGACCACGACCTCGTGTCCCCGCTCACCCGCCACGCGGGCGGCCTCGAGGCCAGCCGGACCTGCACCGACCACGACAATCTTCTTGCGGCTGTCGGCCTTGGCGACAATATGCGGCATGGTCAGCTCACGGCCAGTCGCGGCGTTGTGAATGCAGTATGCCGCCCCGCCCTGATAGATACGGTCAAGGCAATAGTTTGCGCCCACGCAGGGCCTGATTTCGTCTTCGCGCTTTTCGATGATCTTGCGCACGATGTGAGGGTCGGTCATGTGCGCGCGCGTCATGCCGATCATGTCCACCTTACCCGACGCAATCGCGTGCCGGGCAGTCGCCACATCCGGTATTTTCGCTGCGTGGAAAGTTGGGAAGTTGGTTGCCGCACGAATCTCGCCGGCAAAATCAAGATGTGGCGCGTTCGCCATTCCCTGAATCGGAATGACGTCCGTCAGGCCCGCATCGGTGTCGATGTGGCCGCGGATCACGTTGAGATAATCGATAAGTCCGCTTTCCTTGAGGCGCTGGGAGATTTCAATGCCCTCTGACTTGCCAGTGCCGCCGGGGAGACATTCATCCGCAGTATACCTGACGCCCAGGATGAAGTCCTCGCCGACCCGTGACCGGATCGCCTTCAAGACGTCCATGCAGAAGCGCATGCGATTATCAAGGGAACCACCATACGGGCCGTCAAGGTCGTTCGTGAGAGGCGACGTGAACTGTTCGAGCAGATGGCCATAAGCCTCGAGCTCGACGCCATCCATCCCGCCCGCCTTCATCCGCTCGGCGGCGTCCGCAAAGTCCTTGATGATGCGCTCGATATCCCAGTCTTCAATTTTCTTGGGAAATGCGCGGTGTGAGGCTTCACGATGGTGGGACGGCGCCACAACGGGAAGCCAGTCACCTTTGTCCCAGCGTGTACGCCGTCCAAGATGGGTCAGCTGGATCATGATGGCGGCGCCCTCTTCGTGCACCGCATCTGTCATCTGCCTGATCCACGGCACGATCTCGTCCTTGTAGGCGAGCAGGTTGTTGAAAACCGGGGGGCTGTCCTTCGAGACCGCAGCGGACCCGGCTGTCATCGTCATCGCCACACCGCCCTTCGCCCTTTCAACCGTGTAGGCAAGATAGCGCTCCTTCGGCATCCCGTCCTCCGGATAAGCCGGCTCGTGGGAGGTCACGATGATGCGATTGCGCAGGGTCAAATGCTTGAGTTTGTACGGCTGCAGAAGGGGATCGCTCGACATTTGACGGACTCCGGGCTGAGATGGCAAGTGCGAACGCTATCGAAAATGTACATCTATGTCAAGTTTCGCTTCTGAGAAGTCGATAGAGTCGACAGAGGTGTACATTTTGCTGGTTTTCACTTTGATATTTTGTTAGGCTGATCGCTCATGGAGCAAATTTCGAACGATAGCGGATGGCGCGGATCGCCGGAGGGGTGGCTTGAAGCCGCCTACGACCTGCTTCGTGAATCCGGCGTCGACACGGTGAGAATATCGCCACTGGCCAAGAAATTGGGCCTGTCGCGCACCAGCTTCTATTGGTTCTTCAAGGATAGAGAAGAACTGTTGGCTGCCCTCGTGACCCGTTGGCGGGACAAGAACACCGGCAACCTCGTCAAGCAGGCTGAGGCATACGCCGAGACGGTCGCTGAAGCGATGCTGAACGTTTTCGACTGCTGGCTCGACAAATCCTTGTTCGATTCCCAGTTCGAGTTCGCAGTCAGAAGCTGGGCGCTTCAATCCCCTGACATTCTGGCGGAGGTGCAGAAAGCCGACCAGACGCGTCTCGATGCATTGAGCCAGATGTTTGTCCGCTTTGGTTACGACGAAGGCTCAGCCGATGTTCGAGCGCGCACCATCTACCTCGTGCAGATCGGCTACATCTCAATGCAGACCAGCGAAGATGTCGCCGACCGCATGAAGCGCATTCCCGGGTACGTGGAGATTTTTACAGGTAAGGCCCCGCGGAAGCGCGAACTCGACCGGTTCTTCGCCAGACACGGTTATTCGGCGGGCTGAGGAAGCGTTTCGACAATGGGTGAACCCCTGAGCATCGGAATAATCGGCGGAATTGGCTGGCTTGGACGCGCTATCGCCGAGGCCATTATTGATGCGCAAATAGTCGCCGCAGAGCACCTCACGCTCTCTCATAGAAGTAGGCAACCCGACTTTCTGCCAAACGCTACATGGACCAGGGACAACCAGGAACTGGTGGATCGATCTGATGTCATCATCGTCTCGGTCCGGCCCCAGGATTGGCCTGCCATCGACATTACTGCGTCCGGCAAGCTCGCCATGTCGGTTATGGCCGGGATCACTCTCGACCAACTGGCGGGACGTCTTAAAACCGACCGCGTAGTCCGCACGCTTCCGAATGCAGCGGCAGAGGTGCGGAATTCCTATACTCCCTGGATAAGCTCTCAGAGCGTCACCGCCGATGGCCGCAATGTCGTTCGCCGGATTCTGGAGGCCTGTGGCGCTGCCGATGAAGTCAAAACAGAAGCAGATATCGACTATTTGACGGGCCTGACCGGATCCGGTCCAGCGTTTCCGGCGCTTTTGGCGGCGGCGATGATGGACGATGCCGTCAGCCGAGGAATGGATCCAGATATTGCCCGGCGGAGCGTCAGCGCGGTGCTTGTTGGAACCGGAAAACTCCTCGAGGCTCGTCCAGACCATCCCCAAGATATCGTCCAGACCTTCCTCGACTACCGCGGCACCACCGCGGCAGCGATCGAGGCCATGCGCGCAGCCGGGTTTGAATCTGCCGTGGCAGCCGGCCTTGCCGCGGCGCTCCAGAAATCCGTGACTATGGGACAAGCCACCTGACTGCCGCCCGAGGCCTTCCTCCGACCGCTGGTGTGATATTATGTCAAAACTCTTTCCGCATCTGTTTTCACCTGCAAAGCTAGGCAGTCGCACGCTCCGAAACCGGATCGTGTTCGGGGCTCATACCGCCAACATGGCCGAAAATGGCGTGCCGACCGAACGACACGTTGCCTACTATGCCGAGCGAGCGCTCGGTGGGGCCGGAATGATTGTTGTCGAACCCATGCCCGTCCATCAGGCCGCCGTCCTGACACGCGGCAATTTTCGACCTGACGACCATAGCGTCATTCCTCATTTCCAGCAGGTCACGCGCGCGATCAAGGACCACGGGGCGATCGCCATCCAGCAGCTCTATCACGTCGGAGCGCACGGGGATTCGGACAACTCATTTCACGCGCATTGGTCGCCCTCGGGCCTGCCGAGCTATCATGACAGCGACGGTTCCCACGCCATGTCCGAGGGTGAGATTTGGGAAACCATCGACAGCTTCGTTCAGGCGGCGCGCCGCTGCCAGGAAGCCGGTTTCGACGGCGTCGAAGTCTGGGCTGCCTATCTCGGACTGGTCGATCAGTTCTGGACGCCCTGGACAAACCGACGCGAGGACCAATGGGGAGGGTCGCTCGACAACCGCACGCGGATCTCGCGCGAAATCCTAACCCGCATCCGCGAAACATGCGGCCTCGATTTCATCATTGGACTCTCGGTCAGCGACGAACCTGATTACACAGTCGCGCTCAGTCGCCAGGAACTGGCGGAGATCATTCGGCTGCACGATGAGCAGGGGCTGATCGATTACGTGACCTGCGGCACCGGTAGCTACCTCGACTTCTACAAGATAATGCCGACGTTTCTCTATCCGGAGAAGCTTGGCGCCGATCTTGCGACGACCCTCAAGGCCGTGGTCAAGACGGCCCTCGTGGTCGCCGAAAGCCATATCAGGACGCCTGAAAACGCCGAAACCGTGCTCGGCGAGAAAGCTGCAGACCTGGTCTCGATCGTCCGCGGCCAGATCGCCGACCCGCATCTGGCACGCAAAGCCGCGGCGGACCGGCCCGAGGATGTGCGCGGATGCATATCCTGCAACCAGATGTGCTGGGGCCGTCGTTCGCGCGACTACTGGATCAGCTGCCTTATCAATCCCTCTGCAGGGCGCGAGTTTGAATGGGGTGGTGACCGGTTCACGTCCGCTGCCATCAAGAAACGGGTGCTTGTCGTCGGCGGCGGTCCCGCCGGCCTCGAGACGGCCCGGGTTGCCGCGGAGCGGGGTCACGACGTGGTGCTGGCGGAAGCCTCCAGTAGGCTGGGCGGAAACTTTCTGCTCGCCGGGCTGCAGCCGCGCCGCGGGCAAATCCTCGACCTTCTCGGGTGGTATGAACGCCAGCTTAACAAGCTGAACGTCGACGTACGACTCAACACCTACGTCGAGGCTTCGGAAATCGCCTCTTTCCAAGCTGATACCGTCATCCTGGCCACGGGATCGGTGTCTCCCGAAACCGGATTTCAGAAGGCTCTGCCGGCAATGCCGAGCCTGCCAGGCATAGAAAAGGGCAATGTTTTCTCGATCGAGTCCGTTATGGCCCGCCATGCACGACCAGTTAAGCGCGTGCTTTTGCTCGACGAGGGCGGAGGCTGGCGCGGTTGTGGCACTGCCTGGAAACTTGCCGAGGATGGCCATCAAGTGACCATTCTCACGCCCGATCCGTTGGTCGGCAAGGAACTGCAGCGGACGGCTGCCGATTTCCCGCTGCGACGGACATTGCGCCAGCTTGGCGTCACATGGTTGTTGGATGTCAGCGTGCTGGAATGGCACGGGGACGGCGTGACCATCGTTGACCACAACACGCGTGAAGAAAGCTTCGTGCCTGGCGATTGCCTTGTACTTGCAACCACCAATGTGGCGGCGAATCGGCTGGCGAAAGAGTTGGAAAGCACGTCCCAGCCTTTCATGGAGGTCGGCGACGCCGTCGCTCCGCGCCAGGCGCCCTACGCCTTCCACGAAGGACGGAAACTTGCCTTGCGGCTATGATACGCGGACGTTGTGCTTGCGCTTCATGAAGTCCTTGGCAGTTTCGACCGCCACCGCCGCATCGCGGCAATAGGCATCGGCGCCGACGGCCTTGCCGAATTCCTCGTTCAATGGTGCACCGCCGACCAGCACGACGTAGTCGTCGCGAATGCCCTTTTCCTTCATCGTGTCGATGACGACCTTCATGTAGGGCATGGTCGTGGTCAAAAGCGCCGACATGCCGATGATGTCGGGCTGATGCTCTTGAATCGCTGCCATGTATTTCTCGACCGCATTGTTGATGCCGAGGTCGATGACGTCGAAGCCGGCGCCCTCCATCATCATGCCGACAAGGTTCTTGCCGATGTCGTGGATGTCGCCCTTGACGGTGCCGATCACCATCTTGCCCTGCTTCGGCGCGCCGGTGGCGACAAGCAGCGGACGCAGGATGAACATGCCGGCCTTCATCGCGTTGGCCGACAACAGCACTTCCGGCACGAACAGGATGCCGTCGCGAAAATCCTCGCCGACGATGCGCATGCCTTCGACTAGTGCCTCGGTCAGCACCTTGTAAGGCGCCCAGCCGCGCTCGAGAAGGATGTTGGTGCCTTCCTCGATCTCTTCCTTCAGCCCGTCATAGAGGTCGTCGTGCATCTGCTGCACGAGTTCGTCGTCGGAAAGCTCGGAAAGGATGATCTCGTCGTCGGCCATGTTTGACGCACTCGCTGATTTCAAAGGTTTGCGGTCCGCCAGCACCTGTTTTCTGCAACAGGTGCCGGCGGGTCATTGCCAGCCTTGGGAGCTAACTCAGGCGTCCAGCCAGACGTTCTGGAAGTCCATTTGGTAGGTCTGGTGCATTCCGTAGTTCTTCACCTTCTTGCTCATGTGGCAGTAGAGCTTCTGCCAGAACGGCTGGATGATGACGCCGGAATCCTGCAGGATCTGCTCCACGTCTTTCATCACCTCCTTGCGCTTGGCAGGATCAGCCAGCGAGAGCGCCTGTTTCAGCTTGGCGTCGAAATCCGGGTTGGCGTAGGCCGTTTCGTTCCAGGCCTCGCCCGAGCGATAGCCGAGCGCAAGCACCTGGACGCCGAGCGGGCGCATGTACCAGATGGTCATCGAGTACGGATACTTCGTCCAGTCATTCCAGAAGGTCGAGCCCGGCAGCACTGTGCGCTTCACCTTGATGCCGGCATCGCGCAGCTGGCCGGCAATCGCGTCGCCGGTGTTCTTCTGCCATTCGTCCTCGACGGTGATCAGCTCGTGCTCGAAGTCGGCCTGCCCGGCATCCGCCATCAGCTTCTTGGCGGCGGCGGCGTCGCGTGTCTTCTTGGGCAGCGGATAGTATTCGGGATGGATCGGGGCGACGTGGTGGTTCTCGCCGACGGTGCCGAGCCCGGCGTAGCCGAGCTGCATGACGGCATTGTTGTCGACAGCCATCTGCAGCGCATTGCGCACTCGCTGGTCGTCATAGGGCTTGTGGGTGATGTTGGTGCGGGCAACGAGCGTGGTCGCCGTCGCAACCTCTGATTTCACCAGATCCATCTGGTCGAGGATGTCGATGAAGTCGGCGGGTGTCTCGAAATTGACGTCGATCTCGCCGGATTCGAAGGCATTCACCGAGGCGTTGAAGTCGGTGCCGTAGTCGATGAATTCGACGCTGTCGAGCGGCGCTTCACCGCCCCACCACTTGCCGTTCTCGCGACGCTTGACGACCGCCTTCGTACCTACTTCATAGGACACCAGTTCGAAGGGCCCGGTACCGATTGGCTTCTTGATCGGTTCGGCGCCATCCTTGTCGAAGTCGCGATGCACGACCAGAGCCGGATAGTCGGTGAAGCCCGGTATGATCGCGATGTCGGGTTCGGACAGCTTCAGCTTGACTGTGTGGTCGTCGACCTTGGTGATGGCGCCATCCCTGGCCTTGCCGGTTTTTGCGTCGATCAGCGCACCGACGCGCGCGGCCATTGAATTGCCGGAAGCACCCTTCTCGCACCAGCGGTTCAGATTGGAGACCACGTCATCGGCGTTGAAGGCATCGCCATTGTTCCAGGTGATGCCTTTGCGCAGATGCAGTGTGTATTCGGTGGCGTCGTCATTGACGTCCCAGCTTTCGAGCAGGACCGGCTCGAACGTGAACTGGTGCGTATAGCGGACGAGCGGCTCCAGCCAGCAACGGGTGACGTTTGCCATCTCGGTCCAGTCATAGGTGCGCGGATCCTTCTGCGCCTTGACCGACATCGCGACACGCAGCGTTCCACCCTTTTTCGGTTCGTCGGCCAGGGCCTTTGTCGGCGCGGCAAGGCCGATCATGCCATAGGCGAGAGCCGTCGACGCGCCGAAAGCACTGGCCAGCGCCAGGAATTCGCGCCGGTCCATGCGGCCTGCACGCGTCTCTTTCGCCATTGCCTCGATAGCGCCCGGCACGCGGTCGCCATTGCTTCTGAAGAATGTCATTTTTTTCTCCCTTTTTGTTCCCGTTGGTTGTTCGTCCGTCGCGTCAACTGACGCTGTTTGGCAGCGCCTCCTCGCGCCGCGCAATGAAATCCGTCAGCCCCTCGGCGATGCCCTCATCAAGTTTCGGCTCCTGATAATCCGCCAGCATGTTGCGCGCTTTCTCGCGACCGCGTGTGTCGTGATCCTTTGCGCCTTCTGCCTTCCACTGTTCGTACGAATTGAAGTCCATGATCGAGGGTATGAAGAAGGCCGACTCGAAATGTTCGAGCGTGTGTTTGGTGCCGAGGAAGTGGCCCTGCGGGCCCACCTCGCGGATTGCCGCCATCGCCTCCTTGAAATCGTCGAACGGAAGCCCGCCGGCATATTTGTACCAGCCGACAAGCTGTTCGCAGTCCGTCGCGAATTTTGAATAGCCGCAGCTCAGGCCGGCCTCCAGCCACCCGGCGGAGTGCCAGATGTAGTTGGCGCCGGAGAGGATGGCGGCATGCATCAGCATGTTCGCCTCGTAGCCCGCCTGGGCGTCATTGAGCTTCGACCCGACGTGGAAGCCCGAGGTGCGCCACGGCAACCGGTATTTGCGTGCCAGAGCTCCCATGAGATACATCATCTGGGCGGCCTCCGGCGTGCCGCCCATCGGGGCGCCGGTCTTCATGTCGACGGTGACCATGAACTGGCCGTAGATCTGCGGCGACCCCGGACGCAGCAGCTGCGTGAACGCGACACCCGCCAGCGCTTCCGCGTTGACCTGCGCGACCGCTCCCACGGCAGACGCAGAAGTAGAGGCGCCGCACAGCGCGAAGGGCGCCAGGATCAGCGGCTGGTTGCTGCGCGCATAGACCTTCATCGCATCCAGCATGGTGGCGTCCCACACCAGCGGCGAATTGCAATTGGTGATCGACACCAGCACCGGATTGTCGCGGACATAGTCCTCGCCAAACACGATGCCCGCCATCGCCATGGTGTCTTCGGCTCGCTCCTTTGATGTCACGATGCCCATGAACGGCTTGTCGGAATGCTTCAGCGCCGAATGGATGATGTGGAGGTGACGCTTCGGCACCGCAATTTCCATCGGCTCGCAGATGACCGAACTCGACGAGTGCAGCGCCGGCGCCATGTAGGCGAGCTTGTGGAAATTGTTGAGGTCGGCGAGCGTGCCATAGCGCCTGACATTGTCGAGGTCGCGCACGTAGGGCGCCCCGTACATCGGCACGAAGATGGAATTCTTGCCGCCGACGCGGACGGTACGCTGCGGGTTGCGGGCATTGAGGGTGAATTCCGACGGGACCTTCGACACCAGCTCCATCAGGAGCGCGCGGTCGATCCGGACACGTGTCTCGGAAACATCGGCTCCGGCCGCCTTCCACAGGGCGATGGCCTCGTCGTCGCGGAACTCGCAGCCAACCTCTTCGAGGATCAGGAGCGACTCCTGGTGGATCAGCTCCACCGCCTCGTCCGGGACCATCTCATACACAGGAATCTTGCGGACCAGGGTCGGAAACGACGCCATGGGAATTCCCCGCAGCGTCTTGCGCCCCACGCGGCCACCCGCTCGACGGTTGGTGTGTTCGGTGACTTCGGCGGCCGGTGCGTTCATTGAAAACTCCATCCTCCCAGAGCCAGTCAACTTAGCGAGACAAAATACAGCTGTGACGCTGGAAAATCCTGATCTCTTGTATAAGTTCAGCTTATGCGAAGCCTGCGCCACCTGCTGCCGTCCGCCGGCAGCCTGATCGTTTTCGAAGCCGCCGGGCGGCTGTCGAGTTTTACCGCCGCCGGGCGAGAGCTTGGCATGACGCAGGCTGCGGTGTCCTATGCAATCCGCGGGCTTGAAGAGCAGCTCGGCGCGAAACTCTTCCAGCGTCGCCATCGACAAGTCAGCCTGACCGAAGCCGGTGACCGCTTTCACGCCGACGTCTCGCTTGGCCTGTCGCACATCCGCAAGTCGGCGGAGGATTTGCGCCTACAGGCGACCGGCGGCCATGTGACGCTTGCCGCGTCGACGGCTTTCGGCTCGTTCTGGATGATGCCGCGCCTGCAGCAGTTCCGCGACGAACTGCCGGGCATCGACCTGCGCATCCAGACCGCCGACCGCGATCTCGACATCATCGCCGAGGGCATCCCGCTCGCTGTGCGCGGTGGCGAGCCCCGGGAATGGCCGGACTATCATTCACTGCGACTGGCCGACGAGGAGATATTCCCCGTCGCCGGCGTGAGCTATGTGGCACGGTTCGGGCTGCCGGAAACCGTCGAGGATCTTCAATCGCACCGGCTCATCCATCTCGAAGAGCCGTTTCGCGAGGCCGCGAGCTGGGACGAGTGGTTCGCCTCGGCCGGGGTCAACATCACCGATGCCGGGCGCGGATTGCGCATCAACGACTATGCGCTGGTGATCCAGGCGGTCATGGAAGGGCAAGGCATTGCGCTCGGCTGGGGCCACCTCGCCGAGCGCCTGCTGGCGTCAGGACTGCTCGTGCGTGCGACCGGCCACACGATGACGACCGGCAAGGGCTTTCATGTCATCTGGTCGAGAACCCGCGACCTCAGCGACAATGCTCGCAAGGTGCGGGACTGGCTGGCCGCGCAGGCGTGAGGCTCCCATTAATGCTCAATCAACCGTCACGACGATCTTGCCGAATTGCTCGTTCGACTCGAGAAAGCGATGCGCTTCGACGATCTGCTCGAATGAAAAGGTTTTGGCGATTACCGGCTTTAGCGAACCCGACATCAATCCGTCGAGGATGAACGCCTTGGCAGCTTCCAACTTCACCGGATCGCCAGTGATCTCGTGGACGAGATAGCCGCGCAGCGTCAGCGTCTTGGCCAGCACATCGAACAGCGGGAACGGCGTCGGCTCGGGGCTCAAGCCGCCATATTCGATGAGAATGCCACCCCGTGCCATCGCCGCCGTCAGAGGTTCGAAAATCGGGCCGCCGACTGCGTCGAAAACCACTCGGATGTTGTCCGGACTGGCGATTTCCTTCAGCCGGGCTTCCAGATCTTCGTCCGCTGAAGCGACGACATGGGCCGCCCCGAACTTGAGCAGGGCCTCTCTCTTGGCAGATGTCCGCGTCACCGCGATCGCGGTCGCACCAACGATGTTGGCAATCTGGATCGCGGCAAGTCCGACACTGCTCGATGCCGCGGTAATGACGACGAAGTCGTCTCTGCTGAGCTTGCCAATGTCGATCAGTGCGCCATAGGCGGTGAGATATTGCATCCAGACGGCTGCCGCCTCTTCCCAGGTAAGCGATGGCGGGTGCTTGGCCACGAGATGGGCGGGATATGTGGCGATCTCACCATAGGCGGGCCAGCGGGCCATCGATAATGGCGGCACGACGCTGACGGCGTCACCTGGCGCAAAACCGTGCACGGCTTCGCCGACCGCTTCGACGACACCCGCTGCCTCAAGGCCAAGACCGGAAGGCAACGGCGGCGTCTGGATATAAGTGCCCGAACGCAGCAGCGCCTCGGCCCGGTTGAGACCCAATGCCTTGACCCGGATCTGAATCTCGCCCCGACCGAGCGCGGGAATATCGAGATTCTCGATGCGCAGAACCTCGGGACCACCATGCTCATGGAAGCGAACAACACGTGCCATGCGGCCATAACTCCAAAATATTTGAACCGAATACGCTATGCCATCGGCCCTCCGGCAGATAAATGCTTGCTTGGGCAAGACAGTAGAAACTGGGAGTTTTGAATATGGATCGCCTTACGAGCATGGCCGTGTTCGTCAAAACCGTCGATCTTGGCTCGTTCGCGGCGACTGCTGCCGCTCTCGATCTGTCCGGACCGATGGTCGGCAAGCATGTCCGGTTTCTCGAGGAGCGTCTGGGCGTGCGCCTCATCAACCGGACCACACGCCGCCAGAGCCTGACCGACTTCGGGCGCGCCTACTATGAGCGCTGCCGGATGGTACTCGCTGAAGCCGAAGCTGCGGATGCACTGGCGGCCGATCAACTTTCCGAACCACGCGGAAAGCTGCGCGTCATCATGCCCGTACACTTCGGCCGGCGCTGCGTTGCCCCGATGCTGCTGGAGCTTGCGCAGCGATATCCCGCTCTGGAACTCGACCTGTCTTTCAGCGATCCCATCGCCGATCTTGCAGAGGATGGCTGCGATCTTGCCATCCGGACCGGCAATCTGGAGGATCAGGCCGGCGTGATGGCGCGTCGCGTCGCGCGCCAGCGCATGGTCGTCTGCGCGTCGCCATCTTATCTCGAGATGCACGGGCAGCCACGGCGGGTAGAGGATCTCGGCAGCCACCAGACCATCATCTACCGCCGTTCGGGCCGTGTCGTTCAACCGTGGCTGTTTCCGCGTGATGGCCGGCGTGCGCTGGAGGTCATGCCGGTCAGCCGGCTGCGGCTCGACGACCTCGCTGCGATCGCCGATGCTGCGGCAGCCGGCATGGGGCTCGCCTGGCTGCCATACTGGCTGGTGCGTGAGTGCATTCAGGCCGGCGCACTTGTCGTGCTGTTGCCGGAACAGCCGGGATTTCTTTACGACGCCTATGCGCTCTGGCTGCAGACGCCTCACTTGCCGCTGAAGGTCCGCCTTGCTGTCGACGCGCTGGCAGCGGCACTGCCCAGGCTGATGACGTGAAATGCAGGAGCACGGTGAGCGGCGCGGATTCCTGAATTCGCCCCTCCCGCTTGGGCGACGAATCCGCGTATAGTACCCCCATGCCCATTCGCCAGCTTTCCGAAACGATGATCAACCAGATCGCCGCCGGCGAAGTCATCGAGCGTCCGGCAAGCGTGGTCAAGGAACTGGTCGAGAACGCACTCGATGCCGGCGCAGCGAGAATAGAGATCGTCACCGCCGGCGGTGGGCTGAACCTGATCCGCGTCACCGACGACGGCTCGGGCATCCCGGAAAAGGAACTGCCGCTGGCGATCGCACGCCATTGCACCTCGAAGCTCGCCGATGACATTCACGACATCCGCTCGCTCGGCTTTCGCGGCGAAGCGCTGCCGTCGATCGGCTCGGTGGCGCGGCTGTCGATCCGCTCGCGCACCGCCAACGGCGACAGCGCCGCCGAGATCGGCATCGAGGGCGGCCGCGTGTCCGCCGTCAAGCCGGCGGCCGCCAATCGCGGCACCACGGTCGAGGTGCGCGACCTGTTCTTCGCCACGCCGGCGCGGCTCAAATTCATGAAGGGCGAGCGCGCCGAAAGCTCGGCGACCAGCGACGTGATCAAGCGTATCGCCATCGCTTTCCCGGCCGTGCGCTTCACGCTGGCCGGTTCCGACCGCTCGACTCTGGAACTGCCGGCGACCGACGACAGCCCGGAAGGCCGGTTGCGCCGCGTCGCGCAAGTGATGGGCGCCGACTTTCCGGCCAACGCGATCGCCATCGACGCCATGCGCGACGGTGTGCATCTTGCCGGCCACGTTTCGATACCATCCTTCAGCCGCGCCAACGCGCTGCAGCAATATGCCTATGTCAACGGCCGGCCGGTGCGCGACAAATTGATTGCCGGCGCTATCCGCGGCGCCTTCGCCGACGTGCTGCCGCGCGACCGCCATGCGGTGACGGTGCTGTTCCTGACCCTCGATCCGGCCATCGTCGACGTCAATGTCCACCCGGCCAAGGCCGACGTCCGCTTCCGCGATCCGGGGCTGGTGCGCGGGCTGATCGTCGGCGCCATTCGCGAGGCGCTGGCCAATGCCGGCATCCGTGCCGCCACATCAGGAGCGGCCGGCATGATGGCGGCTTTCCGGCCGGGCGCAGC
This sequence comes from Mesorhizobium sp. WSM4829, assembly GCF_055811475.1. Classification (NCBI taxonomy): domain Bacteria; kingdom Pseudomonadati; phylum Pseudomonadota; class Alphaproteobacteria; order Hyphomicrobiales; family Phyllobacteriaceae; genus Mesorhizobium; species Mesorhizobium sp. WSM4829. The sequence goes on along the minus strand of NZ_JBVVQJ010000045.1, from coordinate 28,026 downwards.
ATCCTATGCGCATCCAGGACCGGCCAACGGCCATCGCAGCTACGAAGCGGCCTACCGGGCCTCCGGCTTCGCCGGTTTCGATCCGGCCCGCTCGCCGCAACGGCCGCTGGATGCAGGATCTGCAAATGGCGGCTTCGGCGAAAACGATCAGGCGGCGTTCGATGCCGGTTCGCTTCACAGCGCCGACGCGCGCGCCGGACAAGACGAAGCGGCGGAGACGCTGCTTGGCATGGCGCTGGGTGCCGCACGCGCGCAAGTACACGAGAACTATATCGTCGCGCAGACCAGGGATTCGCTTGTCATCGTCGACCAGCATGCGGCGCATGAGCGGCTGGTCTACGAGGCACTGAAGAACGCATTGCATTCGCGCGCCGTGCCGTCGCAGATGCTGTTGCTGCCCGAGATCGTCGATCTGCCGGAAGAGGATGCAGAGCGGCTCGCCTTGCATTCCGAAACACTGGCCCGCTTCGGCCTCGCCGTCGAGCGCTTCGGCCCGGGTGCGGTCGCGGTGCGCGAGACGCCGTCGATGCTCGGCGAAACCAATGTCCAGCAGCTGGTGCGCGACCTTGCCGACGAGATCGCCGACAACGACACCGTCGAGACGCTGAAAGAGCGGCTGGACAAAATAGCCGCGACCATGGCCTGCCACGGCTCGGTGCGTTCCGGCCGCCTGCTCAAGCCGGAAGAGATGAACGCACTGCTGCGCCAGATGGAGGCGACGCCCGGGTCCGGCACCTGCAACCATGGCCGCCCGACCTATATCGAGCTCAGGCTCGCCGACATTGAGAGGTTGTTCGGGCGGCGATGAAGAACTCGCAGGGCGCAGCCCCCACCCGGACCTTCGGTCCGACCTCCCCACAAGGGGGAGGTAGAGAGCCTAGCCGCGGACACCTCGCAAGCAACTTACCCCTCCCCCTTGTGGGCAGGGTCGCTGCAAAGCAGCGGGGTGGGGGTCTGAAAAGAGCCGCTGCATAGCGGCTCTTTTCGAGTCAAGAGACAGCTCCAACCCTCTGATTCACCGCTTCAAATTCACCACGATGACGCCGCCGAGCGCCAGCGCGCCACCGATGATGCCGAGCAGCGTCGGCACCTCGCCTAGCCAGAAGAAGCCGATCAGCGTCGCCACCGGCGAAACCAGATAAAGGAAATTCGAGGCGCGCGCCGCCGGCAGCCGCGAAAGTGCTGTCGCCCAGGCGGCGTAGGCGATGAGGCTTGGCACGATGCCGAGAAAGACGACGGCGCCGAGACCGGCGGTATCGGCAACTGCCGCCTGCGCCAGGCCGTTCGGCAGGAAGGGCAGCAGGCATAGCGCGCCGAGCACCATGTTCGAGGCTGAAATGGTCAGCGGATGATGGCGGGCAAACAGCGGCTTTTGCACGATGGTGTTGACCGCCGAGCACAGCGCCGAGCCGAGGACCAGCAGCGCGCCATTGTTGAAATGCAACCCTTGCCCCTCGCCCATGGCGATGATGCCGATGCCGGCGAAGGACAGCAATGTGCCGGCCCAGGCCAGGCCCGAGAAGCGTTCGCCAAGCAGCGCCATCGCCATGATCGCGGTGAAGATCGGGCTGACATTGATGATGAAGCCGGCGGCACCCGCCGAGACGGTCAGCTCGCCGAAATTGAGCATCGCCGTATACAGCGCGACGAAGACGGCGCCGCCGAAGGCAAAGCGCCATAATTCATCGAGCCGGGGCAGCGCCGGCCGCTTGACGGCGAGGAAGATCGCCGCCGGCACCGCCGCGATGGCGAAGCGCAGCGCGCCAAGTTCCAGCGGCCCGAAAGCAACGAGGCCGGCACGGATCGCCGGAAAGGCGGAGGCCCAGCCGACCACTGTCAACGCCACCGCAATGGCCGCCGTGGTGTCGATCCGCTGTGTCGTATTCAACGTGCCGGTACAAGCGTTCATTTCACTATTCCCGCGTTTCATGCTCTCAACATACAAAGCGCCTTTCCCGATCGGTTGACAAACGACCAAATCGAGGGTCAGCTGTGACTATGGATCACAGCTCAGACGCGATGCTGCCGCTCGAAACCCTGCGCGCCTTCGACGCCGCGGCACGGACGGGCAGCTTTTCGGCCGCTGCCGAAAAACTCAATCTCACCCATGGCGCCGTCAGCCGGCAGATCGCCAAGCTCGAGGATTGGCTCGGACTGAAAGTATTCGATCGCGGCGCGCGTGGAGTGTCGCTGACGATCGAAGGCAACCGCCTGCATCTGCGCACCACTGAGGCCTTCGCGCTGATATCGAGCAATTCGGACCGCTGGATCGAGCCGCGCGGCACCGCCGTGGTGCGGCTGACCTCGATCCCCTCAGTCAGCGGGCTGTGGCTGATGCCGCGCATGGCGGCGCTGGAAAGCAATCCGTCCAGGCTGCGCATCGTGCTCGACGTCGATATCCGCCAGGCGGACCTTGCCGACGAGGGCATCGATCTGTCGATCCGCTGCGGACGCGGCCGCATCCCCGGCCGCGTCTCGGTGCAGCTGTTCGAGGAACATGTGTTTCCGGTCGCCTCGCCGGACCTCGCCCGCGAGATCGGCCGAGGCGACCCTGCCCGGCTGCTCAAATTCCCGCTGATCAACGATTCCGACGCCTCGGCCTGGCGTGCCTGGTTTGCCGCACAGGACATCGACTACCGCCCGCGTCCGCAGGACCGCCGTTTCGAGGACTACAATCTGGTGCTCGGCGCCGCAGCCCATGGTCTCGGCATCGCGCTGGCGCGGCCGCCGATGACCGAGGATCAACTGAAGTCTGGCCGTATCATCGCCGCCGACGAGCGCGTCGTCCTCAGCCCGATATCCTACTGGCTCGACCGACCAATCGGGCGCCCGCGCGCCGCCGCAGCCGAGCTTGCCCGGCGCATCGCGGCCCAGGCCGGACTGGCGGCGGAAAAGATCGAGGATTTCATCGCAGCCGAGCAGTAATATGCGGGGCATCCACTTTGCCGGCCTGCTCGGCTGGTTGCCGGCCGAAACGAAGCCGACTGAAGCCAATCTTGCCTCGCTCGGAGCTTGACCTTGCCGGCATTTTGTGGCGATGACATCGTCATGAACTTTGGCTCCATGTCATGATGAATCGCTTTGAAGGCCCCGGCGGCAAGGAAGCCCGTATCCGCTACCTGGACGGCGACTTCCAGGTGACCAGCCCCGGCGCCTTTGTGCGCTGTGCGGTCACCGGCGAAAGCATCCCGCTCGATGAGCTCAAATACTGGAGCGTCGCCAGGCAGGAGCCCTATGTGAGTGCGGCGGCCTCGCTGCGCCGCGAGATCGAGGCACATCCCGAACTGCGCAGTCGGCGTTAGTCTGACGCAGATGAAAGCCGTTCTGTAGCGATCCTGTCCCGTCGGCATTCCGCACAAGTTCGACCTCGCGACTCTCGAAAGTCCCTGGATCAACCCTGCAGCTTGCGCTGCCGCCAGGCATCCAGAGTCTCGTCGATGATGCGTTCGGGCACGTGGTCGGGATCGAACACGGTGTCGATCTCCAGCACATCGAGCTGTCGGAGGAAATCGGCCGACGCGGCATCGTGGCGCAGCCGGGCGGCGTCCTTGGCGGTGGTGATGAGGCCAAGTCCGGCACCTCGCGCTGTCATCGCGAGTTCGGCAAGCTCGTCCTTGCCATAGAAATGATGGTCCGGAAACGACCGGGCCAGCGCAACCTCGCCGCCGGCCTGACGGACCGTGTCGAAGAATTTCTCGGGATGGCCGATCCCGGCAAAGGCCAGATATCGCTTGCCGGCCAGCCCCGCCTTGCTGGTTGGCCGCGTATGCGCCTCGAAGATCGGCCGGCCGGCGCGCGCCGCCTGGCGAACGACGGCATCGGCAGCAAGGCCCTCGCCCATCTTCAGCAGCGCGCTGGTGAAAACCAGTTGGTCGACGATACCAGCCCTGAGCGGACCGCCAGGAATGACGCGGCCATTGCCGACGCCGTAGCGTGCGTCGACGACGACCAGCGCATAGTCGATGTGGATGCGCGCGCTCTGGAAACCGTCATCCATGATCAGGAAATCACAGCAATGCTTTTCCAGCAGGAGGCGTGCGCCGGCGGCACGGTTCGGCGTCACTGCGACCGGCGCGTGCTCGGCCAAAAGCAGCGGCTCATCGCCGACATGCTTGGCGGCGTCATGATGCGGATCGACGACATGCGGCCGCGCAAAGGAACCGCCATGGCCGCGCGACAGGAAACCTGGATTGAGCTGCATGCGCCTGGCTTGCCGGGCCAGTGCGATCGCCACCGGCGTCTTGCCGGTGCCGCCGACGGTGAAGTTGCCGACGCAAAGCACCGGCGCCTCGATCTTCTCGCGCGCCGCTGAGCGCATGCGGCGGCCGGCGACCAGCGCAAAGATCGCCGACAGCGGCGTCAGCGCCAGCGCCCGCCAGTCCGGTTCTTCCCACCAGAAGGGGGGCGCTTCGCTGGCCATCTTAACGGCCGTTGGCGCCCTTGAGGCGCGATTTGACGACCAAAGGCTGAATGTAGGGTTCGAGCGACTTCAAGGTGAGCGCCAGCGCGCCGCGCATCTCTTCGACAGTCGCCGCACCCGCCGCCATCATCTCATGGCGAGCCACCTCGTTGGTCAAAAGGAAATTGACGGCGCCGGCCAGCATGTCGCGGTCGCGCACCAGCTTGGCGCCGCCGCTGTCGAGCAGGCGCTGATAGGTCTCGCGAAAATTCTGGACGTTGCGGCCGGCCAGCACCGCCGTGTCGAGCATGGCCGGCTCCAGCGGGTTTTGGCCGCCCTCCGAAGTGAGCGAACGGCCAACGAAGGCGATCTCTGTCAGCCTGAGATAAAGCCCCATCTCGCCCATCGTGTCGCCGAGCAGAATGTCCGTATCGGCAGTGATCCGGTCGCCCTTGCTGCGCCGCGCGAGTTTCAGGCCCATGCCGGAAATCTGCGCGGCAAGCGCTTCGGCGCGATCGGGATGGCGCGGCACGACGATGGTCAAAAGACCGTGGTGCCGCTTGTGCAGCATCGCGTGAACCTCGGCGGCGACCGCCTCCTCGCCGTCATGGGTCGAGATCGCCGCCCAGGTCGGGCGGGCGCCTATCTGGCGCTTCAGCGTGTACAGCGCCCTTTCATCGGCCGGCGGCGGCGTGGTGTCGACCTTGAGATTGCCGGATACGGTGACCGGTCGGGCGCCGAGCGAGAGGAAGCGCTCGCCGTCGACATCCGACTGGGCGACAACATGGGCGAGATTCTCGAACAGCGCCTCGGCGATGTTGGCGCGCTTCTTCCAGGATTTGTACGAACGGTCCGACAGCCTGCCATTGACCAGCACCTGCGGCACACGCCGTGCGCCGAGCTCGAGGATGGTCATCGGCCAGATCTCCGATTCGGCGATGATCGCCAAATCCGGCCGCCAATGGTCGAGGAAGCGGCTGACCGCCGGCTTGAGGTCGAGCGGCACGTATTGGTGGATGATGCGGTCGCCGAGCCGTTCCTCGGCAACCTGAGCGGAGGTGACGGTCCCCGTCGTCAGCACGATGTTGACGCCGTAATCGAGGATGCTCTCAACCAGCGGCACGACGGCGATCGTCTCGCCGACGCTCGCCGCATGAATCCAGATGAGCGGCCCTTCGGGGGGGGGGGGGGGGGCGGCCGGCGGGGGGGGGGGGGGGGCGGGGTGGGGGGGGGGGGGGGGCGGGGGGGGGGCGGCGGGGGGGGGGCGCGGCGGGGCGGGGGGGGGGGGCGGGG
>NZ_JBVVQJ010000045.1:0-22324 GCF_055811475.1 Mesorhizobium sp. WSM4829 | reverse complement strand
CCACCTCCCTCTAGTCCCCCCTCCCCGCCTCTCCCCCCCCCCCCGGCCCCCCCCGGCGCGCGGCCCCCCGCCGCCCCCACATCAAACCCCCCGCGGGGGGGGGGGGGGCCCCCCGCGCCCGGCGATGCCATAGCGCTCGCGCCGGCGAATTCGGTCCTCCTTGCCCCTGGAGGTGCGCCAGGCGACATAGGGCCCGGCCAGGGGATAGGCGGCTGCGCCTGCAAAACGATACGCCGTCAGGAAAGTGCGCGCCCAGCGCTCGCTCATTTTGAGCCATCCACGAGGCGGTAGGCCTCGGCGGTCGCGGCGTTGAGCGCGGCCGTGACCTCCTGGCGCTTGCGTTCCATTTCTGCCTCGTCCGCATTGGCCGGAACGAACACCGGGGCTCCAAGCACGATCGAGGAGCGGCCGAACGGCAGGTTGATCGTGGTCTTGTCCCAACTGCGCTCCAGCACCTTGCGGCGGCTGGTGGCGATGGCGAGGGGCAGAATCGCGCGGCCCGAAAGCCGCGCCAGGAGAACGATGCCAAGCCCCGCGTCGCGCGGCGTGCCATGTGGAATGTCAGCGATCATGGCGACGTTCTTGCCGGTGGCGAGTGACTTTTTCAGGGCGATCAGCGCTTTGGCGCCGCCCTTGTCGCGACGCTTCGAGCTTTCGCGTCCGCCCGAGCCGCGCACCGCCTCGATCCCGAATTTCTCGATCATCAGTGCGTTGAGCTCGGCGTCGGCGCTACGCGACACCATGGCGACCAGCGGCCGTCCGCCCGGATAGTAGGCCGGTGTCAGAAGATGCTGGCCGTGCCACAGCGCGATGATGGCGGGTTCGAACTGCGAGTGGGCGCCGCCCGACATCTGCACCGATCCGTCGACAGCACGATTGGTCAGGCGGACGAGGCGAACGAACTGCGCAAACAGGCTGGCGATGGCGTTCTTGACGAATCGCGATTGCGCCAGCGGTTCGCGTATCTTGCGCCAGAATGTCTTCGGGGTGCCACCGCGGCGCCGCCTTGCCGCGGACCTCGTGGCTGGCCCTTTCACGCCTTCATGATCCATCCATGTCAACCGGCAGGCTTGTTGTCGGGGTCGAGCAACCGGTGCAGGTGAACGACGAAATAACGCATGTGGGCATTGTCCACGCTGGCTTGGGCCCTGGCTTTCCACGCCGTTTGCGCGGATTGATAATCGGGATAGATGCCGACGATGTCGAGCGCGTCGAGATCACGGAATTCTGTCCCGCCCAGCGTCTTCAGTTCGCCGCCGAACACCAGGTGCAAAAGCTGCTTCTTGCCGTCTTCCGCGGTCATGTCGGTCCTTCACATATCGTGAGTTTGTGACAGGTCTAGACCAAAGCCGCCGACTTTGGAACCATTGATGATATGTTCAACCGCCCAGCCCTGCGACGACGGCGGAGAGGACGGCGAGCAGTTCGCCGCTGCCGGCGACCAGCGCGCCGTGCTGGATCACTTCGCCGGCATAGCGCGGTGCGCGGCCCTTCTGGTCGAGCAATGCGCCGCCGGCCTCGCGCAGGATGAGATCCGCCGCGGCGATGTCCCAGTCATGTGCGCTGGGTTTGACGAAGGTCGCGTCGAGCCGGCCATTGGCGACCATCGCCAGCCGGTAGGCGAGCGAGGGAATATAGGGCACGCGGCTCAGCCGGCCCTGCCATTCCGCCGGCATCAGGGCGATCAATGGCTTCGGCCCGCCAATTTCGACCATCGCTGCCGGGCGGCGCACGGCAATGCGACGGCCATTCAGGAACGCCCCCTCACCTGGCAGCGCCCAATAGGTCTCCTCGGTGGCCGGACATTCGAGCACGCCGGCAAGCGTGCGGCCGTCCTCGACCACCGCGACGCTGACGCACCAGGAGCGCAGGCCTTCGAGGAAGCCGCGCGTGCCGTCGATCGGATCGACGACGAAGGTGCGGCGGGCGGCAAGCCTTGCCGGATCGTCGGCCGTCTCCTCCGACAGCCAGCCATAGTCCGGCCGCGCTGCAAGCAAGGTTTGGCGCAGATAGGCGTCGGCGGCGTGATCGGCCTCGCTCACCGGCGAGGTGCCGCCCTTCATCCACACTTGCGGATTGTTGCCGAAATAGCGCATGGCGATGGCGCCCGCCTCGCGGGCAGCGTCGCGCAGCAGCGGCAGATCCTCACGAGCCCCGGCGGCGGAGGCGACCTGGTCAAGCTCCGGCAAGGGTCATGCCTTCGATCAGCAGCGTTGGTGCGGCGGTGCCGAAATTGCGATCGAGATCGCTCGCCGGAACCATGTTGAGGAACATGGTCTTCAGGTTCGAGGCAATGGTCACTTCCGCAACCGGATAGGCGAGCTCGCCATTCTCGATCCAGAAGCCGGAAGCGCCGCGGCTGTACTCGCCAGTCACCATGTCGACGCCCTGGCCGAACACCTCGGTGACGTAAAAGCCTGATTTGAGCGACTTGATGAGGTCCTCGGGCGTCTGCTCGCCCGGCTCGATGGCAAGATTGGTCGATGACGGCGAGACCGAGGAGCCGTTGCGCGAGCCGCGCCCGTTGGTGGTCAGCCCCAATTCCCGCGCGACTGAGGTCGACAGGAACCAGTGGTTCAAAACGCCCTTCTCAACCATGAGCAGCTTTTCGCCCTCGATGCCTTCGCCGTCGAACGGACGCGACGCCTGGCCACGGAGCCGGAGCGGCTCGTCGGTGACGGTGATCGCGGCCGCCGCCACCTGCTTGCCCATCATGTCGCGCAGAAAGCTGGTCTTGCGCGCGACGGAGGCGCCATTGATGGCGCCGGCGAGATGGCCGGCGATGCCGCGGGCGACGCGCGGGTCGAACACCACATCGACCGGCCCGGTCGCCGCCTTGCGCGCGCCGATGCGCCGCGCCGCGCGTTCGCCGGCCTTGCGGCCGATGTCCTCGGGCGCGTCGAGATCGGAGAAATGCTGGCGCGAGGAGAATTCATAATCGCGCTCCATGCCGGTGCCCTCGCCGGCGATGACGCTGGTCGAGCGCGAAAAGCGCGAGGCGACATAATGGCCGACAAAGCCGTGCGAGGTGGCGAGCACCAGCCCGCCGAGCCCGGCGCTGGCGCCGCTGCCGGCCGAATTGGTAACGCCCTTGACGGCAAGGGCCGCCGCTTCCGCGGCCAGCGCCGCTTCCTTCAACTGGTCGGCCGAGACTTCCGTCGGATCGAACAGATCGAGGTCGCGCGGCTTCTTGACCAGCAAGGCCGGATCGGCGAGGCCCTGGTAGGGATCTTCCGGCGAGACTTTCGCCATCGCCACGGCGCGCTCGGCTAGCGCTTTCGGGTCGGAGGCAGCGGTTGCCGAGACGCTCGCCACCCGCTTGCCGACGAAGACGCGCAGCGAGACATCCTCGCTCTCGGACGCCTCGGTGCCCTCGACCTTGCCAAGCCGCACCGACACGCCGGTCGAACGGCCGCGCACCGCAACCGCGTCGGCGGCGTCGGCGCCGGCCCGTTTGGCAGCCTCGACCAGGGCCGCGACCCGGTCGGTCAATTTCGCTGAGTCCAGCGTATCGGTCATGCGCATAGTCCTGTTTTTCCGCCTGACATAAGGGGCGGCCGCTCCGCACCATCTATTGTTCTGATGTGGCTTGTGCAATGGCAGAAGTGGCAAGCGGGGTAGATCGGCCAGCAGACACCCGGTTTTGGGCGGCATGATCGAAGCGGGTCCTCAAAGGTTGCTTCGCGGCGGTTTGGGAGGGGCGATAGCCCATTGACGCCGTGCTCCGACCACAAGTGGACGTTCGATTGCGGTAACGCCTGTGTTCCTTTCCACGCATGATCGGCACCTGGCCGAAACCGCTAAATTTAGCGATTTCTTGTATGTCCTTGGAACTTTGTAGCTTGCGTTCCATTTTCAACGGCATGCGAGACCCTGTGATCCAAAGCATCAGGACTGCGGTGAACGTTTCGCCGCCGCGGTACTCGCTGGTCCTTCCCATATACAATGAAGAACAGGTGCTGCCGCGACTGATCGAGCGGATCAGTTCGCTGATCGGCCGGCTGGACGGCGAGACTGAGGCGATCTTCGTCGATGACGGCAGCCTCGATGGGAGCGTCGAATACCTTCGCAACGTCGTCGCCGTCGAGCCGCGCTTCCGGCTGATCGAGCTTTCCCGCAATTTCGGCCATCAGGTCGCGATCACCGCCGGCATGGATGCGGCTGCGGGTGATGCCGTCATCGTCATGGATGCCGACCTGCAAGACCCGCCCGAGGTGGTCCTCGATCTGGTGGCGAAGTGGAAGGAAGGCTTCGAGATCGTCTATGCCCGCCGTGTCAAGCGTGAGGGCGAATCCTGGTTCAAGCGCCTGACGGCGAGTCTCTTCTACCGCCTGCTGGAGAAGATGACGTCGGTCGACATCCCCCGCGACGTCGGCGATTTTCGCCTGGTCGGGCGCAAGGCTCTGGAAACCTTCAAGCAAATGCCCGAACACGACCGTTTCGTCAGGGGCATGTTCGCCTGGATGGGGTTCAAGCAGACGGCGGTGCCTTTCGAACGCCCGGCGCGGACCCTTGGCCAGACCAAATACCCATTCTGGAAGATGATGCACCTTGCCGTTCACGGCATCGTAAGCTTCTCCGAGAAGCCGCTGCGCATGGCGCTGTGGGGCGGATTGGCGATCTCCGCGCTTGCGGTGTTGTTCGGCATTTACGCCATCTTCGCCTGGATTTTTGAAACCGGCATCATTGCCGGCTGGACATCCACGGTGGTGATCGTGTCGCTGCTTTGCGGCATCAATCTTTTCATGACCGGCGTGGTCGGGCTCTATGTCGGCGGCATCCACGCCGAGGTGAAACGCCGTCCGCTTTACGTGATCGATCGGGTCGCCGGCTTCGACAAGGCGATGCGTGCCGCCAGTGACAGCCGTCGACCGTTTCGAAAACCCAGGAACGGAGCCTCGGCTGATGGCCGAACTCTTCGACAGCTATAAATCGAACTATGGCGAGGCGGTCGCAGGATCCATCCGGTTTTCCGGACTCGGGCACGACTTTTTTCTGATCGCCAAGGCCGACCTGCTGCGGCGTCTCGCCGTCGAGCGTGGGCTTCGACAGGGCGGGGTGCGGGCGCTGGATATCGGCTGCGGCGTCGGGTCGCTCCACCCTTATCTCGAAGGCGCGTTCGAGAGCCTGGATGGCTGCGACGTCTCGGCACAATCGATCCTGCGCGCCGGCCAGGACAATCCGTGTGTGAGCTACCGGGCCTGCACGACGCCGCGCCTGCCTTATGGCGACGGCTCGTTCGATCTGGCTTTCGCCAGTTGCGTCGTCCATCACGTTCCGCCCGCCTCCTGGCTCGATTTCTTCCGGGAAATGCGGCGCGTCGTGCGGCCGGGCGGCGTCGCCTGCATCATCGAGCATAACCCTTATAATCCGCTGACGCGTCTCGCGGTGTTGCGGTGTCCGTTCGACCGGGACGCGGTCCTGCTCAACGCCGCCAAAGCAAGGTCGCTTTTTCAGGAGACGGGTTTTCAGGATATTCGATCCGAGCACTTCCTGCTGCTGCCGTCGGCCAGGTCCTTCGCCAGACGACTCGAGCGCCTGCTCGCGCCTCTGCCGCTCGGGGCCCAGTATGCGTGCAGCGCGCATGTCTGAGGACCGTTCGACTGCCGGCGCCGGGCTGAAGCTGCTGGCGCGCTTCGGGTTGGTCGGCATCGCCGCGACAATCCTGTATGCTGCCCTGGCTATCGGTTTGGTCGAATCGAAATGGATCGGCCTTTCGCCGGTCCAGGCGTCGCTCGCGGCCTACGCCGCGGCTGCCGTGTTTTCATATTTCGCCCATAAATCGGTAACCTTCATGTCGAATGGATCGCATCGATCGGAAGCTGCGCGTTTTCTCCTGCTGACGGCGACAGGCTTTGCCGTGGCTTACGCGGCGCCGGCGCTTTTGACGGCGAAACTCGGCCTGCCGCCGATCATTGCCATTGTGGTTACATGCCTGCTTGTTCCGGCGGTCAATCTTCTCATGCTCGACCGATGGGTTTTTGCGCAGCGAGGACCCGGCGAGCACAGCGACCGCTCCACCTGATCCATGACCTTCTGAGTTGGCCTCAGCCGAGGGCCTGGCTGGCCAGGGCAAAGATGCGTACGTTCGTGGAACCCGGGATATTGCTTGCGCCCCGAAGCATGGCAACCGGCCCGCCCACATGGGCGAGCCCCAGTCCTTCGAGCCAGGGTGAAAGGCCGGCGTCTTCAGGGATGTCGATGCGCACGAAGCGGCCCTGCATTCCGGAGAGAATGAAGGCAACCAGGCTCTCGCCTGATCGCGATCCTGCGCCACGACCGGTCCGACGACCTCACCCCTGCCAAATGCCCTCACGGCCGCGAAGGCCGCGATGCCGTCCGCGTTGGTGATGGCCGCAAACCCGTCCCTCGCCTGCCAAGGCGTTCATGAGCGCGGCACGATCCGCACCGAAGGCGGCGCGATCGAGCACGGTGAGTGTCGGAAGGTGCTCGGACCTGATCCATTCCACGGCCGGAGGCGCACTGACCTGCCCGACGGTGCCCTGGTGCTGCCGAACATCGTGCGTCGCGACAAAACCCAGCTTTTCATAAAGAGGCAGTCCGTCGGCCGTGACGGTAAGGCGGCACTCGCGGTCGCCGGCCTGCTCGAGCGCGGTGGTGGTCAGCCGCCGTCCCAGCCCGCGACCACGCATTGCCTCATCGACGATGATGGTGTTGAGCGTTGCGCAGGTTCTTCCGAAAGGGGTCATGAAGGCGGTTCCGACCACCCTGCCGCCTTCCAACGCGACCTGACCTTCGCTCAGGGACCAGATCCTGGCCCAGTCTTCCTTCCGGTGCGGCCAGCCGGCCGCTCGCGACAGGTCCGTCGCTTCCTCAAGATGGTGCGCTTCAAAAGGTTCGAATGTGACGGACTGGGTGTTCATGAGCACCAGGACTGTTGGAGTGGGAAGACTGACAGGACGATAGAACCGCCTCTTCCGCGCCACTCGCCGAATGCCGGCGAGATTCGGTGCAAAAATACCAAAATGCCGCTGCAGTCAGTGCATTCTGCGGCGCCGGTCACCGATACTGCGAGTTATCATTGATCGCCGAGGCCGCCATGTCCCCTTTAATCCACCACATCAGCAGCGATGAAACGCTCCCCAGGTCAGCGGAAGTCGTGGTGATCGGCGGCGGGATTGTCGGCGCCAGCGCGGCCTATTCCCTGGCGCGGCGCGGCCTGTCGGTGGCGCTGATCGAAAAGGGCTATGTCGGCTGCGAACAGTCGAGCCGGAACTGGGGCTGGTGCCGCCGGCAGAACCGCGATGCACGTGAATTGCCGCTTGCCAATCTGGCGCTGCGGCTGTGGGAAGAGCTGACCGAAGAGATCGGGCACGACCTTGGCTTCCGCCGTTGCGGGCTCATCTATGCGACGGACGATCCAAAGCAGCTCGCCGAATGGGACAAGTGGCGCGCGGTTGCACGGCGGTTCGACGTCAAGACGCGGATGCTTACGGCCGAGGAGGCCACTGCCGCCGTTCCCGCGGCTGGCGGCCGCAAATGGCTGGGCGGCGTCCACGCGGCAGACGATGGCAAGGCCGAGCCCTGGCTGGCCGCCCCGCGGATCGCCGAGGGCGCCCGCAAGCGTGGCGCGACCATTCATCAGAACTGCGCGGCACGCGGCCTGGATATCACCAATGGGCAAGTGAGCGGCGTCGTCACCGAGAAAGGCCTGATCCGCACCAGCGCGGTGCTGTGCGCCGCCGGCGCCTGGGCTTCTGCTTTCCTGCGCATGCATGCGGTTTCGCTGCCGCAGGCCAGCGTCCGTCAGACCACCTTGCGGACCGGTCCGGCACCGGATCTTGGCGGGGCAATCTTTACCTCTGACGGTGCCCTGACGCGCCGGATCGACGGCAGCTACACGATAGCCGCCAGCGGCAGGGCGACGCTCGAGATCACGCCGCAGGGGATCCGCTTTGCCCGCGCGTTTCTGCCGATGTTCATCAAACGGCTGAAGGCCGTCGAGATCGGCGTAAGTCGCTCGTTCTTCGCAGGCCCGGAAACACTCGGTCGCTGGCATCTCGACAGGCCGACCCCGTTTGAGCGCATCCGCGTCCTCGATCCCGCTCCGGACAAGCGGATGGCGGCAAGCATCATGACGCAGATAAAGGCCCTCTTCCCCGCCATTGCCGATGCCGGCATCGTGTCCTCCTGGGGCGGGTATATCGACTTCACACCGGACGCAGTACCGGTGATTTCGGCGGTGGACAGCATCGGCGGAGCGTTCGTCGCCGCAGGCTGTTCCGGACACGGCTTCGGCGCCGGCCCCGGCATTGGCCATCTGGCGGCGGATCTGGTCGCCGGTGACGCGGCAAGCGTCGATCCGACGCCATTCCGCCTGTCACGCTTCGCGGACAGATCCAAAATGGAAGTCGGCGCCTTCTGATGCGATCGACCGCTGGCGACAGCAAAGGGCGCTGAGCGATCGTCCTGGTTTCGCCGCCCCAGCGTCGGGTCTAGCGCCAGGCAACTTGTGCCAAGCGGTTTTCAAGCGTCTCATCGTCGTTGAACCAAAGGTCAATGGTTCCGCCATTTAGGCAGCAACCGCCACCGCATCCAAGAGCCGGCTCGATAACCAGAACGCGGTTGAAATCCGAGCAGAGGTGAATTAGGTTAATGGTGCATTTGGTAACCTAAATAACCATGCAGGCGAAAAAATATGGAAAAGCAGCGCGACATGCAAATATTCGACGGAGACGAGTTCGCGTTGGCACTGCAGGCCGGGATGTCGCCCGGCAAACCAACGCCAGCAGGAAAGACTGCCAGGGAAGCCGGCATTGCCCGGAAAGGAAAGCCCGGCAAGCTCGGAGCCATCGGAAGGCGGATTCAAGAGGCGATTGCCAAAACAGTGACGCCGACGAAGAAATCGCGCCCGTCCGATATGGTGGTCGTGGTTCTCAGGAACGAGAACCCGCTGGTTCGGAAGACCGTACACGACATCATGGAGCGCGTGCCGTCCATAGTCGAATCACGTCAACAGCAACTGACGGAGGACAAGATCGATGCCCTGGTGTCGGTCTACATGCCTTCGCCGCCTGACACCGACACGACGCAGCTTCTGTTGGACAGCAATGCAAGAGCCAGGTCTCGTTTCTTTGAGGCGTGGCCATGCCTGACAAGCAAGCAAGTCGCCGAAGCTGCCGGCCATGGTTCCAAGAACCAGAGCATGACCACGTCGCGCTGGAAGGGCAGCGGGAAGATCTTTTCCGTCAGGTACAACGGCGTGGAGTATTTCCCCGCGTTCCAGTTCCAGGACGGACAGCCGCATGAGACAATTTCACGAGTCCTCCGGCTCCTGGGCGAGAGGAAGTCGGGCTGGCAGACGGCCTTTTGGTTCACATCGCCTAACGGCTGGCTGAACGGCCGCAAACCAGCTCAATGCCTGAACGACGCGGATGCCGTCGTCGGGGCGGCAGCGGAGGAAGCGGAACCAATCGTCGGATGATAAAGCCGCCGCCGCACCCTTTTCCGGCATCCAATACATACAGGCTCGATTCAGGCACACAGCTTCACCGTGTCCACGACCGCCAGTTTACGGCAAACGCCTTCAATCCGGGCCTCGGGCGTCGCAGCCGCTTCGCCCCGCTCGAGTTCGGAAAGATACCGACCCAGTATGCGGCGACGTCGTTCGAATGCGCCGTCCACGAGACAATCTTCCACGACATCCCATTCGACGAACCCGACAAGACGGTTGGAACCGACAGCATAAAACCATTGAATCACGCGGTGGTCCGGTTGAAGCGGGCGCTCGTTCTTGTCCCCCTGTTCACGCCCGACCTTGCCAGGTGGAATATCACCAGACAGGATCTGATCGATACAACGGCGTTTTACTATCCCATCACTGGTCAATGGGCCTTGGCCATCCACCAGAGTCGCCCCGACGCCGACGGGTTGGTCTGGACATCCAAACGGTGCGACCCCGACCTATCGTTCCTGTTTTTCGGCGACCGCGTCGCCGATGGCGATATCCAGGTGATCGAGAGCAGGAGCATTTGGTCCGATGCGAACGAGATGGCCGACCTCCGGGGCTTCGCCGAAAGGAGCCACATCGACCTCGTCCTGTAGCAAAATGGCGGCCAATATGCCGCTCCGCGCATTGAACAAATGGACGGTCCTGGTCGTCATTGGCTGTTTCTCCCGCGTTACCAGCGCCATGGCACGCGCGTCCCTGTGCCCCGGCTTCTGGCCTGTCGCCAGAGCATTTCCGCGACCGTCAGATCCTGCAGCGCGAGCCCGGTCATGTCGAAGACCGTGATGTCGGCGGCATCGCGCGTGAACGGCATTTTTCCGGTCAGAAGATCGCCGATTTCGGTCGCCCGGCAGCCGGTGTCCCACTGGCCTTCGCCGACAGCGGCCGATTGCTCGCAGTCGTCGGCAAAGAGCCGTACCCGGCGAAGCAGGCCGTCGGGCAGTTCCCGCTTGCCTTGCGTATCGGCACCCACGGCGTTGATGTGCGTGCCGGGCCGCACCGCTTCTGCCGGAAACAGTGGCCCGCTGCCAGGGGTCGCGGTGATAATGATATCGCTCGAGCCGACAGCTTTGGCGGCTTGGTTCGAATGGGCCGGCGCGAAATCCTCGAATGCCGCCTCGAACGCCGCGTCGGGGCGGCCGTCCGCCGTCAGGTATTGGATGGCATCCAGACCGGGCATCTCACGCAGTGCCAGGCGCAGCTGGATCCGGCCCTGGGTGCCGGTGCCGAAAATGCAGATCGACCGGCTTTCGGGGCGGGCCAGCAGGGTCAGGCCAATGGCGCCAGCCGCCCCTGTGCGCAAGGTGGTGATGGCGTTCCCGTCGATGATGCACAAGGGACGCCCGGTGTGCGGGTCGAAAAGCACGATGGTCGCCTGATGCGGCTCCTTGCCGGCCTCGCGGTTGGCTGGCCAGAAGCCTGCTGCCTTGAAGCCCAGAAGATCGGCTTTCGGCACGTCGCCCGACTTGATACCGAAAATGCCGCCGGTATGCAGCTTCTCGCGCACAAGCGGAAAGACCCTGCCTTCGCGCGCACTGTGAAGCTCGAAGGACCGCCGCACGGCATCGAGGACGGCATCCGGCTCCAACAGCGGCGCGACCTGATCGCCCGCAAGCAGCACCAGCTGCGACTCGTCTGCGGTGACGGACATGACATCTCCCCGGCTTTCCCTCATTCTAGCCAGCGGTTCTCGGGGGAAGACAGCGGTGTTGGCCAACGAGCCGCATTTCCTGCGGTTTGTCGCCCGTCATTCGGGCGAATGTTGCGCCGAGCTTCCCATCGAATGCGCTCGCCGGTTCGCGCAAACACGTATCGTCGCAGACAAGCCAGCCCATCGGCCGGCCCACCATCGGCAAAGTGAAGAAGGCGACCCGCAATGCCCCTCAATATCCCGACATTCGACGATGTTCTGACCGCCGCGGCGCGCCTCGCCGGATTGGCCCACCGGACGCCGGTGCTGACCTCGCGCACCTTCAACGAGCTCACCGGCGCCGAGGTGTTCTTCAAGTGCGAGAACTTCCAGCGTAGCGGCGCCTTCAAGTTCCGCGGCGCCATGAACGCGCTTCTGGCCTTGGATATTTCGGTGCGGGCACGGGGAGTGGTGGCCTATTCTTCGGGCAATCATGCGCAGGCGCTGGCCTATGCGGCCGCGATCAAGGGCGTGAAGGCAGCGATCATCATGCCCAGGGATGCGCCCGAGCTGAAGGTGCGTGCCACCCGCGGCTATGGCGCCGAAGTGATATTCTACGACCGCTACAGCGAGAACCGCGAAGAGATTGGCGGCAGGATCGCCGCCGAGCGGGGAGCCGCCCTCATTCCACCCTACGACCACCCCGATGTGATTGCCGGGCAAGGCACGGCGACACTTGAACTTATCCAGGAGGCCGGCTCGCTCGATGCCCTTTATGTCTGCCTTGGCGGTGGCGGCCTGCTCGCCGGCGCCGCACTGGCGGCGGCGGAATGCGCGCCCGCCTGCCGGGTCGTCGGGGTTGAACCGGAGGCCGGCAATGATGGTCAGCAATCCCTCGCCCGGGGTGAGGTCGTCACCATCGAAGTGCCGAAATCCATCGCCGATGGCGCGGTCGTCACCCATCTGGGCGCGCATAATTTTCCTGTCATCCGCGACAAGGTTGCCGCTATCACCACGGTCAGCGACGACGCGCTCATCGAAATGATGCATTTTTTCGCCGAGCGCATGAAAATCGTGGTCGAACCCACCGGTTGCCTTGCAGCGGCGGCGGTTCGCAGTGAATCGCAAAGCCTGCGAGGCCAGCGCATCGGTGTCATCGTCAGTGGCGGCAATGTGGATCTCACGCGCTTCGCCAGCTTGATCATGGCGGCCGCAGACAAAACACCTCGCGAGCAGGCCATGGCGCGCCCCGGGCCGGAGACCTTTCGCTAAGACACGCTCGGCACTGCTGGTACGCTGCGAGCCCGTGCTGGTCGCCAGCGCACGCAATGCTCTTCATTGGCTGTAATGCAGCGTTCTGTGAACACGCCTATTGCGCGCGTTCATGATACGCATGGACTGCAGGATTTTGAGCGTGATCTCAAATCGCATCCAGCCGCAACGACACCAGCTTGATGGAGCGCTTGTAGATGTCGCTGGCGGCCGGAGTCGGCGGAATGCCGTCGAGATAGTCGAAGGCGATTTCGAGTGTATCGGCCTTGCCGAGAGCCGCCGGTGGAACGACGAACGAGACCGTTCGTGGTTCTTTGCCAGACAGCGTCTCCGCATGCACCCGAACACCGTTCACCGAGATCACCACCCTTTGCGTGATCTGCGGTGGACGAATGACGGCGGCCATTTGCAGCGTGGCCATCAGGCTGTCGCGGAGCGGCGGTATCTTCACGCGAAGCCGCGAGGTCTCGCCTAGCGAATGGGTGCCGTCGCCTGCCGACCCCGACCAGCCGCAGACCTTTATGCTGGCTGCCCGTTTGGCGCCGTCGCTCCGGAACGACACCGTCTGGCCAAGTGTGTAGCTGCCGGTCGCATCGCGATTGAGGCAGGTCGTCGTCTGATCGATGTAGTAGGCGCGGTAATCGGCGTTGACGTTCGGATTGAGAGCAAGCGCTAGGATGACGATCTCGGACCCGGCCAGAACTGCCGCAAGCGCGTAGCCGCCAAGCGAGGCGGCGCGCCGATACGGGGCCGGAATGTCAGACCAGGGCAAGATAGCCTCCGATCCACGCCACAGTCATGAAATAACAGGCGCCAAGGAAGAGAACCAAAGCCGCGAGCCAAATGAGCCTCGACGCCGACAACAGGACGACGAGCAACATTGTCAGGGGCGCAAGCCCAATCACATATCTGACCATTGAGGCCAGGTTGGTGATCAGCGGCAGGATGATGCAGAGCGCGCAGAACAGTGCCGCGCCATATTGCCTGCGTACCGCCAGGACGGCCGACAGCGCCAGTCCGGCGATCGCGGCGAGCGCGCTCCATTGCGGCGCCGTGGGCAGCCATCCGGTGGTCGGAACAGCTGAGAGCCCGTCCCATAGAAAGACCAGCGGATTGCCGGCCACCCGTCCGAACGCGCGCTGGATGTGCAGGAATGCAAAGCCGTCTCCGACGGTGAGGTACAGGAACAGGATGTAAGCGAACAAACCGGCCGGCGAGATAAGGACAGCGACCAGCAGATCCGGTCGGCCAAGCAGCCAGCGTGGGAAAGACAGCGCCGATCCGCCCTGCCGGCGGTGCTCGCTGAACATTTGAATGACGGTTGCAAAGACGACGAAGACTCCGACCAGCCTGGTCGCCGACAGCAGCGCCGATGAAGCGCCCGCGGCGAGATAGCTGGAGCGCTTGAGCGCCAGAAAAACGCACGAGGTCAGCAGCACGAAAAGCGGTTCGCTCAGGAAGGTCGTGAAGTGAAACGAGAACGGCCCGCTGAGCAGAAACGCGCAATACAGTATATAGGCACGCATGTTCTTCTCGAGCAGCGGCCACGCCACCAGACAGGCGGCGTAGCTGCACGCAATCGAGGTGACCGTCGCGATCAGTATCGTAGGGTATGGGAAAACAAACCGGATCGCCGCCACCAGCATCGGATAGAGCGGGAAGAAGCTCCAGCGACCGACATTGCTGTGGTTTGGAATGGGAAAACGCTCATAGCCCTGTTCGCTGATGCCAATGTACCAGGCGCAATCCCACCGGCACAGCGCACGGGCATAAGCCGCAAAACCTGTTTCCTCCGACACCGAAGCAAAAGCCGTATAGCGGATGGCCAGTCCACCGATCACGAACAGCAACGGCACCGCCGCGACGGTCATGACCATGGCGCGAGCACCAGCGCTCGGACGCGCGACATCTTCGAGCGCCAACTCTGCCTCCACCCATTCGAGTGGCTAGCGCCACTCTCCCCTCTAAATTAGCGCCGCCGGGGCAAATTCAAGACATCCCTGTCGTCGGCGGCATCATCATCGTCCCCGGATCACGAGTCTCTCAGCCAGACCAGCATCTCGCCGGGATCGCGGTTGTCCCAGGCAAAATACGGCACAGCGGTGATTTTTGACTCTTCAACCGCCGGCGGTTCGGGGCGGTAGAGGCCGTTGTCCCAGTCTTCAAACTTCTCTTTCCTGGCAACAGCCGAAAGCGTCACGACGCCGCCCAAAAGGTTCGGCTGCTGATGCGCCTCGATCTCGGCTGTCGGCGGCAAGGCGATGCGGTGCAGCTGGCCGGCATTGTCGGTCTCCTCGACGCAATAGATCAGCGGGCCGCGGGCAAGCGCGACGCGGCCGATATCCTGCCGCACCTGCGGGTTGGCATAGAGCCGGTCGATGGCCATTTCGAGGTCGAGCTCGACCTGGTCGCCCTTGCGCCATTCGCGCCGGATCGCGGCATAGCCGTCGCTGGTGACCGCCTGCAGATCGACCGCCTCCCCGTTCACCTTGAGCGCCGCCTTGCGGCACCAGGCCGGCAGGCGCAGGTGCAAGGTAAATGTCGTCGGCGCCTCGGGCTCGATCGTGATCGAGACCGCGCCGTCCCATGGATAGTTGCTGGCCTGGCGCAGCTCCGTTTGCGTTCCTGCGATATCGAAACGAGCCGTGCTGTTTCCATAGAGATGGACGGCAAGGGCATCGCCGGACAGGCCGTAGAAATAACTGCCGATCGAGGCGACCATGCGGCCGATATTGGGTGGGCAGCACGGGCAGCGGTGCCATTTCCAGCGGTTGTGCTTGCCCCGGCTTTCCAGCGGATTTTCATAGAAGAACAGCGAGCCGTCGAGCGACAGGCCCGAAATCGAGCCGTTGTAGAGAGCCCGCTCCATCATGTCGGCGTAACGCGCATTGGGGCCCATGCCGAGCATGCGGCTCGCCCAGAACACCAGTCCGACCGAAGCGCAGGTCTCGGCATAAGCGGTTTCGTTGGGCAGGTCGTAGTCTGATGTAAAGCCCTCATTGTGCGACGACGGCCCGAGGCCGCCGGTGATGTAGAGGTTCTTGGTGGTGAGGTCGTCCCACAGCCGGTCGAGCGCCGCCCGCAGCGTGTCGTCGCCATATTCGGTCGCGATATCGGCCATCCCGGAATAGAGATACATCGCCCTCACCGCATGGCCGACGACCTTGTCCTGCTCGCGCACCGGCTTGTGCGACTGGCTGTATTCGTAGGTCTTGAAATGATAGGCTTTTGGGTCGGCGCCGCGGGCACGCGCCTCCTCGTCGAAATAATGCGGCTCAAGGCCGCGCTGGTCGATGAAGTATTTTGCCAGGTCCATGTACTTCTGCTCGCCGGTGACCCGCGCGAGCTTGACCAGCGCCAGTTCGATCTCCTCATGGCCGCAATAGCCTTTCCTCTTGCCGGGCTCGGCGCCGAAGGTCTCGGCGATATGGTCGGCATAGCGGCACATGATGTCGAGCAGCTTGCGTTTTCCCGTCGCCTGGAAGTAGGCGACCGCGCCCTCGATCAGATGGCCGGCGCAATAGAGCTCGTGGCAATCGCGCAGATTGGTCCAGCGCAAGCCCGGCTGGATGCGCTGGTACCAGCTCGACAGATAACCGTCGGGCTGCTGCAGCTTGGCGTACATGTCGATGACGGCGTCGATCTTCTTCTCCAGCGCGTCATTGCGGCGGCGGTACAGCGAGTAGGCGGCGGTCTCGATGGTCTTGCCCCAGTCGGAGTCCCAGAACATTTGGGTCGTCACCGTCGATCCTGTGAATTCGTTGCCGGCGGTGGCTGCTTCGTCCGGCGAAGGTGAGTGGAACGGAATGACGACGCCCGGCGATGGCCGGTCCGGATCGATCTGCTCGAGCATGCGCGCCTCGACGCAGCGATCATAGAGGATTCCGGCGGTCGTGGTGGCGACGGCATCGGCACGGTCGCCCCAGAAGCCGCGCACATCGACCTGCGGCACCGGCAGCGGGCGGAAGGCACGTTTCGGCTTGTCCAGCTCGGCAGCCGGCTTGGCGGATTGCGATGCGGTCATCAATTTACTCCGGTTCGGTTCGATTGGTCACTTCACGGCCCCTGCCATGAGGCCGCGGATGTAGAAGCGCTGCAGCAGCAGGAACAGCACCAGGCATGGCACCATCATCACGGTGACCCCGGCCTGCACCGCGCCCCAGTCGATGGCGCCGAAGCGGCCCGACTGCAGCGCCGTCATCATGATCGGCAGCGTGAATTTGGACTGGTCGGTCATCAGCACCAGCGCCGCCAGAAACTCGTTCCAGGCGCCGAGGAACGCGAACAGCGCGATGGTGACGATGCCCGGCCAGACCAGCGGCAGCATCACCCTGAGCAGCATGGTGACATTGTTGGCGCCGTCCATGCGCGCCGCCTCCTCGATCTCGCGCGGCACCGCGTCGAAGGCGTTGCGCATCATGAAGATCGAGAACGGCAGCTGCAGCGTGACATAGACGCAGACCAGCCCGGTCAGCGTGTTGTGCAGGCCGATCTTGGTCAGCACCAGGAAGATCGGCGTCAGGATCGACTGGAACGGGATCATGATCGTAGACAGGATAAGGACGAAGAGCAGGTTCTTCAGCGGAAAGCGGAAGCGCGAGAAGCCGTAGCCGGCCAGCACGCTGACGATCACCGACAGCACCACCGTCATGACCGAGACATAGATGCTGTTTTGCGCCGGCAGCCAGAGGCCGTCGCCGAAGGTGTTGAGCGTGGCATAATTCTCGACCGAAAAACCCGTCGTCGGCCAGGGCGGCAGCGGCGGCTGGCGCGATTCCTGCGCCGGCTTGAACGCCGAAAGCACGGTCCAGACGATCGGCGCCAGGAACAGCAGCGAGGCGATGATGCCCGTCGCGTGCTCGGCGATCTGCATGCCGATGCGGCGTTTGCGGCTTCGTGCCTGCGCCATCAGTCGACGCCCTCCGGTTGGCGCAGCAGCCGCAGCTGGATCAGGCTGAGCGCGACCAGGATGACCAGCAGGACCATCGACAGGGCGGCGCCGTAGCCGAGCTTGAACGACACGAACGACTGGTTGAAAATCCAGTAGACGGCGGTCAGCGTCTGGTTGCGCGGTCCGCCGCGCAGGATGATGTAGAACTGGTCGAAGGCGAGCACCGAGCCGGCAACCGACAGGATCAGCGCCAGCGCCAGCGTGCGGCGCATCAGCGGCAGGGTGATGGCGCGAAACCGCGCCAGCGGCCCTGCCCCGTCGATCATCGCCGCCTCCTGCAGATCCGGCGGGATCGATTGCAGGCCGGTCATCAGGATGATCATGGTAAAACCCGCCACCTTCCAGACGACCATGGCAATGATCGACCAGAACGCCGGCTGGAACGTCGCCAGCAGGTTGACCTTCCTTTCGGTCAGGCCGAGCTCGAAGGCGGCCGGGCTGAACAGGCCGGAATCGACATTGAGCAGCCACGACCACAGCAGGCTGGCCGAGGCAAAACCGATGACGGCCGGCATGAAGAACGACGTCCGGTAGAAGCCGGTCAGCGGCCGTGGCCTTTCGATGAACAGTGCCAGCGGAAAGGCGACGACGAAGATCGCGATGGTGACGATCACCGTATAGTAGCCGGTGAATTTGAGCGCGTTCCAGAACCTGGTATCGCGCAGGATCGCCCAGTAATTGTCGAGGCCAATGAACGAGTGCGCGCCCATCAGCGGCCAGTTGTGCAGCGACATCCACGCCGTCATGCCAAGCGGAATGATGAAGAAGACGACGACCAGCGCGACGGCCGGCGCGACATAGATCAGGCCGACCCACTGCCGGCGGCCGGCGCCGACCAGTTTTCTGGGGCGGGCTGGGGTGGAGATGGCTGCGATGGAGGTCATGCCTGCTCTCTCGTTAGCGCTACGTCCCCCTCCCCCTTGAGGGGAGGGTCCGGCCGAAGGCCGGGGGTGGGGTCGCCTCTGACGCGCGCCGACGCAAAGAGAACGTCGAGCACTGCCGCAACGACCCCACCCGGACCTGCGGTCCGACCTCCCCTCAAGGGGGAGGTAAGCCGGCGCTTACTGCTGCGGCGCCGAATCGATGATCGACTGCATGGTTTCCTGCGCGTTGGCGATGGCGCCATTGACGTCCTCGCCGAAGAAGACCTCGTTGACCATCTGGTTCCACGGACCGTTGGCGGAGTTGATCAGGTCGTTGAACACCACCGAATAGGGCGTGCGGCCCTTGGCCATGGCCTCGGCGGCGATCTTGTAGCGCGGGTCCAGGTCTTTCAGCGCCTCGTTGGCGATGTCGCCGCGCACCGGAAGGCTGCCGTATTTCGCCAGGATGGTCTGGCCCTCGAGCGAATAGGCGAAATCGAGGAACTCCTTCACGACAGCGATTTTGGTGGTGCCCTTGGTGACGACGAAATTGTCGCCGCCGGCAAAGGACGACCAGCCGCCATCCTTGCCAGGCAGGAAGGTGACGCCGTAGTCGATGTCTGGGTATTGCGTGTTCAGCGCGCCGATGGCGAAGGCGCCGGACGGCGAGATGCCGATATTGCCGGCGGCAAACGCCGCAAAGAAGTTGGAGCCGGTATCGGTCTGCGCGCCTGCCGGCACCAGGTCCTTCTTGACCATCGACCGATAAAGATCGATGGCGCCGCGCAGCTGCGGGCTGTCGAGCGTCGCCTTCGAGCCGTCCTCGGTGAGGATGTCGCCGCCCGAGGCCCAGATCAGCGGCGTGAAGGTGAAGATGTTGCAGCCGCCGCAATTGCCGGAGAAATAGAAGCCTTTGATATCGCCGCCAAGCGCGTTGACCTTTTCGGCATAGGCCTCGATCTCGGCCCAGTTGGTCGGCCCCTTTTCAGGGTCGAGGCCGGCCTGCTTGAACAGTTTCTTGTTCCAGATCAGCACCGAGCTATCGGCGGAGAAAGGCAGCCCGTAGATGCGGTCCTTGTAGGTGCCGGTTTTGACGTGCGCCGGCGACAGGCTGTTGAAATAAGGCAGCGATTTCGCCCAGTCGGTGATGTCTTCCAGCTGGCCGGCGGCGGCGAAGGACGGCGTGTAGATCAGATCGAGCGACAGCGCATCGGGCGCCGTGCCGCCGGCGGCGGCAGCGCCGTATTTCGGGATGATCTCGGCATTGGGGATGATGTCCAGCTTGATCTGGTTCTCATGTCCCTTGTTGAAGGCATCGACGATGCGCGGCATGAAGTTCGAGCCGTCGGCGCGAACCCAGATGTTCGCGGTCTCGGCGGCGGCGGACGGAAAGCTCAGGATGCTCGCGGCAATAGCGAGCCCGGCAATCATAGTTCTCATGGTTCTCCTCCTGATGGTTCTGCTTAGGCCGTGCTCCCCGCACGGCGTCTTGATCTCAGCCGTCCGGTGGACGGCCGCATGACTGACGCACCACCAGCCGGCACGGCAGTTTTCGGATGCCCGGCTCGGCGGGTTCGCCGCCGACGAGCGAAAGCAAGGTGAGGCCGGCCTCGCGCCCGAGTGCCGCCAGGTTCATGTCGACGGAGGTCAGCGGCGGGCGGGTTGCCTCGGCGACGATCTGCCAATTGTCGAAACCGATGACGCCGACATCGCCCGGCACGCCAAGCCCGCGCTCGCGCAGCGCATCGATGACGCCGCGCGCGATCTGGTCGTTGCCGCAAAACACGGCATCGGGCGTTTCGCCCCCGCGCTTCGACAGCTTGCCGTCGAAAAGCGTCTTCACCGCCTCGTGCCCCCACGCTTCCGACCACGATCCGAGCAATGGTTCCATGACCGGCAAGCCTTTCTCGGTCAGCACGTCACGATAGGCCTGTGCCCGCGCGTGCACCACCGCAAAACTCGCCGGCCCGCTGACATGGGCGATGCGCCGCCGGCCAAGCCGGCAAAAATGCTCGACCGCCAGGCGCGCGCCGCCGGCATCGTCAGAGACAAAGGCGATGGCACCGGGATCGGGCTGGGTGAAGGCGTAAATCACGGGAACGCCGAGATTGGACAAGTCGACCGGCAGGTGGCGATCGATGCGCTTGCCGGTGGCGATGATGCCGTCGACACGCTTGTCGAGCATGGCGTCGACATGCAGCTGGCCGAGGCGCTGGTCGTCCTCGACATTGCACAAAAACACCGAGACGCCCTTGTCGACCAGCGCATCCGAAATGCCCGACATGACCGGCAGCGAAAAGCGGCCATAGGTGTCGTTGGTCAACAGGCCGACGGTAAAGGAGCGCCGGCGCAACAGGCTCTGCGCCAGGCTGTTCGGGCGAAAGCCAAGCCGCTGCGCCGTCTCGCGAATACGCTCGCGGGTCTCGGCGGTCATCCGCCCCTGCCCGTTCAGCGCTTTTGAGGCCGTGGCCACGCTGACGCCGGCGGTAGCGGCCACCTCACGGAGGGTGACCGGGTTTTTGGCGGGCGCTGGCGAGGCGTCGGAAACCATGGGCGCGGCGAATTCCTTGGTTGGGAAAAGGTTTTCTCTAATCACCTGCGAGACGCCGACTGGTGAGGTCAGCAGATGCAAGGTGATTTGGGAAAAGGTTTTCTCAGAGGGAGATTAGGGGAAGGTGATGGGGATGGCAAGAGGGGAAGACAAGCAGGCGACGCGGTTGTTCGTCAATGACTGCCTTGCGCCATAACCTGTCATTCGCGGCGCTTCTCCAAACCTGCCCTTCGCGCAATGGCTCGAGCCGACCCCTTGCCGTCATTCGCGACAGTGCAATGAATGGCTTGATTGAGCCCCGTCTCGGTCTTTCCGGGATGGGTCGCACTTTGCGGTCTTCAGGACAGATTTATTCCAGATGCTCCACGAAGGCCGCCAACTGGTCGATCGTTGTGCCCCAACCCTCCTGAAAGCCCATTTCTTCGTGCTTGCGGCTGTCGGCGGCGTTCTTGTGCATCACGCGGGCTGAATAGTGGGTGCCGTTACCTTCGGCTGCAAATGTGATGATCGCTGTCAGTGCCAGCCAGGGTTCTGTCGGCCGCCAGCCCTCGCCGAGAGTCGTCGTCCACACCAGACGCTGCTCAGGAACAATGTCGAGGAAACAGGCTTTGACATGGGGCTTGAAGTCTCCGTCGCCCTCGCGCATCCGCGTCTCGAAGCCGCCTCCAGGGCGCAGATCCAACTTGACGACCTTGCACTCGATTGGATGGGGTATCCACCACCTCGCCAGATGTTCGGGCTTGCTCCACGCCTTCCAGACCTTGCTCGGCGCGGCATTGATGAGGCGCGAGATGGATAGCTCATTGTTAACGGCAGTCATTCGTCATCGTCCTCTGTCATTTGGTTTTCCACATAGGTGGCAAGCCGATCGGCGCCTGCCTGCCAGAGTGCACGTTGCTCAGAAAGCCATGTCTCTGCTTCCGACAAGTGCTTGGGCCGTATCCGGCAAGTTCGAACACGGCCGCTCTTTTCGGTCGCTATCAACCCGCTTTCCTCAAGCACGCATAGATGCTTCAGGAATGCAGGGAGACCCATGTCGAAGGGTTCAGCGAGTTCCTTGACCGGGGCCGGCCCCTTCATCAAACGACTGATCACCGCCCTTCTGGTCGAGTCCGCGAGCGCGTGAAATGCAGTGTCCAAAGAGAAGCTACAGTTTTCCATGTGGTGAACTATAGCATTCACTTCACCACTTGGCAAACAATAAGGCTGTCGGTGACAACGGGCCCGGGGCGCGCTCCGACTCGCTCTGACGTTTCATCGTCAATATCCATTTTGTACGCATCCCGGCCATTCCGTGAGTTCGCGTGGAGCGTCGACTCACCACCCAGGCCGGCCCTTGCCGAGCCTCATCAGGCAATCTGAAGTCGGAACGCACCAACCGCCCACGTGCGCCATAGCCTGTCATTCGCGGCGCTTCTCCAAACCTGCCCTTCGCGCAATGGCTCGAGCCGACCCGTTGACGACCTTGGGCGTTGCAGACTTGAACCTCCAAATCGAGGTCGGGAACCTGACCTTCAGCGCAAGAGCATTCGGGAGTGCGCTCGCGTAAGGTAATTCACCACATTTGGCGGCACCCGCAGATGCTTTT
>NZ_JBVVQJ010000044.1:0-53258 GCF_055811475.1 Mesorhizobium sp. WSM4829 | reverse complement strand
CCCCCCCCCCCCGCCCCCCCGCCCCCCCCCCCCGCGCCCCCCCCCCCCCGGGGGGCCGCCGGCGCCCCCCCCCCCCCCCCCCGCGCCGGGGGGCGTCGGTGGCGCTTGGCCGGGCCTGGCGGATTTCGCCGGTCGGCGTCGCCGGCATGCTTGCCGTCGGCGGCCTGTCGATGACGATTTCAGGCTTTGCGCCGATCCACGCCACGGCCAAGGGCTACAGCCAGGCCGATGTGGCACTGCTGCTGTCGGCGATGCCGATCGGCACATTGATCCTGCAGATCCCGCTCGGCTGGATTTCCGACCGCACCGACCGGCGCTTTGTGCTGGTCGCCGCTTCGGCGCTTGCCATGGTGGCGGGCCTGTTCGCGCTGGGCTTCGATGGTGGTGCGCTGGCGGCGCTGGTCGTCATCTATGTGGTCTGGGCCGGCGCGTCGGAATCGATCTATTCGCTGGCCAGCGCACATGCCGCCGACCGCGCCGGCAAGGACGACATGGTGGCGCTGTCCAGTTCACTGCTGTTCGCGTGGTCGCTGTCCGGCTTCATCGTGCCCGGCATCGTGACCGGGCTTTCCGCCGTCTACGGAACCCAGGCCTTCATCCATGTGGCCATCGTCATTGCCACCGTTTTTTGCCTGTTCGTGCTGTGGCGCGTCGTGGCGATGTCGCCTGTTCCCGCCGCCGAGACCGGCAATTTCGCGCCGATGAGCGCGCAGGCACCGCTGCCCGTCGATCTTGCCTTTCCGTCCGAAGAGCAGCGCCGCGCGGATAAATAGCTATGCCGGGAATCGATCGTCTCACTGTCTGGTGACGGCTTCCTGCCGCGGTGCTTCCGGTGGTGGCGCGGGTATAGAAATGCCTTCGCTGTCGAAGGCCTGCTTGGCGCGTTTGGTGAGATCGATCTGGGTCGCGAAGAAATCGGCAGCCGAGGTCCAGTAGCGCAAGGTTATGGCGACGTTGCTGTCGCCGACGGTCGCCACAAAGGCAATCGGCGCCGGCTCCCGCCTGACGCGTCGCTCGGTGGCGGCGACGCCCAGCATGGTCTTTTGAGCGAGATCGATATCGTCCCACGAGCCGATGGTCAGGGTGATATCGGCGCGGCGGACGCCGTTGCGTGTAAAATTGCGGACGGGCTGGTTCCACAGCGTCGAATTGGGAGCGAGCACGTAAACGCCTTCGACCGTTCGCAGCGTGGTGGCGAACAGCCCGATTTCCTCGATGGTCCCGGAAATGACCCCGACCTCGACATATTCGCCGATGCGGAATGGTCGCAGCGCCAGCAGCATGATGCCGGCGGCAATGTTCTGCAGCGTGCCCTGCAGCGCCAGGCCGATGGCCAGGCCGATGGCGCCAATGGCGGCAATGATCGAGGTCGTCTGGACGCCGAATTGGCCGAGCACCATGACGACGACGAGGATCAGTATGGCGTAGCGGACGATCCGCGAGAAGAAGTGGCGCAGCGTCGTGTCGAAGCCATGGATATGGCCGAGGCCGGCGTAGATCGAGCGCTGGGCAAGGCCGGCGACGATATAGCCGAGGACCAGCAGGATGACGGCGCCAATGGCCGAGAACGAGTACGAGACGATCAGCGCGCTGAGCTGCGCAAGGCCGGACTGCACGGTGAGGAGAGCGTTCTGAGGGTCGACAGGCATGAGGGGGATCCGATTGGTCAATGCGCCGGTAACCCTCGCCGGGCGGCAAGAGTTCCGATTTTTCTTCAACTGCGGAACCGGAAGAACGGTTCTTCGTTGGCTACGGTAGGGCTGCCGTCTTGAAACTGCAACGCAACTCTGCCTATCTAAGGGGTGTCACCTGCTTTGAAGGGTGATTTGGTTGTTCTTGCTGCGAAAGGAAATACACTGAGAACAGCACTTTGGAAGAAGGCCGACATCGTGCCTTCGCCGGCCGGGATCAGCGTAAACGACGCCGTGTCCCGCGCCATCAAGACAGTCCTTGCCAGTCTGGAAGACTCCAAGGCCGAAAACATCGTCTCAATCGACATTCAGGGAAAATCGAGCCTCGGTGACTATATGGTCATCGCGTCCGGCCGATCGCACCGTCATGTCTCGGCTGTCGCCGATCATCTCCTCAAGGCGCTCAAGGATGCCGGGCTCGGCACGGCGCGCGTCGAGGGACTGGCCGGCGCCGACTGGGTCCTGATCGATTCGGGCGACATCATCGTCCATGTCTTCCGCCCCGAAGTCCGCGACTTCTACAATCTCGAAAAGATGTGGCAGGCGCCGGACCTCGAGGAAGAGACCCTCCACTGAGCCATATTGGTTGATGCATGTCGTTTACCAAAACCGGTGACCACTTTTGGTGACATGCATTAGCGGCTCTTCGAGGCAGGGATGAAAATCACCGTTCATGCCGTGGGCCGGATGAAAGTCGGCCCCGAGAAGCTGCTCGCCGACCGGTATTTCGAGCGCTTCGCCAGGAGCGGGCAGGCCGTGGGCCTCGAATTCTCAGGGGTCGTCGAGATCCCGGAGGGCCGCGCCCAGACCGCCAACGAGCGTCGCCGCGAAGAGGGCCACAAACTGCAGGCGCAGTTGCAGCCTGGTGCCGCGCTGATGCTGCTCGACGAACGCGGCAAGAGTTTTTCCTCCGAGGATTTCGCCGGGCGCATCGGGCTGCTGCGTGATAGCGGCCGCAAGGCGCTGGTCATCGCCATCGGCGGCGCCGACGGTCACGACCAGTCGCTGCGCGATCAGGCCGACCTGATGGTGTCGTTCGGCGCGCCGACATGGCCGCACCAACTGGTCCGTGTCATGTTGGGCGAGCAGCTTTACCGGGCGGCCACAATCCTGTCCGGCCATCCCTATCATCGCTCGTGAGCCGTTGCAGATTCGACCGAAACCGGTGGATTGGCGTGAGCCGCCCGGATTTTCGCCTCAATGCGTCACGAGGCTGTTTTCGGTCGGCGAGCTCTCGAACATGGTTGATTGTTCATTAACGAAGCCACGCATAGAGTCGGGCTTCAATGGCTGAAGGTTGGAAATCGCGAACGGGCTTTTGGCGCGCAGGCTGCGGCTTGGCAGCGGCGGTGCTTATGCTGTCGCTCGGTGCCGCGCGGGCGCAGAGCAGGCTCGACATGGCGCCCGACCCGGACCAGAGCCGCGCCGAATACGAACGGATATCGCAGGAGATCACACTGTCGTCGGAGCGGCTGGCCAAGCTCGCCGCCGACATGGCGACGGTCAAGAAGGACCATGCCTCGATCACCGCGGCGCTGATCCAGTCGGCGATGACCGAGCAGAAGCTCGGCCAGGACATCGAGGACATCGGTGCCAAGCTGGAAGGGCTGAAGGGCGACGAGCAGAAAATCCGTGCCTCACTGGCTGCCAGACGCGACGTTCTGGCCGAGGTGCTGGCCGCGCTGCAGCGCATGGGGCTCAATCCGCCGCCGGCCATCCTGGTCAAGCCGGAGGACGCGCTGTCGTCGGTGCGCAGCGCCATTCTGCTCGGCGCCGTTGTGCCGGAACTGCGCCAGCAGACCGAGATATTGCTGGCGGAACTCAAGGAGCAGTCACGGGTGACGGCCTCGATCGAGGCGGAGCGAGCGCGGCTGACGGCGGCAGTCGCCGAGCAGACGGCGGAAAAGAAGCGGCTCGGCATGCTGCTCGAAGCCAAGCAGAAGCTCGAAGCCGAGACGCAAACGGCACTGGCGGCGGAAAAGCAGCGATCCGCGGCACTGGCGGCCAAGGCCGGCAGCCTGAAGGAACTGATCGCCTCGCTCGAGGCCGACAAGGCCCGCAAGGCTGCGGACGCGGCGAAGGCAGCCGAGCAGAAGGCAGCCGAGCAGAAAGCCGCGGAGCAGGAAGCCGCGGAGCAGAAGGCAGCGGGCGCCGACAAGGCCCCGGCGCAGAGGGCTCCGGCGCAGACGGCTCCGGCACAGAAGGCCCCGGAACAGACGGAACTGGCGGCCCTGCCGGTGCCGGAAGCCAACCGGCTCACCGCCGCGGCGCCGTTTTCGGCGCTTCAGGGGCAGATCGCGTTGCCGGTCACCGGCAAGATCAAGCGACGGTTCGGGGCCAGCGACGGTAACGGCGCAGTGATGCTCGGTGACATGGTTGCGACACAATCGGGAGCCATCGTTACCGCGCCGGCGGACGGAAATGTACTTTATGCGGGACCTTTTCGCTCTTATGGTCAACTCTTGATCCTGAACGCAGGTGACGGCTATCATGTCGTTCTCGCGGGGATGAGCAGAATCAGCGTCGCGTCTGGCCAGTCGGTGCTCGCAGGAGAGCCGGTCGGCGCGATGGGAGAGGCCCGGGTGGCGAGCACCTCGGCATCGAAGAATGGAAATGCCACGCCGGAACTCTATGTTGAGTTCCGCAAGGATGGAAAACCCGTCGATCCGACCCCATGGTGGGCGGACCGTTTGTCTGGAAGGACGTGAGATGATGCGGAAACTGTCGCTTCTGTTTGCCGGTGCGCTGATGGGCGCATCAGCGATGAGCCTGGTCTATGGCGCGCCCGGCTCGACGGCGAACGCTGCGGGCTCCGAGACCTATAAGCAACTGGCGATCTTCGGTGATATTTTCGAGCGGGTGCGGGCGCAATATGTGACGCCGCCCGACGACAAGTCGCTGGTCGAAAACGCCATCAACGGCATGCTTACCTCGCTCGACCCGCACTCCTCCTATATGAACGCCGAAGAGGCGCAGGACATGCGCGTGCAGACCAAGGGCGAGTTCGGCGGCCTCGGCATCGAGGTCACCATGGAGAACGACCTGGTCAAGGTGATCACGCCGATCGACGATACGCCGGCTGCCAAGGCGGGCGTGCTTGCCGGCGACTATATTGCCAAGATCGACGGCGAGGAGGTTCGCGGCCTGAGCCTCAACGATGCGGTCGAGAAGATGCGCGGGCTGGTCAACACGCCGATCAAGCTCACCATCCTGCGTCAGGGCGCCGACAAGCCGATCGAACTGACGGTGGTGCGCGACATCATCAAGGTCAAGGCGGTCAAGTTCCGGGTCGAGAACGACATCGGCTACATCAAGATCACCTCCTTCACCGAAAAGACCCATGATGATCTCGAGAGCGCCATCGATACCATCGAGAAGCAGGTGCCGAAGGAGAAGCTCAAGGGCTACGTGCTCGATCTGCGCCTCAATCCGGGCGGGCTGCTCGATCAGGCGGTGAGCGTGTCCGACGCCTTCCTCAACCGTGGCGAGATCGTCTCGACGCGCGGCCGCGATCCGAAGGACGTCACCCGCTTCGACGCGCGGCCGGGCGATGATATCGACGGCAAGCCGCTGGTCGTGCTCGTCAATGGCGGCTCGGCCAGTGCGTCCGAAATCGTCGCCGGCGCGCTGCAGGATTTGCGCCGTGCCACGGTCGTCGGCACGCAGTCGTTCGGCAAGGGTTCGGTGCAGACCATCGTCCCGCTCGGCGAAAACGGCGCGCTGCGCCTGACGACGGCGCTCTATTACACGCCGTCCGGCAAGTCGATCCAAGGCAAGGGCATCACGCCCGACATCAAGGTCGACCAGCCGTTGCCGCCGGACCTGCAGGGCAGGGACCTGACGCGCGGCGAGTCGGACCTCAAGGGCCACATCAAGGGCAGCGAGGAGGGCGATGCCGGTTCAGGCTCGGCAGCCTACGTGCCGCCGGAGCCGAAGGACGATCTGCAGCTCATCTTCGCCCAGCAGTTGCTGCGCGGCGAGAAGACCGATCCGGCGTTCCCGCCGAATCCGGACAAGGCTGTGCTGAACCAGTAGGGGCCGTGCTGAACCAGTAAAAGTCGATCAGCCGGACAACAGGTCTGGCTGCCTGATCGAAGCGATGTAATGCTGCCGGGGCCGCAAGGCCTCGGCAGTTTGATTCGGGGACCGCGGCTGGGGATGCGGCTTGGCTGACATCGGTAGTGACATCGAACGCCCACTCGGGCAGGCCGTCCGGCCGCCGCGCGCGGCCCGCAGGATCAGCGCTGGCGTGGTCGCGGCCACTGTCGTGGTGCTGGCCGTGATCGGCGTCTCCGGGGCGATTGCGCTGCGTGAAAGGCCGTTTCGAAAGCCGGAAGAAGTCGCCGTTTCGACGCCGAAGGCGACAGCCGTGGTCGAACCCGCAGCGCCGGTCACTGAACCGGCGCCGAAGGCCGAAGCAGCGTCCAAGGCGAGCATACCCAAGACGGGCGGGTCCAAGACAAGCGGATCCAAGACGGGCGGGCCGCAGATCATCCACATGCAGACCGAAGCGGGCGACGGTCCGCCCGGGGCCATCGTCATCCACGACCCTTCGACGACCGGCCAGAACCTGAGGATCGCGCATATTCCCGACAGGGCACTGGTCGAGTCTGGCGAAACCGGTCCATTGCCGGTTCGTGCTGGCGACGGCAGGCGGCCGTTCGATGTCTATGCGCGACCATGGTCCGGCGCGCGCGGTGCGCGCGTGGCGATCGTCATCGGCGGGCTTGCCGTGTCACAGACCGGCACGCAGGCTGCCATCGCCAAGCTGCCGGCCGAAGTGACGCTGGGCTTCGCGCCGCAGGGCAACAGCATCGGCCGCTGGATGCAGGCGGCGCGGCAGAGCGGCCATGAGATCGTCATGCAGGTGCCGCTCGAACCGTTCGATTATCCGAATGTCAATCCCGGCCGCAACACGCTGACGGTCGTGGCGACACCCGACGAGAATTTGGAGAATTTGCGCTGGGCGCTGTCGCGGACGACTAATTACACCGGCGTCATGAACTATATGGGCGCTCGTTTTTCGGCCGATGCGGCGGCGATGGGGCCACTGATGGCCGAGCTTGGCAGGCGCGGCCTGGCCTATGTCGACGACGGTTCGTCGGCACGCAGCCTGGCGCCCGAACTGGCGTTGAAGAACGGTGTGCCGTTCGCCGCCGGCGACACGTCGATCGACGCCGTGCGCGACCGCGGCGCCATATTGAAGAAGCTGGACGAACTGGAAGCAACCGCGCGGGCGAAAGGCTTTGCCGTCGGCATCGGCTCGGCCTTCGACCTGACGGTCGACACCGTGTCGTCCTGGGTGATCGAGGCCAAGAAGCGCGGCATCGAGATCGTGCCGATTTCGGCAGTGGCGGTGGATCCGGAAAAAGGTTGAGCATGGCGAAGAAAAAACCGGTCGACCCCGAGACGCTGCCCTATCGTCGCTGCGTCGGAGCGATGGTCCTCAACGGAGACGGGCTGGTCTGGGTCGGGCATCGCATTGCCGAGCCGGACAGCGAATTCGCCGGCACGACGCAGCTCTGGCAGATGCCGCAGGGCGGCATCGACAAGGGCGAAGAGCCGCTGCAGGCGGCACAGCGGGAACTCTACGAAGAAACCGGCATGCGCAGCGTCTCGTTGCTGGATGAGGCGCCGAACTGGATATTTTACGACCTGCCGGCCCATCTGGTCGGCGTCGCCTTCAAGGGAAAGTATCGTGGCCAGACGCAAAAATGGTTCGCCTTCCGCTTTCACGGCGATTTGAGCGAGATTGAGATCAATCCGCCGCCGGGCGGCCACACCGCCGAGTTCGACAGATGGGCTTGGCGGCCAATGGAGGAATTGCCCGACCTGATCGTTCCGTTCAAGCGTCAGGTCTATGAGGATGTGGTTTCGGCATTCCGGCATCTGGTTGCGTAGCTTGGCGCAAGCCGCGCTCGCGCCAACCACGGTTGCCGCGTCGGCGCGGTGGCCTTATTGATGGCCGATCCGCAGACGGGATTGGCATGAACGGCACTTCCAAAAAATCTCTTTCTGAAAGGGCCGCCGTCAAAGCCGCGCCGATCAGCGAAGCGGCGGCCGGCGCCATATTGACCGTCGATCTCAGCGCCATCCGCGAAAATTACCGGCGGCTCAAGGCGCGGTTGGGCGGTGTCGGCTGCGCCGGTGTCGTCAAGGCCGACGGCTACGGGCTCGGCGGGCCGCAGGTGGCCGCGGCGCTGGCGGCCGAAGGCTGCGCTGTTTTTTTTGTCGCGCATCTGGCCGAGGGTGCCTTGCTGCGCCAGGCGCTCGGCGCACGGGCGGCGATCCATGTGCTGAACGGCATTCAGCCGGGCGCCGAAAGCGAAGCCGTCGCAGCGGGACTGGGCGCGGTCATCAACAGCGCCGGCCAGCTCGCCGCCTGGCGCGTGGCGGCGCAGCGGGCTGGCCGCAAGCTCAGGGCTGCAATCCAGGTCGACAGCGGCATGTCGCGGCTCGGCATGGCGGCAGCCGAGGTGGACGCCGTCGCTGCCGACCCGCAGGCTTTCGACGGTATCGACGTCACCTTGGTGATGAGCCATCTCGCGCGCGCCGACGAGCCCGAACATCCGGCCAACGAGCAGCAGCGGCTGGAATTCGAGCGGTTGCGCAAGGTGCTGCCAAAGGCGCCGGCCTCGCTCGCCAATTCCTCCGGCATCTTTCTTGGGCAGTCCTTTCACTACGACCTCGCCCGGCCCGGTGCGGCGCTCTACGGCATCAATCCGACGCCAGCGGTGGAAAATCCGATGCTGCCAGTGGTGCGGCTTCAAGCAAAAATCATCCAGACGCGCAGCCTCGAGAGGGGAGCCGGCGTCGGCTATGGCCATATTTTTCACGTCACCGATTCGCTGATCGCCGCAACGATCTCACTTGGCTATGCCGACGGCTGGCATCGACGTGCGGCGTCGGCCGCCTGGTTCGAAAATGTGCGCTTGCCGTTCCTGGGCCGTGTGTCGATGGATTCGATCGTCCTCGACATTTCGGCCCTGCCGCCCGGCAGGCTGAAGGCGGGCGACCTCGTCGAACTGATCGGCCCGTCGCAGACGGTCGATCAGGCGGCCGGCCATGCCGGCACCATCGGCTATGAAATCCTGACCAGCCTCGGACACCGCTTTCACCGGCGCTATGTGAATGGATAGCGCGCGCTTTTTTAGGCATGTGTCGTCGTCCCAAAACCTCCTGCCCACTTTTGGGCGACATGCTTGGGCACTTGGCGGACGCGGTAAAATCCGGCAGACAGAAAGCCACGATGCGCCCGCTGACAAGACATCGTTCTGGAGAGCTATGCGATGAAGATCTTCGTGCTGGGCGGCGGCGTCATCGGGGTCACCACTGCTTATTACCTGGCCGAGGCCGGCCATGAAGTGACGGTGATCGACCGCCAGAAGGGCCCGGCGCTGGAAACCAGCTTTGCCAATGCCGGCGAGATCTCGCCAGGCTACGCCTCGCCCTGGGCCGGTCCCGGCGTCCCGCTGAAGGCGATCAAATGGCTGCTGATGAAACATGGGCCTCTGGTGGTGCGGCCGACTCTCGATCCACGTATGTGGGTATGGCTGGTCAGGATGCTGCGCAACTGCACGGCCGAGCGCTATGCAGTCAACAAGGCGCGCATGGTGCCTTTGGCCGAATACAGCCGCGACACGCTGAAAGTGCTGCGCGAGGCGACCGGCATCGCCTATGACGAGCGCAGCAAGGGAACGCTGCAGCTTTTTCGCACGCAACAGCAGCTCGATGGCACAGCCGGCGATGTCGAGGTGCTGAAGACATATGGCGTTCCCTACGAGATCCTTGATCCCGACGGCTGCATCGCGGCCGAGCCGGGCTTGGCAGGGATCCGTGAAAAGTTCGTCGGCGGCCTGCGGCTGCCGGGCGACGAGACCGGTGACTGCAAGATGTTCACTGACCGTCTGGCCGAACTCTGCGCAGCGCGCGGCGTCACCTTCGAATACGACACGTCGATCAGGCGCATCGTGCGCAAGCGCAACCAGATCGCCAACATCAATACGAGCAAGGGATGGAAGGCCGCCGACGCCTATGTGATGGCGATGGGCAGCTATTCGGCCAAGTTCATGCGCTATCTGAAACGACCTATCCCGGTCTATCCGGTCAAAGGTTATTCTATCACCGTGCCGATCAAGGATGCTGCCGCAGCACCGGTGTCGACGGTGATGGACGAGACCTACAAGGTGGCGATCACCAGGCTCGGCGATCGCATCCGGGTCGGTGGCACCGCGGAGATTTCCGGCTTCGACCTGACGCTGCATGAATCGCGGCGGCGCACGCTCGAACATTCGCTCGGCGACCTTTTTCCAGGCAGCGGCGACATGCGGTCGGCGACCTTCTGGTGCGGGTTGCGGCCGATGACACCGGACGGGCCGCCGCTGATCGGCCGCACCGAGTTTTCCAACCTCTATCTCAACACCGGCCACGGCACGCTCGGCTGGACCATGGCCTGCGGCTCGGCCAAGGTCCTGGCCGACATCATTTCCAGCCGGGTGCCGGACATCGATGTCCGCGATCTCGGACCGGAGCGATACCAGCGGTGGGATCGGAAGGATTCTTCACGCATTTGAGCGGAGGAACTTGCCGCGTGACTCGGCATCAGTCTCCAGCACACCTCGCCGCGTCAGAGAAAATATCGTCAGACGAACAGGCTCCGCTCCCGTTCCACCGCCCTGGTGATGAAGCTCGCGACGATCTGGACGCGGCGCAGCGGCCTGACTGATTCGTGATAGACCAGCCAGTAGGCGCGGCGAATGGGCGCGACGATGTCGACGGCCACCAGTTCCGGCATCGAGCGGGCGACAAAAGTGTGCAGGATGCCGATGCCGGCGCCGGAGCGCACCGCTTCGGCCTGGCCGAGCGCCGAGGAGATGGCGAAGCTCGTGCGCCAGTCTGCACTGAACTCGGCCGCATAGACGAGCGAGGGGCTGACGATGAGGTCCGGCACATAGCCGATCAGCGTGTGCCGGCCAAGCTCGGCCGGCGTCAGCGGCAGGCCATGCGCGTCGGCATAGGCGCGGGACGCGAACAGGCCGAGCGTGTAATCCACCAGCTTTCCCGCCACCAGCCTGCCTTCCGTCGGTCGCTCCACGGTGATGGCGATGTCGGCTTCGCGCCTGGACAACGAGAAGGAACGCGGCACCGGCACCAGCTGGATGGTAAGTTCACGGTGAAGCGTCGTCAGCGCGCCGAGGCGTTTGGCCAGGAAGGCGACGCCGAAACCATCAGGCGCGCCGATGCGCACGGTGCCGGAGACGTCGTCACCTTCGCCCGCGACGGTCGCGCGGGCGGCAATCATGTCGCCTTCCATGCGCTCGGCGATGTCGAGGAAACGCTCGCCCGCCGGCGTCAGCTCGCTGCCGGTGGTCAGCCGGCGAAAGAGTTTTGTGCGCAGCGCATCCTCGAGCGCGGCG
Source organism: Mesorhizobium sp. WSM4829 (assembly GCF_055811475.1). Lineage (NCBI taxonomy): Bacteria > Pseudomonadati > Pseudomonadota > Alphaproteobacteria > Hyphomicrobiales > Phyllobacteriaceae > Mesorhizobium > Mesorhizobium sp. WSM4829. Next base: position 42,151 of record NZ_JBVVQJ010000044.1, on the reverse strand, counting down.
ACGCGGCGCGATACTGTGGCGTGGTTCAGCTCCAGCCGCTTGGCCGCGCCGAGGATCTGGCCGGCACGCGCCACCGCCAGAAAGATGCGGACGTCATCCCAGTTCATGAGGAGGGTCCGCATCAATAGCAAGTGCCGCGTTCCCGCCCACCCCCCTCTGTCCTGCCGGACATCTCCTCCGACAGGGGGGAGATCGGATGTCGCATTGGCTTTCGCCAACCAACGTCGCAGAAAGGGCGGTAAGGCTGAAGCTGCCGATCTCCCCCCTTGCGGGGGAGATGGCCGGCAGGCCAGAGGGGGGCGCGAAGGAACTCAATTTCTCAATCCTTGCCGCTAAGGGACCTGCATCCCTATCATTTGCGGCAATTGATGCACAGGCGTCGCTCGTACTCTATTTACCGCACAACGGTTGCGTGTTCGCTCGCGTTGCCATCGGCGGCGCAAAGGCGGACAATGCCGCATCACAAATACAGGGAGAGAAAACTATGATCGACTACGGTCATTTCATCGGCGGCAAGCGTGTCGCCGGGACCAGCGGCCGCAAGCAGGACGTCATGCAGCCGATGGACGGCACGGTGCGCGGCACCGTGGCGCTGGCTTCGCAGGCGGAGCTGCGCGCAGCCGTGGAGAACGCCAAGGCGGCGCAGCCCGGCTGGGCGGCGACCAATCCGCAGCGGCGCGTGCGCGTCCTGATGAAATTCCTTGAATTGGTCGCCCGGGAATATGATGCGCTGGCCGACATTCTGGCGCGCGAGCACGGCAAGACCATCGCTGACGCCAAGGGCGACATCCAGCGCGGCCTGGAAGTGGTCGAGGTCTGCATCGGCGCGCCGCACATGATGAAGGGCGAGTTCACCGACGGCGCCGGCCCCGGCATCGACGTCTATTCGATGCGCCAGCCGCTCGGCGTCGTTGCCGGCATCACGCCGTTCAATTTTCCGGCGATGATCCCGTTGTGGAAGATCGCGCCGGCTATCGCTTGCGGCAACGCCTTCATTCTGAAGCCTTCGGAGCGCGACCCGGGCGTGCCGATGCGCATCGCCGAACTGTTCATCGAGGCCGGCCTGCCAGCGGGCATTCTCAACGTCGTCAACGGCGACAAGGAGGCGGTCGACGCCATCCTCGATGATCCCGATATCAAGGCCATCGGCTTCGTCGGCTCGACGCCGATCGCCCAGTACATCTATTCGCGCGGCTGCGCGGCCGGCAAGCGCGTGCAGTGCTTCGGCGGCGCCAAGAACCACATGATCATCATGCCCGACGCCGACATGGACCAGACCGTCGACGCGCTGATCGGCGCCGGCTACGGCTCGGCCGGCGAGCGCTGCATGGCGATCTCGGTGGCTGTCCCGGTCGGCAACGATACCGCCAATCGGCTGATGGAAAAGCTGGTGCCGCGCGTCGAAAGCCTGAAGGTCGGCCCATCGACGGATTCGTCCGCCGATTTCGGCCCGCTGGTGACGGCGCAGGCGCTGGAACGGGTCAAGGGCTATGTCGACATCGGCGTCAGGGAAGGCGCCAAGCTGGTCGTCGACGGGCGCGGCTTTTCCATGCAGGGCTATGAGAACGGCTACTATATGGGCGGCTGCCTGTTCGATAACGTGACCGCCGATATGCGCATCTACAAGGAAGAGATTTTTGGGCCGGTGCTCTCGGTAGTGCGTGCGCCGACCTACGAGAACGCGATCAAGCTCGCCAACGATCACGAAATGGGCAACGGCGTCGCCATCTTCACCCGCGACGGCGATGCCGCCCGCGATTTCGCCTCGAGGGTCCAGGTCGGCATGGTCGGTATCAACGTGCCGATCCCGGTGCCGATCGCCTACTATACGTTCGGCGGCTGGAAAGCGTCTTCCTTCGGTGACCTCAACCAGCACGGACCGGACGCATTCCGGTTCTACACCAAGACCAAGACGGTGACCTCGCGCTGGCCGTCCGGCGTGAAGGACGGCGCCGAATTCGTCATTCCGACGATGAATTAGCCGGACGGTTGCTTGTCTGCGCGTGCTCGCCTTCGGCTGCGGGCGCGCGGGCAGGCGTGAAGGACGGGGCCGAGTTCGTCATCCCGACGATGAATTAGCCAGTCGACAAACAGCTCCAGATTTTATGATTGAAGACGAAAAAGGCCCGGCCAGAAACCGGGCCTTTTTGCTGACCGGTCGCGGCGGCGTGTATGCCTGAACGCTAATGTGATGGAACCAGGCGGACAGCAGAAGCCTTAACTTGCAATCCTGCCGCAAAGGAGATCCGGCAGATCGACCAACGGCGCTGGCGACAGCTTCGGGGGCTACGGCCGGCGCAAGGAGGTGTGAGATGACACGTCTCATGGTGTCGCTACTTGGCGCGGCGGCCGCCGCGTTTTCCGCGGCCCCGGCAACAGCGGCCGAACAATGCGCGCTACGAGCCGACATGATCAAGGCGCTCGGCGAGAAGTTCCGGGAAAATCCAACCGCGATCGGCGTCGTCAATCCGAATGTGATTGTTGAAGTCTTCGTTTCCGATCAGGGCACCTGGACCATCCTCGCCAGCGACACACGCGGTCAAAGCTGCGTGGTTTCGGTGGGTGAAGGCTGGGAGAGCGCGGTGAAGACAGCGGCGTTGCCAGGGACCTGAGCCGCCTAGCGGGTGGCAGTCGCCTTAGCATAGCCGCGCAGGCCGCGGTGCTCGGTGACGACCATGAAACGGATCCACAGGCGCCCCAGCGGGCGCCTGCTTGCGCTTTTTTGTTGCCGACACCATATATGGAACATAGTGGGAACATTTTGATTCGTCCCCGCTGATGACAGACCGGAACACGGAAAGGAACGACGCGATGATGATGACGTCGGGACCGGCCTGGATCGTTCCGGCAAAATGAGGGCTCTTCCTTTGCCGGACGTGATGGCAAAGGAGATGCCCTATGGCGCGCAAATCGCTGTTGGTTGGGTTGAAAACCCTCATTCTTGCTGGCGCATTGGCGGTGGGTACCAACGCCGCAAGCGGCCAATATCAATACTGCGTTGAACATCGCGATCTCGTCGCCCACCTGAGCGAGCAGTTCCAGGAAAGACAGTTTGCTTTCGGGCTGATCGGTCAGATGGCGATTATGGAAGTCTATGTCGCCGACAGCGGAAGCTGGACGATCATCGTCACCGATGTCGCCGGCAGAAGCTGCATCGTCGCGGCCGGCGAACATTGGGAAAACGTGGTAATCCCGACCGACCAGGACGCATGACGAATTGAGCGATGCTCAGCGCCTGTGGGCGGAACTCAAAGAGCCTGCCGAAGCTTGATGCCGATCTCTAGCGCGTGGCAGCCGCCGCGGCATGGCCGCGCAGCAGCGCCATCAGGCGCTTGGCATCCTTGGCGGCGGCGTCCTCGTCGCCGTCGAGGATCGAGCGGATCAGCGCGACATGGTGCTCGGCCGATTCGGCAAGCCCGGTATCGGCCTTGTAGCGGAACCAGAAGCGGCGGCTGTGGGTCTGCAACGGGGCCGCCAGCCGCGCGGCGAAGGGATTGTCGGCCGCCAGCGCCAGCGCCTCGTCGAGCGCCTTGTCGGCCTGAATGAAGGCCAGCACATTGCCCGATATCACCGCCTTCTGCATGGCCAGTGCCGCGTCGTGAAACAGGTCGGCGGCCTCGCGGGTGACGAAGCGGGCGGCCGAGCGGGCAAGAACCACCTCGACGCCACGTCGTGCATCGAGAACGCGCAACCAGTCGCCGGGATGCAGCGGGGCAATGGCGATGCCGGCACGCGGCCGGACATCCAGCAGTCCCTCCCACGCCAGCCGCTGGATCGCCTCGCGCACCGGCGTGCGGCCGAGCCCCAGCCTGTCGATCAGCGCGCCTTCGGTGATGAAGCTTGCAGGCGCCAGTTCGAGCGTCACGATCATGTGCTCGAGCACGCGGTAGGCTTTCGCCGCCACTGGCTCGAATGCCGGGTTTGTTTCATTGAATATCAAAGGCGAGCTCCTGATATATTTTTGATATATCATAGCGAAATCCGTATTGACAGCCCGTTTCTTAATAAATATACGACTGATATATCAGATGGAGCGCCGCTATGTGGACAGGAGTTTTCCCCGCCGTCACGACCAAATTCACTGAGGACGACCGCCTCGACCATGCCGAGATGGAACGCTGCTTTGCGCTGCAGATGGAGGCTGGCTGCGACGGCATCATCGTCTGCGGCTCGCTCGGCGAGGGGCCGATGCTCTCGCATGACGAGAAGATCGACGTGTTGAAGACCGCGCAGAAGATCGCCGGCAGCAAGCCGGTTCTGCTGACTGTCAACGAACCTGGCACCCGCGAGGCGGCGGCGATCGCGCGCCGCGCCGCCAAGGAGGGCGCCAACGGGCTGATGGTGGTCCCGAGCCCGATCTATCACACCAATGCGGAGGAGACGGTTGCGGCACTGCGTGCCGTCGCCGAGGCCGGCGACCTGCCGGTGATGATCTATTCCAACCGGCTTGCCTACCGCGTCGACGTCACCGTCGATCAGATGGAGGAATTGGCGAAGGACAAGCGCTTCGTCGCCATCAAGGAATCCTCCGACGACATCCGCCGCTCGACCGAAATCATCAACCGCTTCGGCGACCGCTACGATTTGTTCACCGGCGTCGACAATCTGGCGTTCGAGGCGCTGTCGGTCGGCGCCATCGGCTGGGTGGCGGGACTGGTCACCGCGTTCCCGCGCGAAACGGTCGCGATCTACCAATTGATGAAGCAGGGCCGCCGCGAGGAGGCGCTGACAATCTACCGCTGGTTCCGGCCACTGCTCGACCTCGACGTGTCGACCTATCTGGTGCAGAACATCAAGCTCGCCGAAGTCCTGGCGATCAACACCAACGACCGCGTGCGCATGCCGCGCCAGCCGCTGTCGGGCGAGCGCCGCAAGACGGTCGAAAAGATCGCCAGGGATGCGCTGGCGGCGCGGCCGGAGCTCCCGAGGTTTTGAGGCAGGCTCTCTTTTCCCCGTTTACGGGGCGAAGATGGCGGCAGCCGGATGAGGGGCAGCGCCCACGTGCAAGGAATTTCCAAGTCGGCAAAGGTGGGGCGCCGCCCCTCATCCGCCCTTCGGGAACCTTCTCCTCGTGAACGGGGAGAAGGGGAGGACATCGCCATTATCGGCGGCGGCATCATCGGCATCTGTGTCGCCACCTATCTGGCCGAGGCGGGGCGAAACGTCACGATCTTCGATCGGACGGGGATCTGCGAGGAAACGAGTTCCGGCAATGCCGCCGCCCTGGCCTTTTCCGATGTGCTGCCGCTGGCCCACAAGGGCATGATCAGGCATCTGCCGAAATGGCTTGCCGATCCGCTCGGCCCGCTCAGCATCCCGCCCACCTACCTGCCGAAGCTGCTGCCCTGGCTTGTCCGCTTCTGGCGCGCCGGACGAAGCGACCGCTACGCGGCCAGCCTCGCGACGCAGGCCGGGATGATGCGGCTCGCCGAGGCCGAATGGGCCGGGCTGATGGCGCGCTCAGGCACCGAAAACATGCTGCGCGAGGACGGCTCGCTCGAACTTTACGAGAGCGAGGCCGAATACAAGGCGTCGCTGCCCGGTTGGGCGGCGAGGCAACGCTTCGGCATCGGCTTCAGCCAAGTCGAGGGCGATGCGCTCGCCGCCTTGCAGCCGGGCCTGTCGCCGCGGTTCGTCAAGGGCACTTTCGTGCCGGGATGGAAGACCGTTACGGATCCGAAATTATTGGGCAAAGCGATCTGGGCTTATGCCGAAACCAAGGGCGCGCGTTTCGAAAAGGCTCGGATCGACCACGTCGGGGCGGGACAGGACGGCGCGACATTGACGCTGGCCGATGGCACGGTGCGGCAGGCAAAATGCCTCGTCATCGCCGCCGGCGCCTGGTCGCATCTCCTGGCGAAACATATCGGCGACCGCATCCCGCTCGAGACCGAGCGCGGCTACAACACGACGCTGCCGAAGACCGCCTTCGACGTGAAGCGGCAACTGATCTTCTCCGGCCACGGCTTCGTCGTCACGCCGCTTGAAACCGGCGTGCGCGTCGGCGGCGCGGTCGAGCTCGGCGGCATTGAGCGGCCGCCCAACTACGCCCGCTCGAAAGCGCTGCTCGACAAGGCACAGAAATTCCTGCCGGGGCTTGACCCGGCCGGCGGCCGCGAATGGATGGGATTGCGGCCATCGCTGCCGGATTCGCTGCCGGTGATCGGTGGCGCCAGGCGGGCCGGCACGATAGTCTATGCCTTCGGCCACGGCCATCTCGGCCTGACCCAGGCGGCTGCCACCGGACGCCTGGTCCGCGATCTCATTCTCGGCCAAAATCCGGTGTTTGATCTGTTTCCGTTTTCTCCGAACCGCTTCTGACGGGATCTAGAAATGGCGCGCCACTCCTTCTTTTGCATCGACGGTCACACTTGCGGCAATCCGGTGCGGCTGGTCGCCGGCGGCGGACCGCTGCTCGACGGCGCGACGATGATGGAGCGGCGCGCGCATTTCCTGGCCGAATATGACTGGATCCGAACAGGGCTGATGTTCGAGCCGCGCGGCCATGATTTGATGTCCGGCTCGATCCTCTATCCGCCGACGCGGCCCGATTGCGATATCGCCATCCTGTTCATCGAAACCTCGGGCTGCCTGCCAATGTGCGGTCACGGCACCATCGGCACGGTGACGATGGCCATCGAGCACGGGCTGGTCAAGCCGAAGACACCGGGCTTGCTCAGGCTGGACACGCCGGCCGGCCTGGTCACCGCCGAGTACAGGCAGGTCGGCGAATATGTCGAGGAGGTGCGCATCACCAACGTGCCGTCCTTCCTCCATGCGGAGGGTCTGACTGTCGAATGTCCGCAACTCGGCGAGATCAGCGTCGATGTCGCCTATGGCGGCAATTTCTACGCCATCGTCGAGCCGCAGAAGACCTTTCGCGACATGGCCGACCACTCTGCCGGCGACCTCATCGCCTGGAGCCCGGTGGTGCGGCAGCGGCTCAACGAAAAATACGCCTTCGTGCATCCCGAGAATCCCGGCATCGACCGGCTGTCGCACATACTGTGGACGGGCGCGCCGACCGACAGCCAGGCTGATGCGCGCAACGCCGTCTTCTACGGCGACAAGGCGATCGACCGCTCGCCTTGCGGCACCGGCACCTCAGCGCGGATGGCGCAGCTTCACGCCAAGGGCAAACTTGGGACCGGCGACGAATTCGTCCACGAATCGATCATCGGCTCGCTGTTCAAGGGCAGGGTCGAGAAGGAAGTCACGGTGGCGGGCAAGCCGGCGATCATCCCCTCGATCGGCGGCTGGGCGCGCATGACCGGATTGAACACGATCTTCATCGACGATCGCGATCCGTTCGCGCACGGATTCGTCGTCAAATAGAGAGAGAATCCTGACGCAGGGAATCGAACAGAATGCAAGGATCGATTGCCCAGACAGCGCAACGATCCCGCTCATCAACTTATTTTTACGGCGATTCCTTCGAAGCAGCGTGCATTTTGACGACGAATCGCCAAAGACATTGCGTTAGGCCAATGATAGGGTCGGAGATAGTCCAGAGGCCGGGAAGGGAAGAACGGGCAATCCGATTGCGTGCTTCAAAATCACGCATGCCGATTAAAGAATGACGTTGCAATCCGGGCTCGAAACTTTACGACTAGGGGAAATACGAAAAGGAATGCGTCTGCATGGGCGACATTCCAGGGGAGCCACGACAGCATGCAGTATTTTGTCCAGCAGCTTATCAATGGGCTGACGCTGGGATCGATCTATGGACTGATCGCGATCGGCTACACGATGGTCTACGGCATCATCGGCATGATCAATTTCGCCCATGGCGACATCTTCATGGTCGGCGCCTTCGCCGCCCTCATCGTTTTCCTCATCCTCGGCGCGATGTTCTATTCGGTGCCGGTGGTGATCGCGCTGCTGGTCATGATGATCGTCGCGATGCTGTTGACCAGCCTGTACAACTGGACGATCGAAAAGGTAGCCTATCGGCCGTTGCGCGGGTCGTTCCGGCTGGCGCCGCTGATCACCGCGATCGGCATGTCGATCGCGCTGTCGAACTTCGTCCAGGTGACGCAGGGGCCGCGCAACAAGCCGATCCCGCCGATGGTGTCCAAGGTCTATAATATCGAGGGCGTCAGCGTGTCGCTGAAGCAAATCGTCATCGTCATCGTCACCGCGCTGCTGCTGGCGCTGTTCTGGTACCTGGTCAACAAGACCTCGCTGGGTCGAGCCCAAAGGGCTTGCGAGCAGGATCGCAAGATGGCGGCGTTGCTCGGCATCGACGTCGACCGCACCATCTCGATCACCTTCGTCATGGGTGCGGCCCTTGCCGCCGTCGCCGGCACGCTGTTCCTGATGTATTATGGCGTCATCGCCTTCTCCGACGGTTTCACGCCCGGCGTGAAGGCGTTCACCGCGGCCGTGCTCGGCGGCATCGGCTCGTTGCCCGGCGCCGTGCTCGGCGGGCTTATGATCGGCTTCATCGAAAGCATGTGGTCGGCGTATTTCTCGATCGACTACAAGGACGTCGCGGCCTTCTCCATCCTGGCGATCGTGCTGATCTTCCTGCCTTCCGGCATTCTCGGCCGGCCAGAAGTCGAAAAGGTCTGAGTTCATGGCGGTCACCACGTCTCCGGAGCGCGACATCGTCGCCACTCCCATGCAGCGCGCTACCCGCGAAGCGCTTTATGCCGGCGCCATCGCGCTCGGCCTGTTCGTGCTGTTCATCGGCCTGAGGACCGACCAGAACATCTCCAACGAGCTGATCCTTGTACAGCGCTGGTGGCTTCTTGCAGTCGTGGTCGTGCTGACCATGGCCGGCCGTTTTCTCTATGTCGCCTACGGACAGCCTTTCCTGGCAAATCAGAAGATCGTCGACGTCGCCACCGGCCTGCTGCCGCAGAGCATGGCGGCGCGGTTCTTCCGCTTGCCGTATTTCATCGCTGCCATCGTCATAGTGGCCGTGCTGGTTTTCCTTGCCGGCTCCCTTGACGGATTGCTGGGCCCCGGTCTGGCCGGTTATGCACGGTTCCTGAGAGCGCTGGCGACCATCTACGCCCTCGCCTCGGTGATGTTTTATTTCCGAACCTTCATCCATGCCCATTTCTCGGCATTGGGCATAACCGCACTGGCGCTCTACCCAATCATCGTTGTGCTGGTGCTTGCTGTGTATGGAGGATCGGTGGCCGCCGGGTTCCAGGGTTCTCTGAAATGGGTCGACAATTACGGCATTCAGATCCTGATCTATGTCATGCTGGCCTGGGGGCTGAACATTGTCGTTGGCCTCGCCGGCCTGCTCGACCTTGGTTATGTCGCCTTCTATGCCGTCGGCGCCTATGCCTATGCGCTGCTCGGCACGCAATACGGCCTGTCGTTCTGGATCCTGCTGCCTGCCGCCGGCGCCATGGCCGCCTTCTGGGGGGTGCTGCTCGGCTTTCCGGTGCTGCGCCTGCGCGGCGACTACCTGGCGATCGTGACGCTGGCCTTCGGCGAGATCATTCGTCTCGTGCTGATCAATTGGCGTGAGGTTACCAACGGCTCGGCCGGTATCTCCGGCATTCCCAAGGTCACGTTTTTCGGACTGATGTCGTTCAACGTCTCGGATCCGAACTATATCGCCAAGGTCTTGGACATCGCCACGTCGAGCGCCTATTACAAGATCTTCCTCTACTACCTGATTCTCGGCCTCTGCCTGCTCACCGCCTTCGTCACCATAAGGCTTAGGCGCATGCCCGTCGGCCGCGCCTGGGAAGCGCTGCGCGAGGACGAGATCGCCTGCCGCTCGCTCGGCATCAACACCACCACCACCAAGCTCACCGCCTTTGCCACCGGCGCCATGTTCGGCGGCTTCGCCGGCTCGTTCTTCGCCGCGCGGCAAGGTTTCGTCAGCCCCGAATCCTTCATCTTCCTGGAATCGGCCATCATCCTCGCCATCGTCGTGCTCGGCGGCATGGGTTCGCTGGTCGGCATCGCCGTCGCCGCCATGGTGATGATCGGTGGCACCGAGGTGCTGCGCGAACTCGATTTCCTGAAGCAGGTCTTCGGTCCCGACTTCACGCCGGAACTCTACCGCATGCTGCTGTTCGGCATGGCCATGGTCATCGTCATGCTGTGGAAGCCGCGCGGCTTCGTCGGCAGTCGTGAACCGACAGCCTTTCTCAAGGAGAGCAGGGCTGTATCCGGCTCCTTCACCAAGGAGGGCCACGGCTGATGAGCGATGCGAACCCATCCGTGAACGATGCCATCCTGCAGGTCGAACATCTGTCGATGAAGTTCGGCGGTCTGGTCGCCATCGGCGACCTGTCCTTCCAGGCCAGGCGCGGCGAGATCACCGCGCTGATCGGGCCGAACGGCGCCGGCAAGACAACCGTGTTCAACTGCATCACCGGCTTCTACAAGCCGTCTGAGGGCATGCTCACGCTCAACCGGCGCGACGGCTCGAGCTATCTGCTCGAACGGCTGCCGAACCATGAGATTCCGGCGCGAGCCAAGGTGGCGCGCACCTTCCAGAACATCCGCCTGTTTTCCGGCATGACGCTGCTGGAGAACCTGCTGGTGGCGCAGCACAACAAACTGATGAAGGCGTCCGGCTACACTGTCCTCGGCCTGTTTGGCTTCAGCGGCTACCGGACGGCGTCGGCCGAGTCGATCGATCTCGCCAAGCACTGGCTGGAAAAGGCCGACCTCGTCGATCGAGCCGACGATCCGGCCGGCGACTTGCCCTACGGCGCGCAGCGGCGCCTGGAGATCGCGCGGGCCATGTGCACGGGTCCGGAACTGCTCTGCCTCGACGAACCGGCGGCAGGGCTCAATCCGAAGGAATCAATGGCGCTCAACGCGCTCCTTATGGACATCAAGGACAACACCGGCACCTCGATCCTGCTGATCGAGCACGACATGGCGGTGGTCATGCAGATTTCCGACCATGTCGTGGTGCTCGAATACGGGCGCAAGATCTCGGACGGCAGTCCGCATGCGGTGCGCACCGACCCGCGTGTCATCGCCGCCTATCTTGGGGTCGAAGACGAGGACGTCGAGACGGTGCTGATCGAGGTCGGCGACGAAGACGTCATCGAGCAACTCGACACCGGCCCGGATTCGACGCACGGTCCGGGCTCGTCGTCCTCGTATTTCGCCGGACCGGTGACCGAAACGGTCGGACACAGTGAGGGCGAACGCGTCACGGTGTCGAAGGGCGCGTCGAAAGCCGGGCAGGTCGATGCAAGGTCGGGCGCGGCGGCAAGGCCCGCATCGCCGGCCGAAGCCAAACCGACGGAGAAACCTTCCGCGACAAAGCCGGCCGCCAAGGCTCCGGCAAAGCCAAAGACACCGGGCGACTCCAACCGGGGCGGAGGGGATGAATGATGGCCGGCACAACGCTGCTCGACATCAAGGGCGTCCAGACCTATTACGGCAACATCAGGGCGCTGAACGGCGTCGATGTCACCGTCAAGCAGGGCGAGATCGTGGCGCTGATCGGCGCCAATGGCGCCGGCAAGTCGACGCTGATGATGACCATTTTTGGTGCACCACGGGCGCGGGCGGGCACCATCACCTTCGCCGGCACCGACATCACCCAGTTGCCGACCCATGAGATCGCGCGCATGCGCATCGCCCAGTCGCCGGAGGGCCGGCGCATCTTCCCGCGCATGACGGTGATGGAAAACCTGCAGATGGGCGCCAGCCTCGACGACCTCAAGCACTACGACGAGGACGTCGAGAAGGTGTTCACGCTGTTTCCACGCCTGAAGGAACGCATTGCCCAGCGCGGCGGCACGCTGTCGGGCGGCGAGCAGCAGATGCTTTCGATCGGACGTGCGCTGATGGCGCGGCCGAAACTGCTCTTGCTCGACGAGCCGTCGCTGGGCCTGGCGCCGCTGATCGTCAAGCAGATCTTCGACGCCATCCGCGAGTTGAACCGCACGCAGGGGCTGACCGTGTTCCTGGTCGAGCAGAACGCCTTCGGCGCGCTGAAGCTCGCCACGCGCGGCTATGTCATGGTCAACGGCAACGTGACGATGAGCGGCACCGGCAAGGAGCTGCTCGCCGATCCGGACGTGCGCGCCGCCTATCTCGAAGGCGGCCATCACTGAGTTCAGGAGTCTTCATCATGCAGGGCATTCTCTACGAGGAACCCTCGGTCTGGCAGTTCTTCTTCGTCACCTGCCTGCTTGGCGGCTGGGCGGCATGGATGACGGGCAAGGCCTGCGCCCAGACATGGCGCAGTTTTCTCCAGCTGTTCGCCTATATGCTCGGCCTCGGCATCGCCGTAAGGTTCATCCATCACGCGCTGTTCGGCGGCACGATGTTTTCGCTGCACTACTACATCGTCGACACCATCGTCCTGATGATATTGGGCTTCATCGGCTATCAATACACGCGCACCAACCAGATGGTGACACAGTATAGCTGGCTCTACGAAAGAGCATCGCTTTTGAGTTGGAAACCAAAAGGTTGACGTTCATCATTAACGCCTTTTCGCGGATGAATCGGCGTGACAAGTGCCTGAAAATCGGCAAAGTACGCTTTCTGCGAGTAAAGGTGGGCATCGCATGAAAGCATCATCCACGCCCACCTGTAAATGGGAGCGTTTTACATGAGAAAATCACTTTTGTCCGCCGTCGCCCTGACCGCGCTCGTCGCGTTCAGCGGAAGCGCGTGGGCTGACGTCCTGATCGGCGTTGCCGGTCCGATCACCGGCCCGAATGCCGCCTTCGGCGCGCAGTTGCAGAAGGGCGCCGAACAGGCTGTCGCCGACATCAATGCGGCCGGCGGCATCAACGGCGAGCAGGTCAAGCTCACGGTCGGCGACGACGTCTCCGATCCGAAGCAGGGCATTTCGGTCGCCAACAAGTTCGTCGGCGACGGCGTCAAGTTCGTGGTCGGCCACTTCAACTCGGGCGTTTCGATCCCGGCATCGGAAGTCTACGCGGAGAACGGTATCCTCGAGATCACGCCGGCCGCGACCAACCCGCAGTTCACCGAGCGCGGCCTGTGGAACACGTTCCGTACCTGCGGACGCGACGACCAGCAGGGCAGCATCGCCGGCGCCTATCTCGCGGAGAACTTCAAGGATGCCAAGATCGCGGTCGTCCACGACAAGACGACCTATGGTCAGGGCCTTGCCGACGAGACCAAGAAGGCGATGAACGCTGCCGGCGTGACGGAAGTCATGTATGAAGGCGTCAATATCGGCGACAAGGACTTCTCGGCGTTGATCGCCAAGATGAAACAAGCCGGCGTTTCCATCATCTATTGGGGTGGTCTGCACACCGAAGCCGGACTGATCATCCGCCAGGTGGCTGACCAGGGCCTCGAAGCCACGCTGGTTTCCGGCGACGGCATCGTGTCGAACGAACTGGCCTCAATCGCCGGTGACGCGGTTGAGGGCACGCTGAACACGTTCGGCCCGGATCCGCGTCTGATCCCGGCGAACAAGGAACTGGTCGAGAAGTTCCGTGCGCAGGGCTTCGAGCCGGAGGCCTACACGCTTTATTCCTACGCCGCCATGCAGGCGATCGTGGGAGCAGCCACAGCCGCCAAGTCGAACGATCCGATGGAAGTTGCCAAGGCTCTCAAGGCCAATGGCCCGTTCAAGACCGTGCTGGGCGATCTTTCCTACGACGAGAAGGGCGATCCGACACTGCCTGGTTACGTCATGTACGAATGGAAGAAGGGCGACGACGGCAAATACACCTACGTCCAGAAGATGTAAGCCTGCCGACGACGACAATTTCGGAATGCCCGGCGCCTCGCGCCGGGCATTTTTATGTGTGCCGTTTTACCTTTCCTCGGGGCACCTTTGCGCATTCGAGGGAACGCGCGGCGCTCTACCCAATGAGCGGGATTTAAATCGGTTTAATGGCCGTCGCCCGATTTTGTTTGCGCTGCAGCATTTTCGCGTTAATCATGGCGCAGTTCCCCTTCCGTCAGCGTCCGGAGCCTTGTCCTTGGCAATCACGAAGATCCTTGTCGCCAACCGGTCCGAAATCGCCATCCGCGTCTTCCGCGCGGCCAACGAACTCGGCCTCAAAACCGTGGCGATCTGGGCCGAGGAGGACAAATACTCGCTGCACCGCTTCAAGGCGGATGAAAGCTATCAGGTCGGGCGCGGGCCGCATCTGAACAGGGATATGGGGCCGATCGAAAGCTATCTGTCGATAGAGGAAGTGATCCGCGTCGCCAGGCTTTCGGGCGCCGATGCCATCCATCCGGGCTATGGGCTGTTGTCGGAAAGCCCTGAATTCGCCGAAGCCTGCGCCAAGGCCGGCATTATTTTCATCGGACCCAAGCCGGATACGATGCGCAGGCTCGGCAACAAGGTCGCCGCACGCAACCTGGCGATCGAGGTCGGCGTGCCGGTAATCCCCGCCACCGATCCCTTGCCGGACGACATCGGGACGGTGAAGGCGCTCGCCAGGACGATCGGCTATCCGGTGATGCTGAAGGCGTCGTGGGGCGGCGGCGGCCGCGGCATGCGCGCCATCCGCTCGGAAGTCGATCTCGCCCGCGAGGTGACGGAGGGCAAGCGCGAAGCGAAAGCCGCTTTCGGCAAGGACGAGGTCTATCTCGAAAAGCTGATCGAGCGCGCCCGCCATGTCGAGGTCCAGGTGCTGGGCGACACACACGGCAATGCCGTGCACCTGTTCGAGCGCGATTGCTCGATCCAGCGCCGCAACCAGAAGGTGGTCGAGCGCGCGCCGGCGCCGTATCTCGAAATGTCGCAGCGCGAAGAGCTTTGCGGCTACGCGCTGAAGATCGCGCGCGAGACGAGCTATGTCGGCGCCGGCACGGTCGAGTTCCTGCAGGATGCCGACACCGGCAGATTCTACTTCATCGAAGTCAATCCGCGCATCCAGGTCGAGCACACCGTCACCGAGCAGGTGACCGGCATCGACATTGTCAAGGCGCAGATTCATATCCTCGATGGCTTTGCCATCGGCACGGGGGAATCGGGCGTGCCGGCGCAGAAGGATATCAGGCTCAACGGCCACGCGCTGCAGTGCCGCATCACCACGGAAGATCCCGAGCATAATTTCATCCCCGACTATGGCCGCATCACCGCCTATCGCGGCGCCACCGGTTTCGGCATCCGCCTCGATGGCGGCACCGCCTATTCCGGCGCGGTCATCACCCGCTTTTACGATCCGCTGCTGGAGAAGGTGACGGCCTGGGCGCCGACGCCGGCCGAGACCATCGCCCGCATGAACCGGGCGCTGCGCGAGTTCCGTATTCGCGGGGTGGCGACCAACCTCACCTTCCTCGAGGCGATCATCAATCACCCAAGTTTCGCCGAAAATTCCTATACGACCAAGTTCATCGATACGACACCGGAACTGTTCGCGAGCGTGAAGCGGCAGGATCGCGCGACCAAGCTGCTCAACTACCTGGCCGATGTCAGCGTCAACGGCCATCCTGAAACCCGTGGCCGGCCGCAGCCTAAGGCCGATGCGGCGGCACCCATGGTGCCCTACCTCAACGGCAACGTGCCCGATGGCAGCAAGCAGAAGCTCGACGCGCTTGGGCCGGAGAAATTCGCGGCCTGGATGCGCGCATGCAAAGAAGTGCTGGTCACCGACACGACGATGCGCGACGGACACCAATCCCTGCTGGCGACGCGCGTGCGCACCTATGACATCGCCGGCATTGCCGGCACCTATGCACGCGCGCTGCCGCAGCTTTTGTCGCTCGAATGCTGGGGCGGGGCGACCTTCGACGTCGCCATGCGCTTTCTCACCGAGGACCCGTGGGAGCGGCTGTCGCTGGTGCGCGAGGCAGCGCCCAATCTGTTGCTGCAGATGCTTTTGCGCGGCGCCAACGGCGTCGGCTACACCAATTATCCCGACAATGTCGTCCAGCATTTCGTCAAACAGGCAGCAAGCGGCGGCGTCGACCTGTTCCGCGTCTTCGACTGTTTGAACTGGGTCGACAACATGCGCGTCGCCATGGACGCGGTCGGCGCCGAAGGCAAGCTGATCGAAGCAGCGATCTGCTACACCGGCGACATACTCGACCCGGCCCGAGCCAAGTACGACCTCAAATACTACGTCGCGCTGGCCAGGGAGTTGCAGGCGGCCGGCGCCCATATCGTCGCGGTCAAGGACATGGCCGGGCTCTTGAAGCCGAATGCCGCCCGCGCACTGTTCAAGGCGCTGCGCGAGGCGACCGACCTGCCGATCCACTTTCACACGCACGACACGTCAGGCCTGTCGGCGGCGACGGTGCTGGCGGCGGTGGACAGCGGTGTCGACGCCATCGACGCGGCGATGGATGCCCTGTCCGGCAACACCTCGCAGCCTTGCCTGGGCTCGGTCGTCGAGGCGCTGAAGGGCACCGAGCGGGATCCGGGCCTCGACCCGCAATGGATCAGGAACATCTCGTTCTACTGGGAGGCGGTGCGCAACCAGTATGCTGCCTTCGAAAGCGACCTGAAGGGGCCGGCCTCGGAAGTCTACCTGCACGAAATGCCGGGTGGGCAGTTCACCAACCTCAAGGAGCAGGCGCGCTCGCTCGGGCTGGAGACGCGCTGGCACGAAGTGGCGCAGACCTATCACGACGTCAATCTGATGTTCGGTGACATCGTAAAGGTGACGCCGTCGTCCAAGGTCGTCGGCGACATGGCGCTGATGATGGTGAGCCAGGACCTGACGGTTGCCGATGTCGAAAATCCGGCCAGGGATATCGCCTTCCCCGACTCGGTCTTGTCGATGCTGCGCGGCGACCTCGGCCAGTCGCCGGGCGGCTGGCCGGAGGCACTGCAGAAGAAGGTGCTGAAAGGCGACAAACCGATCACCGTGCGGCCCGGTTCGCTGCTGAAAGCAGCCAATCTCAAGGCCAGCCGCAAGGAGATCGAAGACAAGCTCGAGCGCAAGCTCAGCGAATTCGAATTCGCCTCGTGGCTGATGTACCCGAAGGTCTTCTCCGACTTTACCGCAGCGCAGGAAACCTATGGGCCGGTGAGCGTGCTGCCGACGCCGACCTATTTCTACGGCATGAAGCCGGAGGACGAGATCTTTGTCGACATCGAGAAGGGCAAGACGCTGGTGGTGCGCTGCCTGGCCATCGGCGATGTCGACGAGAAGGGCATGGTCACCGTGTTCTTCGAGCTCAACGGCCAGCCGCGCCGGGTCAAAGTGCCGGATCGGGCGCACGGCGCTTCCGCCGCCAAGGCGCGGCGCAAGGCCGAGCCCGGCAACGAGGCGCATGTCGGCGCACCGATGCCGGGCGTCGTCTCGGCGCTCGCCGTTGCCGCCGGCCAAGCGGTCAAGGCCGGCGACGTGCTTTTGTCCATCGAGGCGATGAAGATGGAGACGGCATTGCATGCCGAGCGCGACGGCACGATAGCCGAAGTGCTGGTCAAGGCCGGCGATCAGATCGACGCCAAGGATCTGCTGATCGCCTTCGGATGAGACAGAAATGTTGCCCGGGCAGAGTAGTCTGTGTCTGGCGGCAGCCCTTCATGCCGCATCGATAACAGCTTGACCGGTCGGCTCCGGTCGGGCATCGAACCGCTGCAAATTCGCCGCGACGGTTCGTGAGTCGCGGCATGGAAAACGACGCGGAGAAAAAATGGCCGACGACATCACCGAGACCAGCCAGACTGTTGCCGCCGGCCAGCTGCGAGCCTTCATCGAGCGCATCGAGCGGCTCGAGGAAGAGAAGAAGACGATCGCCGACGACATCAAGGAAGTGTTCGCCGAGGCCAAGGGCACCGGCTTCGACACCAAGGCGATGCGGTCGATCATCCGGCTGCGCAAGAAGGATCAGGCTGAGCGGCAAGAGGAGGAAACCATCCTCGATCTCTACAAAGCCGCACTCGGCATGGTGTAAGGCTGGTAACAGCCCTGGGCGCCGGTTGCGCCCGCAACGGGTCGAACCATGAGCGAATTCGACTTTGGCGGCCGCCGCGCCTCTGAGTTCCGCCAACGCGGCTTCTGGATGCTGTTCGCGGAACGGCATCCGGAAGAAAGGCCTCTGATGGCGCGGCGGGGACCCTGGTTCTGGCAGCGCGGGCTGCCCGACTTCGCCTTGGTCCTTTCCATGTATGTCGCGCCGGCGCAGAACCATGTCGGCGTTTTCTTCGGCCGCAACGAGAAGTTCGGTGCCACGCAAGCCTGGTCGCGGTTGAAGCCGTTCCAGCCGGCGATCGAAAACAGGTTGAAGCTCAGGCCGGAACAGAGTTGCGAGGGCCTTGGCATCAATTCGCTGTGGCGCGTGAACTGTTTTGCCGAGGACAATTGGCCGGCCATGGCCGACTGGCTGGTGACGGAAGCATCGCGTTTCGAGCGCGCCGTTGCCGAGGTGCTGGGCGAGGGTGGCGAAGCCGGTTCGTGAATTCGCGTCGCAGTGGCTTGAGTTAGTTCGGCTTCGCCGTGTCGCGGCCAATCCGATCGAGATGCTGTTGCAGCGCCAGATGGTCGAGCGCATCCATCCGCAGATTGGTGAACAGCGAGATGCGGTTGTTGAGCATGCGATAGGCATCGGCAAAGGCAAGATGCAGTTCGGCTTCGGTGCCGTCTGCCTTGGCTGGGTCCGGTATCGACCAGAGCGCGGTCATCGGATGACCCGGCCAGATCGGACAGGGTTCATTCGCGGTGCTGTCGCAAAGCGTGAAGATGAAATTCATTTCCGGCGCGTCGGGCTCGGCAAACTCGTCCCAGCCTTTCGAACGGGCGAAGCTCGTATCGTAGCCGAGGCTTTCGAGCAGCTGCAGTGCGTAGGGATTGACCTCGCCCTTCGGTTGCGAACCGGCGGAAAACGCCTTGAACCTGCCGCCACCGATCCGGCTGAGAATGGCTTCCGCCATGATCGATCGCGCCGAATTGGCGTTGCAAAGAAACAGCACGTTGTAGACATTATCGCTCATCTCAAGACCTCCCTTGGCAGGCGACTGGATGATGGGGCGGCAGAGTCCGGCAAGGTGTCTTTGCCGAAACGCCGACAAGGGCGACGTAGAAAGGTTTCACGACCGTTTGATGACAATTTGTCAAATCATTCGCTTGCGTGGCGATGATCGATTTGCGTTGACAGGCTTGCTGCTTTGGAAATCTCTGCGGCTGTCGAATGAGGGAAAGCCGCATCGATGAGTGCGCCAGAGACTTTCGAAGGCGAAGACGGCAAGGCAGGCCGTGCGGCGGGTTTCTTCCGCTCGCGCTGGCAAGGCACGGCGCCGCTAGACCGGCTGTTCTGGCGCGATCTTGTCCTTGTCGGCACGGCGATCAACATCGCCGTGTCGGTGCTGGCGCTGATCCTGCTCGGGCTGAAGCTGCCGCTCGCTCTCGTTCTGGCGGTGCATTTCGCACCGGTGCCGTACAATTTCTTCCTGACTTTTGCGGTGTGGCGGACCGCCGAGAAAACCGGCGGCGTCAAGGCTTCGCTGATGACGCTGGGGGCTGTGCTGTGGCTGATCCTGGTGGTTGTGATCTGACGGACAGTGCTGCCGGCAAAGGCCGGCGGAAGCCGTTGTTTGACAACGTCTGGATTCCAGTCAGGCAGCCGGCTCGAATTTCAGCGCGACCCCGTTGATGCAATAGCGCAGGCCGGTCGGCGGCGGGCCGTCCTCGAAGACGTGGCCGAGATGGCTGCCGCAGCGGGCGCAGTGGCATTCGGTGCGAACCATGCCGTAGCTGCGGTCGACGGTCGTCTCGACCGAACCGGGCACCGGATCGTTGAAACTTGGCCAGCCGGTACCGCTCTCGAACTTCAGCTTGGATTCGAACAAGGGCTGGTCGCAGCCGGCGCAGGAAAATGTGCCGGCGCGCTTCTCGTGGAGCAGGGCGCAACTGCCCGGCCGCTCGGTGCCGTGGTTGCGCATCACCGCATATTGCTCCGGCGTCAGCCGGGCGCGCCATTCGGCATCGGTGCGGGTAACAGGGTAGGTGTGACCATCCATTTTTGCCTCTTAGCTCATGCTGCTATTGGGCTGCTTTCCCAAGTTCGCCTAAAATAGGCATTTGTTACGGCGTTTGCCCGTATTTCCAATCCTGCCGCGAAGAATTCCTCAGGCGATCGCTGCCAGATAGCGCGCAACAGATCTTGCAAATGCCGTCTTTGCATCGCCGATGACGTTCTGATTCCACCATGCGCCATAGATATGGTCGAACGCGAAAGGCTCCAGTGCCGACGCGATGCGGAGCACCTTCGGCGCATTGAGCGGGATGTAGTTCGGGTAGCTGTACATGAAGCTGACATGGCGGCGGGTTGGCGTCACCTGCAAGATGTCGCCGGCCAGGATGGCGTTGCCGCCGTCGCGCTTCCAGTGCAGCACCTGGCCACCGGCAAAGTGACCGCCGCAACGGATAAGTGTCAGCGACGGGTTCAGGGCGCGCGTCTCACCCTGCCAACTGACAACAGCCGAATGCGGCCGCATGATCCACTTGCGGTCATCGGCATGCAGATAGATTGGCACGCCGCCAAACGCCTCGCTCCACTCGACCATCGCCGAATAATAATGGCAGTGCGAAATGGCGATCGCGGCCAGGCCGCCTCGTCGGTTGATTTCGGCCACCGCCTCGTCGCTGACCATCGAGATGCAGTCCCACAGCACATTGCCGTGCGGCGTCTGTGCCAGCAGCGCCCGCTGACCGATGGCGAAGCGCGGCTCGATGCCGAAGGCGAGCACGCCGGCGTCGTCCTTCATCACGATCCGATGCCCGGCGGCGAGCTCTTGCGGCGTGATCCAGGCCTGGCCCTCCCAGCGCGCATATTGCCGCTCGTCCTCGCAGATCGGGCAATGGTCCGGCGGCGCGGCTGCCGCCGCGAACTGGACGCCACATTGCAGGCAGAGGAAACAGGTCGGCCGTCCTGTTTTGCGTGAATCCATTCAGTGCTTCCTTGAAAGCTGCTTCGTCGCGGCCTCGAGCCCGGCCAGCGTCAGCGGAAACATGCGGCCGCCGAAGATGTCGCGGATCATGGCGATCGAATGGGTAAAACCCCAGTGCTTTTCGCTTTCGGGGTTGAGCCATACCGCGTTCGGCCATTGCTGCAGCAGACGGCTGAGCCAGACGACGCCGGCCTCCGGATTCCAGTGCTCGACCGAGCCGCCGGGATGCGCGATCTCATAGGGGCTCATCGAGGCATCGCCGACGACGATCACCTTGTAGTCCGGACCGTATTTGTGGAGGAGATCGAAGGTCGGAATCACCTCCGAATGGCGGCGGCGATTGTCCTTCCACACACCTTCGTAGAGGCAGTTGTGGAAGTAAAAATATTCGAGCTGGCGGAATTCGGCGCGGGCGGCCGAAAACAGCTCCTCGACGCTTCTGATGTGATCGTCCATCGAGCCGCCGACATCGAAGAACATCAGCAGCTTCACGGCGTTGCGCCGCTCGGGCCGTGTCTGCACGTCGAGATAGCCGTGCTCGGCCGTGGCGTGGATGGTGCCGGGCAGGTCGAACTCCTCCTCGGCGCCTTCGCGCACCCAGCGGCGCAATCGCTTCAGCGCGATCTTGATGTTGCGGGTGCCGAGCTCGACGGCATCGTCGAAATTCCTGAATTCACGCTTGTCCCAGACTTTCACCGCACGGCGGTTGCGGCTCTCATGCTGGCCGAGGCGAACGCCCTCGGGATTGTAGCCATAGGCGCCGAAGGGTGAGGTGCCGCCGGTGCCGATCCATTTCGACCCGCCCTGATGGCGGCCCTTCTGCTCCTCCAGCCGCTTTTTCAGCGTTTCCATCAGCTTTTCGAAACCGCCCAGCGCCTCGACCAGCTTTTTCTCCTCATCGGTCAGGTGCTTTTCGGCAAGCCGCCGCAGCCATTCCTCCGGGATGTTTTCGACGTCGACCGGGTTTTCGCCAGCCAGCGCTTCGACACCCCTAAAGACGTGCGAAAAGACCTGGTCGAAACGATCGATGTGGCGCTCGTCCTTCACCAATGCCGAGCGGGCGAGATAGTAAAAACCCTCGACGTCATAGTCGACCAGCCCCGCCTCCAGCCCTTCCAGCAGCGACAGATATTCCCGGAGCGAGACCGGAACCCGCGCAGCCTTCAGTTCGAGGAAGAAAGGGATGAACAATTGCTATCTGTGCCTCACGATCATGACGGATTCACGCCCGGGCCTGTCGATTTCGCCGGATCGCAGCAAATCGGCTACCGTCCTTGGGTTGGGTATGGGTAAGTGCTTTGCAATACGTGCTTCGATCCATTCGCGGGTGGCGGACGTCGCGTCGGCAATTGCTTCCTCGGGGCTCGCGCCGCCGCCGTGGCAGCCGGGAAGATCGGGCATCCGCACCCCCCCAGACGTCATCGGTGCTATCCAGAATTCCGACATAGTGCATCATCATTCCTCCTCAAATCCATCTGGCAAGCCGGGTGATCGATCGTTCATCACATCAGATCATATTCGATGAAGCCGGTCCTGCGCGCCACGTGGTCGTAGAGCTTGCGCGCGGTGGTGTTGGTCTCGTGCGTCATCCAGTAGACGTTCTTGACGCCGATCTTGCCGGCTTCCTGCTTGACCGCCTCGATCAGGGCGGCGCCGACGCCTTTGCCGCGCACATCC
This sequence comes from Mesorhizobium sp. WSM4829, assembly GCF_055811475.1. Classification (NCBI taxonomy): domain Bacteria; kingdom Pseudomonadati; phylum Pseudomonadota; class Alphaproteobacteria; order Hyphomicrobiales; family Phyllobacteriaceae; genus Mesorhizobium; species Mesorhizobium sp. WSM4829. The sequence continues at coordinate 19,689 of NZ_JBVVQJ010000044.1, read as the reverse complement.
GGGTCGGCGAACAGGTCCTGCAGATAGCAGTTGTTTTTTTCGGACCAGCAGGAGCGATGGTAGAGATAGTGCGTCAGGCCGACCGCCTTGCCGCCGAACGTGGCGATGAACCCTTTTGGTTCGAACTCACCCGCCGTGAACAGGCGCTTCCAGGTGACGGCGTAGACGTCTTCCGGCAGCTTGGTTTCGTAGAAGCCGAGGTAAGCAGTCCACAGACGCTGCCAGTCGGCATGGTCGGATTGTGCGAGTGGGCGGACGGTGATCTCGGTCATTTCATTTCCTTCCGAAGCTTCGGGCCAAGGCTGCCCCGGTGCCCGGCCGGCGGCAACGGTCCAGCAACGGGAAAGCGCTGTCCGCCGCATGCCCGGCCCTGCGCTATGGCTTCGGGCGTTCGTCGGCCTTTGGCCGACCGCTCCTCACCCCTGCCTTCTCGCCATAAAGGCCAGTCGCTCGAACAGATGCACGTCCTGTTCGTTCTTCAACAGCGCGCCGTGCAGCTTGGGCAGTGCGTTTTTCGGGTCGCCGCGCAAATCCTCGGGCGCGATATCGTCGGTCACGAGCAGGCGGATCCAGTCCAGTGCCTCGGAGGTCGACGGCTTCTTCTTCAGGCCCCGCACGTCGCGGATTTCGTAGAACTGGGTGAGTGCGGCGCGCACCAGGTTCTGCTTGATGCCGGGATAGTGCACGTCGACGATCCGATGCAGCGTCTCGACGTCGGGAAAGCGGATATAGTGGAAGAAGCAGCGGCGCAGGAAAGCGTCCGGTAGTTCCTTCTCGTTGTTGGAGGTGATGATGACGATCGGGCGCACAGCGGCGCGGATCGTCTCGCCGGTCTCGTAGACGAAGAACTCCATTCGATCGAGTTCCTGCAGCAAATCGTTGGGGAACTCGATGTCAGCCTTGTCGATCTCATCGATCAGAAGCACGACCTTCTTGGTCGTCGCGAAGGCATCCCACAGCTTGCCACGCTTGATATAATTGCTGATGTCGTTGAAGCGCTCGTCGCCGAGTTGGCTGTCGCGCAGCCGCGACACGGCGTCATACTCGTAGAGGCCCTGCTGCGCCCTTGTCGTCGACTTGACATGCCATTCGATCAGCTCGAGGCCGAGCGCGGCCGCCACTTGCCTGGCCAGTTCGGTCTTGCCGGTGCCGGGCTCGCCCTTGACCAGCAATGGCCGCTCCAGCGCGATCGCCGCATTGACCGCCACCATCAGATCCTTGTCGGCGACATAGGCCGCCGTGCCTTCGAAACGCATTTTTGCTCCTCGGTTTTCATGGCAACCGTAAGGAGACAGCCCAGCCCATGCAAGGCGCAGCGGCGAGGGCGCGGTGAACCCATGTGCCGCGCAGCTCCCAGGCAGGACCTTGCGACGAATAAAGCCGCCGAACATGGCCGTCTCTCTGGCGCTTGGCCTGCCATCGGCCTATATTGGGCGTGACGGTCTGCGCTTCCCGGCAGGAGAACATTTTCCCCGGGGCCTTAATGATCCCTAGGGAGCTGTCCCTGGGAAGACCCGTGGGTTTTCTCATACGGCGCCCACCTACTTTGTAGGTTCCCGGGATCGCTCTCTCCACCGGTTGTGTGGATCGTCACTTGACGCAAAGGATCCACGCTTCGGTGGATCATGCGGTGGAAAACGTCGCTCCTAAAACTCCATCCAAATCTGACCTTTTCTATCGTCGGCGCATGACATCCTCGAAAGACCTGAAAAGACAGTTGCGACGCGAAGCACTCGGGCGCCGCGACGCGCTCGATCCGTTCTGGCGGGTGGAGGCAGCGCTCGAAATGGCCGAGACGGCGCGGGACAGCATTGCGATGGAGCCGGGCCAGATCGTCTCCGGCTTCTGGCCGATGCGCTCGGAAGTCGACGTCCGGCCGTTGATGTTCGCCTTGCGCGAAAAAGGTGCACGGCTTTGCCTGCCGGCGATTCTCGACAAGACCACCATCGTCTTTCGCGAACTGGTGCGCGGCGCGCCGATGATCGACATGGGGTTCGGCACCGTCGGGCCGCATGAGGAGGCCGAGGTGCTCGATCCCCAGGTGATGCTGGTGCCGCTCGCGGCTTTCGACGCGCGCGGCCACCGCATTGGCTATGGCGCCGGCTATTACGACCGTGCCATCGCGCGGCTGGTCGACAAGGGGCAGCCGCCGCGGCTGATCGGCATTGCTTTCGACTGCCAGCAGGTGGCGCTGGTGCCGGACGAGCCGCATGACGTGACCATTCCCGAAATACTCACCGAGAGCGGGTTGCGCCGGTTCGCGCCGAAATTGTAGATAAGTTCCTGGACGCATGGTCTTTTCCGGAAGTCATGCAGCTTTTTGCTTCGCTGACCTTCGGTTCGGGATCATGTTTAGATGAGACTTCTCTTCCTCGGCGATATGGTCGGCAAGACGGGACGCACGGCGGTGTGGGAACAACTGCCCGGCCTGATCTCGGATTTCAAACTCGACTTCGTCATCGTCAATGGCGAGAACGCCGCCGGCGGCTTCGGCATTACCGAAGAGATCTTTCGCGAGACGATCTCGGCGGGCGCCGACGTCGTCACCACCGGCAATCATGTCTGGGACCAGCGCGATGCGCTGGCTTTCGCGCCGCGCGAGGAACGCTTCCTGCGTCCGTCCAATTTCCCCAAGGGCACGCCGGGGCGGGGCTCGGGCGTCTACATCGCCAGGAACGGCGCGCGCGTTCTGGTCGCCAACATCATGGGCCGGGTGTTCATGCATCCTGAACTCGACGATCCATTTCAGGCCGGCGAGCGCGAGCTTGCCGCCTGCCCGCTTGGCGAACAGGCCGATGCGGTGGTCATCGATTTCCATGCCGAGGCGACCTCTGAAAAAATGTGCTTTGCGCACTTCGTCGACGGCCGCGCCAGCCTGGTTGTCGGCACCCACACGCATCAGCCGACCGGCGACCACCATATCCTCAACGGCGGCACCGGCTATATCTCAGACGCCGGCATGTGCGGCGACTATGATTCTTCGCTCGGCATGGACAAGGAGGAGCCGCTCAACCGGTTTCTGTCGAAGGTGCCGAAAGGGCGCTTCGAGGCGGCGAGCGGCCCGGCGACATTGTGCGGCGTCGGCGTCGACATTTCGGATCGCAGCGGCCTGACCGAGCGGATTGCGCCGTTTCGCCGCGGGCCGCGGCTCGAAGAAACCGCGCCCTCGTTCTGGTCATGACATTGATGTAAGCGATTGTAGTACCTAATTGCCGGCCACGCCTGCTTCAGATCGTAAGAGGGGACGACCTCCATGCAGCTCATCGAATTCCTGGCGCCACATTTCGCCTTTGTCTCCGATCCGACTGCATGGGTCGCGTTGCTGACGCTGATCGTGCTGGAGGTGGTGCTCGGCATCGACAATCTGATCTTCATCTCGATCCTGACCAACAAATTGCCGGAGGCGCAGAGGGCCCGCGCCCGGCGAATCGGTATTTCGGCGGCGCTGATCATGCGGCTGGTGCTGCTTGCCACCATCTCGATCATCGTCCAGTTGACGGCGCCGGTGTTCACCGCTTTCGGCCATGGTTTCTCCTGGCGCGATCTGATCCTGATCGCCGGCGGCCTGTTCCTCGTCTGGAAAGCGACCAAGGAAATCCACCACACGGTCGATCTCGAGGACCATCAGGACACGATGATCGGCGAAACGCTGCAGCTTTCGCTGGGCGGCGCCGTCTTCCAGATCCTGCTGCTCGACCTCGTCTTTTCGATCGATTCGATCATCACCGCGGTCGGCATGACCGACGAGATCGCCATCATGTACATCGCCGTGATCGTGGCAGTCAGCGTGATGATGCTGGCGGCCGGGCCGCTCGCCAACTTCATCGCTAAGAATCCCAGCATCGTCATGCTGGCGCTGAGCTTCCTGCTGATGATCGGCATGACGCTGATCGCCGACGGCATGGGCTTCCATGTGCCGAAGGGCTACATCTACGCCGCCATGGGCTTTTCCGCTCTTGTCGAGGGCCTCAACATGCTGGCGCGACGTCGAAGAAAAGCAAAGGCCGGCGCGGGGCACTGAGTCATCGACGCTTGACTCTTACGGAATTGTACGTACAATATTGTAAATGATGGTGCGGCCTTGCAGTTCGAGTGGGATGCTGAAAAGGCCAGGCGCAATCTTGCCAAGCACGGTGTCGCATTCGATCTCGCAAAAGGCGTCTTCGACGATCCGCTTCATCTCATCGTGCCTGACCGGTTCGAAGATGGGGAGCAACGATGGCATGCGATTGGGATGATCGAGATGCTGGTGGTTTTGCTCGTTGTGCACACATACCCTGATCTCGAAGATGAAGAACGGGTTCGGATTATCGGCGCCCGAAAAGCGACGCCGCATGAAAGGAGGCGCTATGAGCAGGAAGGAGCTTAGCCAGGATCAGCGCGACCAGCTTGCCAAGCTGGCTGATTTGCCTGACGACGAAATCGATACTTCCGACATTCCGGAAGCCCCGACCGAGAACTGGGTTCACGCTCGCCGCGGGCATCTTTATCGGCCGCTCAAGCAACCGGTGACCATTCGGCTCGACGCTGATGTGCTGTCCTGGTTCAAGGAGCACGTCGAGGGTGGCGGTTATCAAACCGAGATCAACCGCGTGCTCCGTCGTCATGTGACGGAGCAGGAAAAGCGGCGGTCCTGAGCGCTTCAGCTAAGGGTCGGCACGCCCTTCGGATGACGGTCGCTGATCAGGCCAAGCGTCAAGCCTTGCTCCAACCAGGCCTTGGCGCCGGCGAGCACCAGCGCGAAGCCCTCGGTCGAGCCGATCGCCTGCTTGACCTGCTCATCGGGGCTGCCGGCAAAACCGAAATTGCGAACCTCGACAAAGGTCGCGCCGCCGGGCATCTCGGTAAAAGTCCAGACCACCGTGGTCGGCGGATCGCTCCATTGCATGACGATCTTTTCGTTCGTGACGAACTCGCTGACCGTGACCGGCGTCGAAACGCCATACATCCGCCACTCCCAGCGAACTTCCTTGCCGCTGTCCAACCTGCCGCTGCCGTGGGTGAACCAGAATTTCGTCGTGATCGCTGGATCGACGATGGCTTCGAACACTTCTGCGACCGGCCGCCGGATCAGCATGCCGGCTTCGGCGGTCGGTGTCTCACGGATGTCCATTTCGTCCTCCTTCCGAACCGGTCTCAGTCACCAGGCGTTGGGTTCGCGCACCAGGTGAATGATGTTGGCCGGATTGGTGATCCAGCCGCCACGAAAACCTTCGCCGAGCGCCTCGATGGCGTCGCAGCGCACAACACCGGCCTTGGCGAGATGATCGGCGGCGGCCGGAAAATCATCGGTGAACAGTTCCAGCCAGATCTCGGCCTGGCTCAGCATCGGCGCTTCGTCGATCCACAGGCGATTGGGACCAAGTTCGAATCCAACAGCCGGCGCCTTGGCCGTGAACGGTTTTAGGCCGACGACATCGCGGTAGAAGGCGATCGTCGCCTGGTGTTGGTGGGGCGGCACTTTCATGGCGATGTTGATGCCGCCGGTGATCTTCGCAGCCATTCTTTCCTCCGTCTTCTCAGATATTGTCTTCATTGGCGGGCTCGCCCTTCATCTCGCTGCGATAATAGCCGTCGCGCAAATTGATGCCGTATTCGACATAGGCCTTCATGCAGGCCAGCATCTGCGACCAGCCCTCGCAATTGAGGTAGGACTTCTTCAGGCCGACCGCGTCCTCGTGCCAGCCGGCCTCGGCGATGGTGACGAAGGTGCCGCCATCGTCCAGCGGCTCGAAATTCATCTCGATGCGCGTCTTGTAGGCCGGCTTGCCGTCGGCGTCGGTGGCGTCCCAGCGCAGCACGATGCGGTTGTCTTTCTCCACCTCGTCGACCTCGACCGGGACCTTGCCCCACCAGACGACCCTGGCGCCGGCCACCAACGGGGCACTGGCGCCGCCGATGGTGGTGAAATAGCTGCTGAGCTTGTTCGGATTGACGACCGCATCGAAGACTTCGGCAACCGGTTTGCCGATGCGGCCCGAAACTCTGAATCCAAGAGACATATCCACAGCTCCTTCCTTGATCGGATCGATATTATGTTATAAAAATATAACATGTCAAGCAAGGCGCAGGATGACAATGTTTTCAAGGCGCTGGCGCATCCGCGCCGGCGCGCGCTGCTCGACGAGCTAAAGGACGCGCCGCGGACCACCGGCATGCTGTGCGATGCCTTTCCCGACATGGACCGCTGCACCGTCATGCTGCATCTGAAAGTGCTGGAGGAAGCCGACCTGGTGGTGGCGCGGCGCGAGGGGCGCGAGCGCTGGAACCATCTCAATGCGCTGCCGATCAAGCAGATCCACGACCGCTGGATCAGCCAGTACGCCACGCATGCGATCAGCATTCTCGACCGGCTGAGATCCGATCTGGAGGAGTGAGCGTTCGCAGGAAAGCAGCTGGCGGTTACCTTGCCGCACCATCCTTACGGCGCGGCTGGACGAATTGAGCCGATTTATCTATAAGCCGGCCATTCCGAGATAGAGCGCCGTACGTCCATCCGGACGCAGCAGGGACGTTCTGAAATTTTGACTTCGAGCATTTTGGCAAAGGCGAGGTGACTACCTCGCTGCAGGATGCTCTGCCAAGAAGACGACAGGGGTGCCATGGCTGGCCATTCACAGTTCAAGAACATCATGCACCGCAAGGGCCGCCAGGACGCGGTGCGGTCGAAAATGTTTTCCAAGCTGGCGCGCGAAATAACCGTCGCCGCCAAGAGCGGCACGCCGGACCCGTCGATGAACCCGCGCCTGCGTCTTGCCGTGCAGAACGCCAAGGCGGTGTCGATGCCGAAAGACAACATCCAGCGCGCCATCAACAAGGCGTCGATGGGCGACGCCGAGACTTACGAAGCTGTGCGTTACGAAGGCTACGGGCCAGGCGGCGTTGCGCTCATCGTCGAGGCGCTGACCGACAACCGCAACCGCTCGGCGTCGAATGTGCGTGCCGCCTTCACCAAGGCCGGCGGGGCGATGGGGGAAACCGGCTCGGTGTCGTTCATGTGGGACCGTGTCGGCGAAATCTTCTATCCGGCATCGGTTGGCAGCGCGGAGAAGGTCATGGACGCGGCGATCGAGGCCGGGGCCGACGACGTCCAGTCGGACGAGGAAGGCCACACGATCTATTGCGCCTTCGAGTATCTTGGTGAGGTGTCGAAGGCGCTGGAAGGCGCGCTCGGCGAGGCTGAATCAGTGAAGCCGATCTGGAAGCCGCAGACCAACATTGCGGTCGACGAGGAGCGGGCACAGTCGCTGATGAAGTTGGTCGCCACGCTCGAGGACGATGACGACGTGCAGAGCGTCTACGCCAATTTCGAGGTCGACGACGAGACCATGGCGAAGCTCAGCGCGGCATGAGCACAGCTCAACCAGACATGAGCGGAGTTCAGTCCGGCATGAGCACAGCTCAGTCCGAGATATGAGCGGAGCTTAATCTGAGATATGAGCGGAACTCAATCTGACATGACCGAAAAGCCGTTGCCCCAGGTCCGCATCACCTATTGCGCGCAGTGCCACTGGCTGCTGCGGGCCGGCTGGATGGCGCAGGAGCTGCTGTCGACCTTCGCAACGGATCTGGGCGAGGTCACGCTGGTGCCCGGCACCGGCGGCATCTTCACCATTTCCTGCAACGAGACACTGGTCTGGGACCGCAAGCGCGACGGCGGCTTTCCCGATGCCGCAGGGCTTAAGCAACTGGTTCGCGACGTGATCGATCCGGACCGCGATCTCGGCCATGCCGACCGCAAGAGCGACAAGTCAAAAGATACCCCGTCAAAAGACCCTGCCTGACGCAAGGTCTTTTAACTTTCTGCCCTCGTTCACCGCCACGCCACGATGAAGCAGGCCAGCGCGACGATGGCGGTGATGGTACGGACGTGGTCCCACATCACCCAGTCCCTGAGATAGGTGGCCCAAACGGCGGCGCCGTTGGCGCTTGCCGGATCGACGGCGGCCAGTGCGTTGTTGAGCGGCACGTTGAAGATCATCGTCACGATCAGGTTGCCGACGAGGTAGGTCAGGGCGCCGGCGAGAAGCCACAACGAGCCCGGTTGGCCCCAGCCGATGACAGCGCCGACGACGAGGACGAGGCAGATCAGCCCGGTGCCGAAAAGCGCGGTCATGAACAGCGGCGTCACCGCAGTGACGTTGATCGAATTCATGGCGGCGATACCGCCCGCGGCAGGCATGCGGGCGAGGCCCGGCATGACGAAGCTGGAGAAGGCGAAGAAGACACCAGCGACGACGCCCGAGCCGAGCGCGGCGATGAAGGTGAGGCTGGGAAGCAGTTTCATGATCATGTCAGTCACTCCATATGCCCGTACCAGCGGTTTCGGTTGCATAGGCGGAAAAGTCCTTTGGGGCGCGGCCGAGCACGCGCTCGACGCCGTCGGTCAGCGCCTCGTTGCGACCGTCGAGCACTTCGGTGAACAGCTCGTTGAGCAGCCAGGCGAACTCGGCAGGCAACTCGTATCCGGCTACTGCGGCGGTGAACTCGGCATGCGAAATCCTGACAAAGCGGATGTCGCGGCCGGCCGCCTTGCCGATCTCGGCGACCGCGTCGGCGAAGCTCAGCAGACGCGGCCCGGTCAGCTCGTAAAGCTGGCCGACATGGCCTTGCCGGGTAAGCACCGTCACGGCGGCATCGGCAATGTCGTCGGCATCGACGAACGGTTCTCCGACAGTGCCGACCGGCAAAGCCACCTCACCGGCCAGCAGCGGATCGAGCAAAAAACTCTCGCTGAAATTCTGGGAAAACCAGGCGCAGCGCAGGATCGTCCAGTCGGCACCTGAGGCTTTCAGCATCTCTTCGGCACGTTGCGCTTCGATCTCGCCGCGCCCCGACAGCAGCACCAGCCGGCGCACACCGCTTGCCACGGCAAGGTTGGCGAAGGCGCCGACTGCTTCGGCCGCGCCGGGCACCGCAAGATCGGGATAGTAGCTGATGTAGGCGGCACCGACACCATCGAGCGCGGGTTCCCAGGTCGTATTGTCTTCCCAGTCGAAGGGCGGGGTGCCCGAGCGCGAGCCGATCCGTACCGGCAGGCCCTGCGCCGTCAGCCTGTCCGCGAGACGACGGCCGGTTTTGCCGGTGCCGCCGAGGATCAAAATCGGTTTTGCTGCTGTATCGATCATGGCGATTTTCCTTTGCTCACAAATATGAGTAATCCTCACATTTGCAAAACGTGATAAACCCTCGTATTTTGTGAGTCAAGCCAGTTTGTTGATCATTCGCCAGGAGACAGTGATGGAAGGCTCGAGCGTAGCGGGTTCACAGGATGGCCAGATCGCATCGCCGCGCCGGGCGCCCAGCCAGCAACGCAGCCGCGAGCGGGTCGAGCGGATGCTGGCCGCCGCCTCTGCGCTGATCGCCGAGCAAGGCAGCGATGCCATGCGCATGGGCGAGGTGGCGGAACGGGCCGGCGTGTCGATCGGCTCGCTCTACCAGTTCTTCCCGGACAAGCGAGCGATCATCTGGGCGCTGGCCGAGCGCCACACCGCCGAAAGCCAGGCCTGCATCGCGGCAGCGCTTGCACCGGTTAGCGACGCCGAAGGGCTGGGGCGGGCATTTTCCGAGCTGGTGGATATCTATTACGGGCTATTCCTGGCCGAGCCGGTGATGCGCGACATCTGGTCGGGCACACAGGCCGACAAGGCGCTGCGCGAACTCGAACTCGCCGACAGCCGGGCCAACGCCGAATTCCTCACCGCGGTGCTGAAGCGGCTGCGGCCCACCGCCGATCCGGCGGCGCTGGAAACGACGGCGTTTCTCATCTGGCAGATGGGCGAGGCCACCATGCGGCTGGCGATCTCGGTCGGTCGAAAGGAAGGCGACGACCTGGTCGCCGCCTACAAGCGCATGGCGCTGCGCGAACTGGTCGACGAATAGAGCCGCATTCCGGCAAGAAAAAACCCGCCACGAGGGCGGGTTCCTTCTGATCCGAAAAAGGCTTACGGCTTAGAGCCCAAAACCTTCGAAACGCTTCTTGAACTTCGACAGGCGGCCGCCGCGGTCGAGCAGGGTCTGCTGGCCGCCGGTCCAGGCCGGATGGGTGGTCGGGTCGATGTCGAGGTTCATCGTATCGCCTTCCTTGCCCCAGGTCGAACGGGTCATGTATTCGGTGCCGTCAGTCATGACGACCTTGATGGTGTGGTAGTCGGGATGGATATCGGTCTTCATTGTGCTATTCCTGGTTCGCTGGCGCCGCTGACGGGCGTAAAGCCTGCGTCGATGCGCCCCTTTTTAAAACTCGAAGCCGCAGCTATTGAGGAGCCACGGCTTTTAAAAACGGTCGGCGAGCCTATACATCAGCCGGAATTGAATCACAAGGCCGCGGTAAGCGCATATTGAGGCGCATGCCCAGAAGGCGGCCAGAGGAAACGGTCATGGCGCACACCAGCGGCGATGCAGACGAGCGTAGGCGCTCGCTCAAGCCGCTGCGGCGCCTGTTCCCCTACATCACCCGCTACCGGAAAATGGTGATTGGCGCGGTCGTCTCGCTGACCGTTGCTGCGGCGACGACGCTGGCGCTGCCGCTGGCCGTGCGGCGCATGATCGACCATGGCTTTTCCGCTTCCGATTCCATTTTTATCGCCGAGTATTTCGCCATGCTCGTGGTGATGGCTGCCTTGCTCGCCGCGGCGTCGGCCAGCCGCTATTATTTCGTCATCACGCTGGGCGAGCGCGTCGTCGCCGACATCCGCAGCGACGTGTTCCGCCATGTCACGACGCTGTCGCCATCCTTTTTCGATACCGCACAGTCGGGCGAGATCGTCTCGCGGCTCGCCGCCGACACGACGCAGGTCAAGTCGGCGGTCGGTGCCACCGCATCGGTAGCGCTGCGCAACGTCATTCTTGGGCTTGGCGCCGTGGCTATGATGGTCTTCACCAGCCCGAAACTGTCGGGCCTCGTCATCGCCGCCATTCCGGTGATCGTGCTGCCGCTGGTCGCCTTCGGCCGCTCGGTGCGGCGAAAATCGCGGCTGGCGCAGGACACGCTGGCCGACGCCACGGCCTACGCCAGCGAGCAGATCGGCGCGGTGCGCACGCTGCAGGCCTTCACCAATGAGAAGCTGGTCACCGGGCATTTTTCAGCTGCCGTGGAAGCCGCTTTCGCGGCGGCGCGATCCTCGATCTTTGCCCGCTCCTTCCTCACCTTCTTCGCCATCTTCATGATCTTTTCCTCGGTGGTGGCGGTGCTGTGGTTCGGTTCGCGCGACGTGCTCGACGGCACGCTGTCGCCTGGCACGCTCGGCCAGTTCCTGCTCTATTCGGTGTTCGCCGCCGGCGCGCTTGGCGCGCTGTCGGAAGTGTGGGGCGAGCTTTCCCAGGCGGCGGGTGCTGCCGAACGGCTGACCGAGATCCTGGCCGAGAAGCCCGCGATCCAGGCCCCCGCGCATCCGAAACTGCTGCCGGCGACGGCCAGAGGCGCAATCAGTTTCGACGACGTGTCCTTCTCCTATCCGGCCGGGCCCGACCGCGCTGCCGTCCACGGCCTGAGTTTCCAGGTCAAGCCCGGCGAGACGGTGGCGATCGTCGGCCCGTCGGGTGCTGGCAAGAGCACCGTCTTTTCGCTGCTTTTGCGCTTCTACGACCCCGAGACCGGCAAGATCATGATCGACGGCGTCAATGTGCGCGAGGCCGACCCCGTCGCCATCCGAGAGCGAATCGCCATCGTGCCGCAGGACGTCACCATCTTCGCGGCCAGCGCGCGCGACAATATCGGCTTCGGTCGTCCGGACGCCAGCCAGGCCGAGATCGAGGCGGCGGCCAGGGATGCACTTGCCGACGAGTTCATCCTGAAACTCGAAAAAGGCTATGACAGCCAGGTCGGCGAGCGCGGCGTGACCTTGTCCGGCGGCCAGCGCCAGCGCGTGGCGATTGCCCGTGCGATACTGCGCGATGCGCCGATCCTGCTGCTCGACGAGGCGACCTCGGCACTGGACGCCGAAAGCGAGACGCTGGTGCAGACGGCGCTGGAGCGGCTGATGCAGGACCGCACGACGATCGTCATCGCCCACCGGCTGGCGACGGTGCTGAAGGCCGACCGGATCCTGGTCATGGATGGCGGCTGCATCGTCGAGGAAGGCACCCACCAGAGCCTCGTCGCCAAGGGCGGCATCTATGCGCGGCTGGCCAAGCTGCAATTCGAAACCGGGGCGAACGCCTTCAGGGGCGCCGCGGAGTAGTAGGACGACGCTGCCAAACGGCTTCGCCTTTTGCAAACGGCGCTGGCCGGCAGTGACGAAATTGCCGCGGCGTTCGATGCGCTTGAAGATATGTCAGGCGCCCTTCAGCACCTCCCCATAGCGCTTGCGCAAATGCTCGGTGAAATGCGTGGCGTTGAGCTTCTCGCCGGTGGCGCGTTCGAGCAGGTCGGGCGTCGACCAGCGTGAGCCTTGCGACCAGATCTTTTGCCGGCGCCAGTCGTTGATCGCCGCGAAATTTCCCTTGGCGAGGTCTTCGTCGGCGGAGGGATGGTCTCTGGTCAGGGCGGCCCATTGCTGCGCCGCCATCATCGCGCCCAGTGTATAAGACGGAAAATAGCCGAAGGCAGCACCCGGCCAGTGCACGTCCTGCATCGGCCCGTCGGCCGGGTTGTCGATGGTCGACAGGCCGAGATAGTCGCGCATCTTGGCGTCCCAGGCCTCCGGCAGGTCGGCGGCCTCCAGCCGCCCCGAGACAAGCTCCTGCTCCAGCTCGTAGCGCAGGATGACGTGCAGCGGATAGGTCACCTCGTCGGCGTCGACGCGGATCAGCCCGCGCTCGACCCGGTGTACGTGCGGCAGGATGTCTTCGATCGACCACGCCTCGCCGAGATGCTTTTCGACCACCGGCAGCGCCCAGCGCCAGAATTCGGGGTTGCGGCCGATCTGCTTCTCGACGAACAGGCTCTGGCTTTCATGCACAGCCATGCCGCGCGCCTTGCCGAGCGGCCAGTGCGCCCACGCCTGCGGCAGGTTCTGTTCGTAAAGCGCGTGGCCGGTCTCGTGCAGCACGCCCATCAGCGCCGACAGGAAATCGGAGGTCTTGTAGCGGGTGGTTATGCGCACGTCGCTCGGCACGCCGCCGCAGAACGGATGATGCGATACCGACAGCGAGCCGTGGGTGAGATCGAAGCCGACCGCCGCCATCATGGCGAGGCCAAGCTCGCGCTGCTTTTCGATCGCATAGCTGCCCGAAAGCGGTTTTAGCGGATGTTTCGCCAGCCGCTCATCCTGCACCGCCAATGCCTCCGGTACGAAATCCCGCAGGAACGTCTTCAACTCGGCGAAGACCGGCGTGATGTCGGCGGCGCGGTTGCCGGGATCGTACTGCTCCATCAGCGCGTCGTAGGGATCAAGGCCGAGCACGTCGGCGCGAAGGGCTGCTTCCTCGCGCACCAGTGCGACGACGCCTTCTAGCGCCGGCAAAAAGCCGGCCCAGTCGTTCTTTGCACGCAAGTCGCGCCACAGCTGCTCGGAGCGCATCCGGGCGGTGGTTTGGCGCTCGACGAATTCGACCGGCAGGCAGGTCAGGTTGGTGTATTGCCGCCGGAATTCCTTGACCGCTGCCTGCTGTTCTTCGTTCAGCGTTTCCTGTTCGGCTGCTGCGATCCAGTCGGCGATCTCCGGCGCTGTCGCTCTGGCGTGATGCATGCCGGCCAGCGCCGACATCGCCTCGGCGCGCTTTTCGCCGCCGCCGACGGCCATGTGGGTCGCCTCGTCGGCGCCGAGAATAGCGAGCGCATGCTCCAGTGCTTCAAGCTTGTGGCCGAGGTCGTCGAGTTTTTGAAAGGACATGGTGGCTTCCGCTGAATTTGAACGGCGGGAAAAGATACCAATGCGCTGATATTGGCAACCCTGAAAGGCCGTCGGCGATGGGCACATGGTTGCTGGCCAGGATGCACGCTGCAATGGGTCTTGCGGGAGCGGTGGCGTGCGTGATCAATGTCGCGAGGCGGCGGCGCGTCGCATCGGGGAGACGAAGCATGATCGCCAATGTGCTGGTCGGGTTGGTGGCGCTGATCCACCTTTACATCGTCTATCTGGAGATGGTGCTGTGGGACACGCCGCGCGGCCACAAGGCATTCAAGCTGACGCCGGAATTCGCCAGCGCATCGAAAGTGCTTGCGGCCAACCAGGGACTTTACAACGGCTTTCTCGCAGCCGGGCTGACCTGGGGGCTTTGCCTCGGCGCTGCTGGTTTCCAGATCAAGGTGTTTTTCCTGCTCTGCGTCGCCATCGCCGGCCTCTACGGCGCGGCGACGGTCGGCAGGAAAATCCTCTACATCCAGACCGTGCCGGCTGCAGCTGCTCTGGTCGCAGTTTGGTTGGGCGCATAACCCCGAAATCGGACTCGATTTTTGGAAAAGTTCCCTGTGCGGATTGCTGCCTGGGGCTTCGGTGCGGAACGGATCTTGCGCAAAATCAACAGATCATGCGCAAGATCAAAGTGCGGCGCTGTAATGGATGATTTCAGCCTTTTGGATAGTTTGGGCCGTAGCCGTTCGGATAGTACCCGCCATCGCCACCGCTGCCGATGAGGAAGGCGCTGCCGGTGGCAGCCCGCAGCCTTTGGCTGACATGATCGAGCTCAGCCAGCAATTGATGATATTGCGTGGCCGGCATCGTTCCATCTCGCGCGGCCCTCTGCGCGGCCCGATCAAGTCGAGCGACCTGCGTGCGCAAGCCACGCGCTTCGTCCAGCTTGATCCTGTTCGCCTGCATGGCACCTCGGATACCGGTATCCACGCTCTCTATCTGGTTGATCAAAGCTGCCTCATGCGGGCCGGCGTCGGCGCCAGCAAACGGAACGGTGACGAGAAGTGCGGCGAGCGTTGCAGTCCTGAGGGTCTTGGGAGTGAAAGAGCGGATGTCGCGTCGCCTTTTACAGGGGAGGCGGCGATTGGGAGGGCCACCTTCCGGCCGTGGGCCGTCGGTTCCGTCGGGTCGCAATGGACGCTTCCACCGCCGGCGGTTCTCGGCCCCATGACATAGCTAGGAGCGATCCTCGGCAAAGTGTAATCAAAAAAAGGTAATCTTTTCAGGCCTTGCCAGCCTGCATCGCCGCCCTAAGTGCGGCCGCCGCCTGAAGCCGGGGCGATCAGCGCTCGGTCAGTTTCAGCTCGATGCGGCGGTTCTTGTTGCGCGCGTCTTCGGTGTCGGCGGGGTCGAGCGGCTGGAATTCGCCGAAGCCGGCGGCAACCAGGCGGTTGGCCGGCACGCCGTTCTCGATCAGGAACTTCACCACCGAGGTCGAGCGCGCCGTCGACAATTCCCAATTGTCGCGGTAGCGGCCGGTGCCCAACAGCGGCTTGTCGTCGGTGTGGCCGTCGACGCGCAGCACCCAGTTGATCTCCGGCGGGATCTCCTTCTGCAGGTCGATGATGGCGTCGGCGAGCTTCTTCATCTCGTCCTTGCCGGCATCGTTGATCACTTCGGAGCCTGTCGGGAAAAGCACTTCTGACTGGAAGACGAAACGGTCGCCGACGATGCGGATGTTCTCGCGATCGGCGAGGATTTCGCGCAGGCGCCCGAAGAAGTCGGACCGGTAGCGGTTCAGTTCCTGCACACGTTGCGCCAACGCGACGTTCAGGCGGCGGCCGAGATCGGCGATCTTGGTGTTGGACTCGCGATCGCGCGCTTCCGACACGTTGAGCGCTTCTTCGAGCGCTCCGATCTGTCTGCGCAGCGCCGAGATCTGCTGGTTGAGGATTTCAACCTGGCTCAGCGCCTGCTGGCTGATCTGGCGCTGGTTGTCGAGTTCGCCCGACAGCGCCGTGGCCCGCTGGTTGGCGGCGTCGCCGGCACCGGCGCCTTGCGCCAGCAATTGCTCGAGCCGGCTCTTTTCCGCCTCCGACGCCGACAGCGACGCCTGCAAATTGGCGAGCGAATCTTCCTTGTCCTGCGTTGTCGAACGCTCCAGCGCCAGAAGCTGGGTCAGTTCGTTGATCTGCGAATTGAGGCGGTTGAGCACCGTGTCCTTGCCGGAGATTTCGCGGCCGAGCAGGAACTGCGCCAGCACGAAGACGGTAAGCAGGAACATGATCGCGAGCAGCAACGTCGACAGCGCGTCGACGAAGCCCGGCCAGTAATCGATACGGCGATCGGCACGCCGGCTCCTGGCGAGAGCCATGCTAATGGACTCCAGTCTTCTTCAAGGCGTCGGCAATCTTCTCCAGAGTGTTGCGCATCGCCTTCTGCTCGTCCGACTGGGCCTCGACCCAGTCGCGCATGATCTGCTGCTCCGAGCGCATGTTCTTGACCAGACCCGAAATGCCGTCGGCAAGGTTGGCCATGGCGGTGGCGACACGCGGATTGGCGCCGCCGCCGTTCTCCTGCATGCTGCGCAGTCTTTCCGACAGGACGCGGATCTCGTCGGAGGACTCGACCCTGGGCGGTTCGGCGACGACGATGTCGGAGGACAGGTCGGTGACCGAGGACAGCCAGTTTTCGAGTTCGGTGTAGAAGCGTGTCTGGGCGCGGCCAGCCTGCAGGTCGAGGAAGCCGAGCACCAGGGAACCGGACAGGCCGAACAGCGAGGACGAGAAGGCGGTGCCCATGCCGGCCAGCGGCGCGGCAAGCCCGGCCTTCAGCGATTCGAGCACGGCGGCGGCATCACCGGTGCCGGGATCGAGCGAGCCGATGGTTTCGCGGATCGAGCCGATCGTGTTGAGCAGGCCCCAGAAGGTGCCAAGCAGGCCGAGGAACACCAGGAGCCCGACAAGATAGCGCGAGGTGTCGCGGCTTTCGTCGAGGCGGGTGGCGATCGAATCGAGCATGGTGCGCATCGAGCTGGTCGAGAAGGCGATCGTCGGCGAGCGGCCGATCATCGCCTTCATCGGCGCCAGCAGCACCGGTTCGGTGGTTTCGGAGCCGGCCCGAAAAGAGTTGACCCAGCGCACTTCGCGAAACAGCCGGCCGACCTGCGCGAAGGCCAGCAGGATGCCGACCGCAAGCACGCCGACGATCAGGCCGTTGAGCCCGGGATTGGTGGCAAAGGCTGTCGAGATCTGCCGGGTCAGGATGGCGGCGATGAAAGCGACGATCATCAGGAAGATGACCATGGTCAGGAGAAAGACCTGCGGGCTCGACAATTTGTGCGGATCGTACATCAGCACGTCGGAGCGCCTGCCCATGCCGAAGGATTTGAAAAAAGCCATCCGTGCCCCGTTTCCGATGCCGCCGCCGCCAATTCACGTTTGACGGCGACTCTAAACGCAATTGTGACCAAATTGAATGGCGCTTGGCAATATTGCCAAGCGGACCATTGCGTTAGAGCCGCTTGATGATCAGGCAGTCGACCATGGCAGCAAGATGCAAACCGGCGCCGGTGACGACAAAGCCGTGCCACAGCGCATTGTGGAAGCGCAGGCCTTTCCAGGCGAAGAAGATGACGCCGCAGGAATAGACGATGCCGCCGGCGACGATCAGCGCGATCGATGTCGTCGGCAATGTCTCGACGAGCGGCTCGACAAGAACGACGCCGCTCCAGCCGATGGCGAGATAGAAGACGATCGCCAGCCGGTCGAAGCGGCCGGGAAGAAGCACTTTGATGGCGATACCGATCGCTGCCGCGACCCAGACCAGGACGATCATCGAGACGGCCAGCGGCGAGCCGTCGAGCTGGGCGAGGAAAGGCGTGTAGGTGGCGGCGATCAGCAGATAGATCGCGGCATGGTCGAAGCGCCGCAATATCCACTTGGCTGGCGACGACACCGGCCACAGATTGTAGGCCAACGACACCGACAGCACGGTGAGCAGCGAAATCACGTAGAAAGCGGCGGCGATATATTCGCCCGGACCGGTATGGAAGGCAGCCAGCGCCAGCAGTGTCGAGCCAGCAGCGATGGCGAGCACGATGCCTACCGCGTGGACGATGCCGTCGGCGATCATTTCGGCGCGCGAATAGTGCCAGCGTCCCATGAAAGGGATTTCGATCTGGGGTATCCCGATCTGGGATTTCGGGCCGATACGCGTCATGAATGATCCTGCAGCCGCCTATTTGGGCGGATACCGGACAGCATTTCAAGCTTTCGTTGCGGTTTTGCGACTGCGGCGGTTCAGCGCGCCAAGTCCGCTAGCCGTAGCTAGAGCCTAGCGCGTCACCGGCTTCCTGACGGTCTTCAACAGCGCACGCTGGATGGTTTCGTTGCCGGCGACGATCGAGCCGCCATCCAGCATGTTCTGCCCGCCGGCGAAGTCGGAGATGAAGCCGCCCGCCTCGCGGATCAGCAGGATGCCGGCGGCGACATCCCAGGCCGACAGGCCGGTTTCCCAGAACCCGTCCATGCGGCCGGCAGCGACATAAGCGAGATCGAGCGAGGCGGAGCCGAGGCGGCGCACGCCCGAAACTTCGGCCATCACGTTGCGCAGCTCGATCAGGAAATTGCCATGCTGGCCGCGGCCGAGATGCGGCACGCCGCAGCCGATCACCGTGTCGATCAGCTTGGTGCGGCCGGCAACCCGCAGCCGGCGGTCGTTCATGAATGCGCCGCCACCGCGCTCGGCGGTGTAGAGTTCGTCCATCGCCGGATTGTAGACGACACCGGCGACGATCTGGCCCTGGCGCTCCAGCGCGATCGAGATGGCGAAGAGCGGAATGCCGTGCAGGAAATTGGTGGTGCCGTCGAGCGGATCGACGATCCAGCGGTGCTGGCTGTCGTCGCCTTCGATCAGGCCGCGCTCCTCCATCAGGAAGGCATAGCCCGGCCGCGCCTTCGACAGCTCGGTGAAGAGGATTTCTTCTGCCTTGCGGTCCGCCTGGCTGACATAGTCGCCCGGCCCCTTCATCGAGACCTGCAGGTTCTGCACTTCGCCGAAATCCCGCGACAGCGAGCGGCCGGCCTTCATAGCGGCCTGGACCATGACATTGAGGATCGCGGAACGCGCCATTGCTCTTCTTCCTGCCGCTGCGCCTATTTGCCTTGAGGCATGATCTTATCCAAAAAGTCTGCAACTTTTTGGGATGATGCTATTTGCTTTGAGACATGATCTTGTCCAAAAAAGTCTGCAACTTTTTGGGATCATGCCTTAGTCGGCGCGGCGCACGTAAGTGATTTCGTTGGTGTCGACGATGATACGCTCGCCCGAGCCGATGAAAGGCGGCACCAGCACGCGAATGCCGTTTTCCAGCATCGCCGGTTTATAGGACGAGGCGGCGGTCTGGCCCTTCACCACCGGGTCGGCCTCGGTGATCGTCAGCGTCACCTGGTCGGGCAGCGAAATGCCGATCGGCCTTTCGTCATAGAGCTGGACCGTCACCATCATGCCGTCCTGCAGGAAGGCAGCGCGATCGCCGACGAAATCCTTTTGCAATTCAAGCTGCTCGTAGCTTTCGGTGTCCATGAACACCAGCGCTTCGCCCTGTTCGTAGAGGAAGGAGAAATCCTTCATCTCCAGTCGGATCTGCTCGACTGTCTCGGCCGAGCGGAAACGCTCATTGAGCTTGGTGCCGTTGATCAGGTTCTTCAGCTCGACCTGGTTATAGGCGCCGCCCTTGCCTGGTTTGACAGCGTTGGTTCTGACCGCCACCCACAGGCCGCCATCGTGCTCGATGACGTTGCCGGGACGGATTTCGTTGCCATTGATCTTGGCCATGATGATGTGATCCGGAATGAGATTTCGCGACGAAAGCGATTTGGCGCCTCCAAGACCACAAATCGCCAGGAGAGGCAAGGGATTGGGCAAGAGGGGGAGTGGGCAAGAGGGGGAG
>NZ_JBVVQJ010000043.1:0-56666 GCF_055811475.1 Mesorhizobium sp. WSM4829 | reverse complement strand
CCGCCTTCGCGCCGCCTGATGTTCATGCTCCGTTCTGGCTTAGCGTGTCTGGGAAAGCAGATCTTGTTCCGACCCCTAGAAGTCGCCGGGAATAGACCGGACCCGTTGGGCCAACGTCACTGACGAACGACGAATGCCGGGTTTCGTTCACCTGGCTGTTATTTTCGTGTAGCGCGGAATTTCGTCACGTTGTTTTCGGAATGACAAAAGCTCAAGATGGCATGGCTGCATATCGGTTCCGGCGCCTGGCAGCCGAAACGATTTCCGCTGGGACGCCTATTAGCAATGGCTTATGGCGATACTTATGCTGCCGAGACATTTATTGCCTTCAGCCACAACCATCACTATGTAGCAAGACTTCGCCTGCTGTCTTCAAGCCACCCGGAGAATTTCATGACAGAAGAAGCCGATCACAACCTCGACGCCCTCATCGCGCTTACCGCCGATGTCGTCTCAGGCTATGTCTCGAACAATCCGGTCCCAGTGGGCGATCTCCCCGCCCTGATCGGCCAAGTACATGCAGCACTGAAAGGAACGGCCGGCAGCGTTTCCGCAGAACAGCCGCAGGCTCTCAAGCCTGCTGTTCCGATCAAGAAGTCGGTGATGGCGGACTACATCATCTGCCTTGACGATGGAAAGAAGTTCAAATCGCTAAAGCGCCATCTATCGACCCACTATGGCCTCACGCCGGACGAATATCGCGCCAAATGGGGCCTGCCGGCGGACTATCCCATGGTCGCGCCGAATTACGCCGCTGCGCGCTCGGCCTTGGCCAAGACCATGGGTCTCGGCCGCAAACCGAAAGAGTCGGAAACGCCGGCGCCGGCGAAGCGGACCGGCAAGAAGGTCGCAGCCTGACTTTATCTCTCGAGGGTTGTGCGGGAGCGCGCGGCTGCTATCGGCATGATCTGCGCAGCATAGGAAAAGACGGGGGACCAAACCACGCCTTACCTCGCGCTCATTCGCTCTTGCCAGGACGCAGGAGAAAATTTCAGCCAGTCTTCGCACAACCCACGCATCTAAAAGGATCGCATCGTTGGCGACTACGCAGTCAATGGCACGCCACCACCATATCAGTGGCGGATCGGCCGCAGCCCGGCATGAAGCTGCAAGCAAGGCTAATCGGTTCCGTCACCGCGTACTCCAGCTGAACATCGACATCATGTGCGCCAACAGCCCGCAGGCCAAGGGCTGCCTCGAACGCGCCAACCTGACGCTGCCGTCTTGTGAAGAACCTACGCCTGGCGATATCAGCACGATCGACGCGGCGAAACGCCTACGCGGCCGAGTTCGCTATCCCTTCGCCTCCCTCAATCCGCGCCATCGCGTCCGCCGCATCTCGACCGAAGCCGCAATCGTCAGCGGCCTCCCGCGCGAAAGGCCCGAGGAGCGCATGTTCAAAGGCAGCGCACACGCGCGCTCATGCTGCAGCCGGATCTGCTTGTCGCCGACGAGCGCCGGCGCTCGACGTTTCGATCCAGGCGCAGATCTGCCCTCCTTGCGACAACGCAAAGGAGAGCAAAAATGACCAGCACCATTAACCTCTACAGCGGCCAGCTATGGCAACAATTTGGTGGGTGGGTCTTTCGAGACAATGTCGATGCATACACCCAGGTAACGCTTTCGCACGTGCGATATGCAATTTGTGCATTGCAATATCTGCGGCGATCGATATGATCCTGTTGTCGGCCATCTACTCCTCCCAGATGCGATGCCCGGCGCTGAATGCGGTGCACCTCCTCCCGCGCTGCATTTCAAATCAAGCCCGCTGCCACCTCCTCCCGGCAGCGGGCTTTTTCTTTGTTTGAGCGGCAATTTGGCCCTTGGCCGACGTATTGACTTCTAGGCGAGGCGAACTCCGGACTTCCAAGCCTTTCTTGCCCTGCCCGCATTCGAAAAACACTTTCTGTCCTCCACCAGGATGCTGAGCCCTGAGCGGTTCAGCGCGGTGGCATGAACGAAAACATCCATCTCACCGTTATCGGGTGCAAGAAGCCTGGAATGCTTCACGGTCTCATGCTTGCCGAGCTGGAGCCCGACACCGTACGGTGTGTGCATGGGGCAGGGCGAAGGGCGGCCCTGGCTGTCGAGGGATGCTTCCCTGGCGCCAGGCAGGCGGCAGCAGCCAAACCTTGCCGATATTCCCCAGCCCGCCGATCGAGCCTTGGCCTGTGATGTTGGCACAGGTGGTGCCGAGGCTAAGCTCGGCGGCGACGTTGTCCGTGAAGAAATACGTGCTGTTTTACCCGGCGGATCATTCTGCCTCTGACCGTTGGCAGGCCGGGATCATCGTGGCTCGTCGCGGAGCAGTTTTCATGAAACAGGCGGGTCGCGTCGTCATCATCACAGGCGCCGCGAGCGGGATCGGCCGTGCCTTGATCGATCTTTTTGCCGGGGATGGCGCAACTGTTGTTGCCGTGGACCTTCCGGGCAGCGGCGTGGTGAACTGGCCCATGGCTCGGCCATCCACATCTCGGCCTCGAATGCGATGTCTCGCGAAAGAAGATATCCTCGCGCTTTACGGCCGGGTCGAAGCGCAGTTCGCGCACATCGGCGTCCTCATCAATAATGCTGGGGTGGGACCCACCATGGCCGCGACTGCCGATACCGGTGTCGATGGCTTCCGACGCGGCCTGGCGGTAAACCTGATTGGGCCGTTCGTCATGGCCCTCGAGGCGGCGCGGCGGATGCAGCCGGGTGGTGTCATCATCAGCCTCGCTTCGGTGGCCGGCGTGGTCGGCATTCCCAAACGCAACGCCTGCGCAGCCTCGAAAGCGGGCTTGATCTCGTTGACGAAGTCGCTTGCACGCGAGTGGGCTTCCCGCGACATCCGCGTGACGGCGGTAGCCACGGGCTACGTGCGCACGTCGCGGCCATCGAAGCGCGTCCCGACATGGCGCGGGCGTAAGAAAAGCCGGCTTGCGAGGAAGAGAATCATGTCAGAACTTGAGCTGCTGCAGAAGAAGGCCCGCAACCTGCAGTGGCGCCGCGGGAGCCGCCAAGAGGGAATTGCACGACCTTGCAGAGGACCTGCCGGTCAACTGGACCGAGATCAAGTCGGTCGCCAGGAAAGCCGGCAAAGGAAGAACTCGCGGCGTTGGAGAATTCACAATGACGGGCGCTTTTGTCACCCGCGACGGCGTACCATGGACGCCGCACTATCTGACGGCGATCGATGGCGCGACCTGCATCGGCTGCGGCCGCTGCTTCAAGGTCTGCTCGCGCGAGGTTATGCACCTTCATGGCGTCGATGACGCAGGCGAAATCCTCGGCATCTGCGCGGGCGAGGACGACGACTTCGACGGCGAGCTCAACCGCATGGTCATGGTCGTCGATCCAGGGCGGCCGGTGCGCGCCTGCGGCCGCGTCTGCCCGAAAAACTGCCAGACCCACAGCGGCCAACAAGCTTGCTGCATGACCTGGGGACAAGACAAGGAGAACGGCGTTGCCTTTTAGAACCTCTCGTCGCGTCCTGTCGCTGGTCCTGTGCGCCAACGCTGTGACCGTTTACTTTGCCTCCCATTCCATTGGCAGAGCAATCGTGATCATGCTGGCTTCTTCACTGCTTCTTCAACTGGCCTATTTCGCAAGCGTGCTCTCTCTGGTCTGGCGGTCTGGCTGCGCTCGCAAGGAACGGTCTTCCGAGCCAAGCTACTTTCAGCGTTCGTCGACCGTAACCGCGCCCGCTGTCGACGCGAAGTGATCTGGTTCAACACCAGCAGGGTTTTGGCTTTATCAAATTGCCGGAAGGCATCGAGGCCCTATCTGCACATCCGGGTACTTGAGGCGGCCGGGAAGGCGCGGAACCGGTCTAGCGGGTGCATCGCCTAGGTTATGCGTCAAGTGTCCTCTTTGCTCGACTGTATTGATAATCCTAGCGTTCTGGCAGCACCGGCATTTCAGGCTGTATCTTTTGTCCCAGGCTCTTTCCAGACTTGCAACTTCATCTTACCTCGGCAAGGCCGCTTCACCGTGCGGTTACGCAGTAACCAGGTTGATTTTCTGTAAGAAGGTCCCCTGTCTGCGCAATTAACCTCAATTCATCCGGAATCCTGCATGCTTGTAATATTTGTTTTGCAGTTTTTTAGCATATATTTAATAAAAAAATGCTGTTAATTAGCCCGACATTACATCTAAAAGTGAGGCGGACCTGCACGGATGGCAAGCAGGAATCGGAATTTTGACCACTAGCAGGAGAGAATATGCCTTCCATATCTACTCGCAGCGCCAACGCAACGGACGCAGACACGGTCGCCCGTTTCATTCACGCGCTACTGGATGAACTCACTGGCGGGAAAGCGCCCACGCCCGACGTCGTAAGACAAAGCGCGGAGACGGTGCTTGCCGACGCTGGCGGGTCGCTGTGATCGCAAGTGCAGATGACGAGCCGGTCGGCATCATGGTGCTGAATGAATGCACGGCGATCCATGCGGGAGGCAAGTTCGGCTATATTTCGGAGCTGTATGTTCGACCCGACATGCGCTCCAAAGGGATTGCCCCTCATCTGCTTGAGGTCGCCTCGCAGGAAAGCCATGCTCGTGGTTGGAAGCGACTTGAGGTTGGAGCGCCCGGGCAACCAAAATGGAAGCGCACGCTCGATTTCTATCTGCGGAACGGGTTCGAGGAAGTCGGCCCTCGGCTCTGTCGGATAATCTAGACTCAGAGTGTCTGCTGTGGACTGGCTCAAAGCAACCTGCACGATCTCAGCGGATTGAGGTCCGGCGTGGTCGCTGCCTGCCGCTGCAATCGTACCAGCATCGTCATCGCAAATGTGTGCCTCAGATAATGCAAGGTTCCCGTCACGCCGACCGCCCGGAACGCATCGGCAAAAACCGCCGTCAATCGGGTCACGCTAACGGCGTTTTCCTTGAGTGTTGAGGAACCGAGCCGAGGGCGGCAATCTGCCAACCTACAGGGGCGCTGCATAGACGACCGCACCTGACGTGCACCCGGTTACGCAGCGTATAGCCGAATAACGGATCATTCCTATGAGGGTAGTTTCATGAAATTGTATGCGAAACTCTTTGGTGGAGCGGCAGCGTTGCTCGCTGCCTGGCCGGCGATGGCCAGTGCCGCGGTGGTGAGCGAACCGGCGCCCTACAATCCCAATTTCTCTTTCATTGGCGGCGTCGGCGTCATCGACATCGAGGCCAACGAGCTAGTCTATCGGGATCCCGGCAGCGGCTCCAAGCTGAGCCACCTTATCTGGGAAAGCACCGCTCCGGTCGTTTCAGCCGA
The DNA here is from genome assembly GCF_055811475.1 of Mesorhizobium sp. WSM4829. Taxonomy (NCBI): domain Bacteria; kingdom Pseudomonadati; phylum Pseudomonadota; class Alphaproteobacteria; order Hyphomicrobiales; family Phyllobacteriaceae; genus Mesorhizobium; species Mesorhizobium sp. WSM4829. The sequence goes on along the minus strand of NZ_JBVVQJ010000043.1, from coordinate 51,428 downwards.
GATGACGGCGCGCAGCGAGGCCGGCTGGACCGCCAAGCTGTCCGGCCAGATCGCCTTCAGCGGCGACAGCTACATGGAAGACTATGACTGGAACCCGCGATTCTCGACCAATGATGGCTGGAACGACTGGAGCGACCGTTCGCGCCATTCCGACACCGATCTGGATCACTTCTATTCGGCAACCGTCGCGCTCGGCCATGACTTCCAGGTCAGCAACCAGCTGCTGATCAACGTCAACGGTGGCTTTAAGTACACCTCGGTCAAGTGGACTGCCTATGGCGGCTCCTATGTCCACAGCGGTGACCGCTTCCGGGATTCGGTTGGCGACTGGCCAGGAGGCACAAAGGTCGGCAGCTACCAGCAGAACTTGCCGGTCGCCTTTGCCGGCATCGATACGACCTATGTCAAGGATCACTGGAACTTCGGCTTTGCGCTGAAGGGCGGGATGACGTTCTCGGCCGGCGATACCGATCATCACTGGACGGGTGACCAGCGCTTCGAGGATGATTTCGAATCGGCGCCGGTTCTGATGGTCGGCGGCAGCGTCGGCTACCAGTACAACGAGCGGACCAGCTTCTTCGTCTCCGGTTCCTACGAAAAGGTGTTCACCGCTCGCGGCGACTACAACACCTATGACATTCCGACCGGCGCAAAGATTGACGGCGACGACGACGCGGTTGGCGGCGATTTTGCCGCGGCGGCGGTGATGGTCGGCATCAAGACCTCGTTCTGATTGAACGAACTCGACCGGAACGCCAAACCGATGTCTGCACGGCGCAGCCGAGCTGTCGTTCCGCGGTAGACCGTCTCTGATCTCGCAGGAGTCGTCCTTGTCCCCGACAAATGGTGTTTGGAGAAATGCAAACCGGATGGGCCATCGAATAGGCCCATTGCGACAGCTGTGAGCTGATAGCCCTCAATCGTCGGCTTCCAGACAACGTCGAGCCGCACTCAGAACCCGCGTTCAACTTTTATCGGACGATCGGTACCAACGGACGTGTTGTTCACCGCCGACTGAGAGCGCGTCGCACCGAACATTCACGGCAGCGAGGAAATGGCCCGATTCTTTCGATGTGATCGAGCGTGAAGCACGCGACGTCGGCTGAGCAAACCGAGCGGTTCCTCCACCATCTGCATGAACATGCTCCGGAACTTTCAATCGCGGCTGACCTGGCCCGCCGCTTTGCCGCGATGATACGTGGCGACGACGATGCAGGCCATGGCGGAATGGAAAGCCGTGGCCATGGTCAGCTGACATCAGCGGCTGCAGGTCTCAACGCGTGTATATGCAGACAACGTGACATCCCCCAAAGAAGGCCTTACCGGCGGCGGTCGACGTATCGACAGGTTGTTCTGTCGCGGAGAGATGCGCGCCCTTCGTCTTGAGCTTGTCCACGATCATCTGCAGGTCGCGCAGCGATCTGGCCAGGCGGTCAATCCGGGTGACGACAAGCGTCTCGCCAGCATGAATGAAGTCGAGAATGGTGTTGAGTTGCGGACGGCCTTCCAGGGTAGAGCCGCTCTTCTGCTCCTCGCGAATGACCTCGCAGCCGGCGGCCTTGAGCGCGGCGATCTGCCCGGCGAGGTTCTGGTCGGTGGTGGAGGTGCGGGCGTATCCAATGCGGGTCATGCAAGCTGTTCATTTTGGGTGTGCCGGCGCGATGCTCTGTTCATAACGACGATTGAGCCCAAAACAGGCTTTCCGGTTGCGACGTGTTCATGGCGGGTGTTCAGGCCGGGTATACCCAAATTAGAACACGCCCATCGGTTCCGGCGGTCAGTTACGCCGTCGTCGTGGTTTCAGCTTTCTGGTAACCTCCGCCACCCACGCGACTGCACCGGGCGTGGCCTGCCAGGCCTGGCCGTTTTCGTCGACGTAGTCAGCTGCCTCATCCTCGCCCCCCAAAGTGATATAGCCGTCGATGGAAGCAACCAAAGGCTGCTTGCCGGAAAAGACGCCAGGCGTCGTGCCCACGAATATCACCATCCTGCCACTGCCGCCGAAATCACCGGAGCTCAACCCGGTCGAAAACCTCTGGCTCGTCATGCGCGAAAACTGGCTGTCGAACCGCATCTTCAAATCCTATGACGATATCGTCGCCCATTGCTGCGATGCTTGGCGCAAGCTCGAAAACCAGCCTTGGCGCATCATGTCCATCGGCCGAAGAGAATGGACAAATGGGTTCTGATCAGTGAGGAAGCGTATTATATTACATATGAAACGTAATATTAATTCAATGAGTGGGAATTGAGTGATAGAAAGAAATAGATAATATTGATCGTTAGCAAGCACTAGTAGAAGATATCGCGCGCGAGTATTTGGAACATGCTCGCGGTGGCAGGAGAGCGACCACCCCATATGAGAGGAACGCGATGTATTTCGGCTGAGAAATCCATTCTCATCCAAATAAATATTGCGTCAATCGTCGATGAGCGAGATGCGTTTGCAGTAATTATTTATTACTAAGTACAGAAGATGGCAAGCTCTCTTCTAATACACCCCGTTAATTGCGCCTCCGGTGAGCAGCAATTGTTATGCTGTGGCCAGCGTTCCAATTTAACGGGGGAGGCATTCTGAGGGCGGCCACACTAGATCTCAAGAACTATAGCTATCACCGGAGAGCGGTATGCTGAACAATACCATCGCAAGAAATTCATTGCCGAGTATCGATCTTCTGTATGATTATGGACCGTTCTTGCGATTGAGCGAGTCTGAAGGTGGTATTGGGAGCTTTGCTCAAAACAGCCGGCGCCCGCGGGTTGGCATTGTGGGCGCCGGCATCAGTGGCTTGGTGGCGGCGACTGAACTTTTGCGCGCCGGAATAACGGACATCGTGCTATTTGAGGCGCGGGATCGTATGGGTGGGCGGGCTTGGTCACAAATCTTCGACCCGCGCGAACCGCATCTCATTGCCGAGATGGGCGCTATGCGCTTTCCTTCCAGCGCAACCTGCCTGTTCCATTATCTGGACAAATTGAGGATAGATACCGCAGCTTCCTTCCCCGATCCGGGCATCGTGGATACCGAGGTGCACTATCGAGGTGCGCGTCATTTATGGCAGGCCGGCGAGTCTCCGCCGCCACTGTTCAGACGCGTTCATCAAGGATGGCAGGCTTTGATAAGCGACGGTTACGTGCACGAAGGGATTCAACTGCCCGCACCGGCGAAGATCACAACTTTGCTTCGGTCGCATCGCTTTGACCAAGCTCGTGACGCATGGCAGGCCTGGCTAGATTCGTTTCGCGACATCTCCTTCTATTCGGCCCTCGTCACCATCTTTACCGGACCGCAGCCACCAGGGCGCGTACCTTGGAAAAGGCCGGAAGATTTTGAGCTTTTCGGATCGCTGGGGATTGGATCTGGAGGCTTTTTACCTGTGTACCAAGCCGCGTTTACTGAGATGCTGCGTCTAGTAATTAACGGGTACGAGGACGATCAGCGCCTGATTATGGGAGGGATCTCCCTGTTGGTGAAACGGTTGGCTGAACAGGAGCTTAACGGTGTGAGTTTGCGGCAGCGTGTCCGCTACGGTCATGTAAGCCGTATTTACAAACAGGGCGGTCAGATTCTCGTGACATGCGCAGGAGGGCAGGTCGTGCCTTTTGACCGCGTCATCGTCACTACCAGCAATCGAGCTATGGAGCTGGCCCATCGTCTCACGGCGGATGGAACCTTTCTTACTAACGAAGTTTTGCGAGCGGTCAGAGAAACTCACCTTACCGGCTCTTCCAAGCTGTTTATGCTGACGGAAAACAAGTTCTGGTTAAAAAAGGGCTCGCCGACAACCATCTTGTCAGATGGCCTTGCCAGAGGGGTTTACTGCCTAGACTATCAGCCAGATGATCCGGATGGTAAGGGCGTGGTGCTGTTAAGTTATACATGGGAAGATGATGCTAACAAAATGCTTTCCATTCTGGACAAAAAGGAACGGTGCCAGCGTCTGGTCGATGATCTGGCCACCATTTCCCCTGATTTCGCCCGTCATCTAGTCCCGGCTAACGGTGACTATGAACGTCATGTCCTGCAGCACGATTGGCTGATGGATCCATATTCAGTAGGTGCCTTCAAGCTCAATTATCCTGGTGAAGACATCTATTCAGAACGGTTATTTTTCCAATTCGCTACCGCAAAAAGACCGGAAGAAGACACGGGCTTGTATCTCGCAGGATGTGGATGCTCCTTTACCGGCGGGTGGGTCGAGGGCGCGGTACAAACGGGCTTGAATGCCGCATGTGCTGTTATCCGCAGCAGTGGCGGCCAGCTCTTGAGCGGTAACCCTATTGATTCGATGAATTCCGCTTATCGATATTGAGAACCGGTAAATTTGGTTCCGTTGCAAAATTGTCGTCTGGCAATAGAAATTCGGGGAACGACCCCAGCCTCACGCGGCGGCGATGATTTCGAATTGCTGGGCGATGGGCGGATTTGGATTGAAGGCGTACCTCCCCTGTCGTTTTCGCATCATGTGGACCATCTCGATCCCGCCCAGCGTGGCGATAGCGCTTGCGAATGATTTGAAACCGAGCATAGGCCGCACACGACACTTGATACGCCGGTGATCCTGCTCGATGCGGTTGTTGAGGTACTGGCTCTTTCGGATGCGGATCGGCTTGAGCTGCCGCCGCGACCGATCCCGCAGCCGGCTTTCCGCGTCACAGGAAAGGATCGCCTCGCGATTCGTCTGGCTGCCGTCGATGACGATGCGCTCGGGGTGGCCGTGACGCTGCAACGCCTTGCGCAGGAAGCGTTTGGCCGCCGGCAGATCACGATGCTCGCTGAACCAGAACTCGACGGTGTCGCCGACGCTGTCGATGGCGCGATAGAGATACATCCAGCGGCCGCGAACCTTGATATAGGTTTCGTCGATATGCCACCTTCCGCCGACGGCACGCTTGCGCCGATTGAAGCGTTTCAGCAGCAAGGGCGAGAAGTGAACGACCCAGCGGTGGATCGTCGAATGATCGATACTGACGCCGCGCTCGGCCATCATTTCCTTCAAATCGCGAAGGCTCAAGCCGTAGGCCAGATACCAGCGAACGCAAAGCAGAATGACGGACTGGTCGAAATGGCGGCCCTTGAACATCTGAACTCTCCGGCGAAACACCAGAGGCCATGCCATGCGCCTGGTTACCGAAGACTTTGCAACACAGCCGTTTCGTCTGGTTCGTGATTGTCGTTCGCCATACCGGGATACCATTGCTGGAAGGTCGAGCGTAGGGAGCCGTCGAGGGTCTGCGTTCGGGTTTGCAGCAGAAGATGCGCGCCGATCCTGCTCCACTGCATCTGCTGCTTTTTCGCGAACCGCTTGCTGATGACGGCATTGACGGTTGCCTCGACGAAGGCCGAGGATATCCGCTCACCGGACCGGTAGCGTTCGCCGTAGTTGATCAGGCTGGCACTGTTGGAAGCGATGTAGGATCGGAACTCGCCAATGGCCGTGAGGAATTTGCGCATGATCGGGTAGTCCGTTTCGAGCGCTTCCGCATCGAATTGCAGGTCGCCGATTTCCTCACTGGCACGGTACGCATTGCCATGCCAGAGGTGCCATTTGATCCTGCGCAGGGTTTCAAGCAGATCCTGTCCGGCCTGCTCATTATGGTTTTCGAGACCCTGGGCGAATTGGCGCAGGACCGTGATGCGCATGGTGATGTGGAACCAGTCGAGGACATGTTCGCTTGCCGGCGCGATCATCTCGGCAAGCGAGCGGACTTCTTCTCCTCCGTCGGTGATGAAGGTGATGTCCTGATTGGCCTGAACACCCTGCTTTTTAAGATGGTCAAGGATACGCCGCTGCGGCTTGCGATCGTAGCCATGGACAAAACCGATGTAACGGGCATCTCCGTCCTCGGGTAAGGAGCGGCCGACGATCAGTTCGAAGTTCTTCTTTCGATCGTTGCGGTCACGGATATACCCGCCATCCAGACCGATGACGATGCGGCCATCGGGAACGGGCAGGTTCATCCAGTCGCGCGGACAGGCATCCTGCATGAAGGAAACCCGCTCTTCGGTCAGTTCCCGCTCGATGCGCCTGGCGGCCTGCAAGGCGTGCTGCCGAACCGTCGTGGCGTTGGCGCCGCTCTCGACCGGCAGCACATCGGCCAGCAGCTCGGCCGCGGCGGCATAGGGCACGAGCGATGCCCACCGCGTTTCCAGATAGAGGCGCTCGGGCGCAATGTGGTCGGGGATCAGTTTCCGGAGTGGAGAGATCGTTGCTGGATCGTTTCCGCCGACCGAGTGCGGCAGGTAGTATCGGGGGCTTTTCAGGCGGACGTCCCCAAAGAGCGTATGGAAGGTTATTGGGTAACTGCCCTTGCTGCGCAGGCGACGCCCATCCAGCTCGCGGTTTTCGCTCAGCCAAAGTTCCACCTGCGTCTCCACCATCGCCTGCTGTAATTTCGTAAGAAGGCCTTTCGCCTCCGACAACGACAGACCGAGATCCTCGGCGCCCTTCGTCACCTTCACCAGATCGGCGACGGTTTCCATTGCAATCATCTCACCATCGTCACCCATAATCTCCAGAACCAGCCGCGCCCGCATCTCATGTCCTCGCAATGAGTTTTCCAGAATGACCGGAGTGGAAAACTGATTGCGCCCATGACGCCCGTTTCTCCTCTGCGGCCTGCCGGAAACGCTGATAAAGACCATCAGTTAGCAATCCGAAAATCGTCCGGTAAACCGACATGATCTCGATCAAGCAGGCCGCAAACGCCATCCCAGCCTTGCTTTCGGGCATCAACACTCGCGGTGATGATGCCGCCCTTCTGGGGGCCAATCTTCTTTCGAAAGATCAGGTCATCAGGCCCGTCACATCTGCTGGTGCATGAGGATCAGATGTTCGCTCTGCCGCAGGCGATCATTCACTTTCCGCCGCTCGAACGACTGGCCCAGCAGTGTAGCTCCGCCTTTGATCCGAAACCGCAATTCCTGTAATTCCCAAGCGCGGTCCGGATCATCGAGGACCGCAAGGGACCGGGTGTCGCCGATTTCCGTGATGAATTCCAATGCTGTGGCGAGATCCTCATGGAGGTCAGGCCCGAGCGCCTCGTCCCTCTGCCACATCCAGGCTTCCGGTCCACCACAATCCTCAGGCGGACAGTTGCCGTCGCCGCCCGTACACGCCGGATAGTGAGCTCCGGGTTTGACAGGCCGGCGCTGCTCTAGCCGGACCTCGTGCTCCCAAGGGAAGTTGAGGTCGTACTCGTACAGGAACCGGCTGCCGTTACGCAGTTGCAAATTGCCAAGTGGGATAGCCGGAAAGCGGGCACCCGCCTCCCACGAGCCGTACCGCACCGTGTGAATGACGAACTGGTAAAGGTGTATGCCTTCCCATCCCATCGCGACCTGAAGGACGCCATGAAACTCGCGTAGCGTCATCGTCGAGGGAACCTGAACCCTACGCCACACCATGGGGCTCACGTCCTTCAGCCAGATGCGGAATTGCAGGATGGAAATCTCATCCTCCGAGGCTGCCGCCTCTCCGGCAGTTTTCGTCGCTGCCCGTTTTGCCCTTTTCACATCCGCCGGCCCCGTCAAAATTCAACGGTGACGACATACTTCGTTCCAGCCCGCCCCACAAATCCTCATGCTCCCCAAGGACAGCTGCCGTGAAGGCCTTGATACCCATCACGAAGCCGATAAAGAAGTTGAACGAGCCGTAGTTGAAGGTGACGAGCACGCCGCCGACGGCTGCCGTCGCGGCGCCGATAACGAAGACGGTGGAGATCGTGCGGTCGGTGTTTACACCCAGCACCGCGGAGATGTGGCGGTTTTGCTGGGTGGCCCGGCACTCGCGGCCGATGCGCGTGTGGTTGATGAGATAGGTCAGAAGCGCCACGGCGACGAGCGAGGCGATGAGGATCACCGTCTGCATATAGGTGATCTGCACGAAGTGAGCGCCATCTCCAAAACGGAAGGCACCCTGGATCAGCAGCGGAACGTCCTGGTCGCGCGCGCCCTGCGCCACCTGCACATAGCTCTGTAGCATCAGCGAAATGCCGATGGCCGAGATCAAGGGCGCAAGCTTCGTTGACCCGCGCAACGCCGATAGGCGACACGCTCGATCGTCCAGCCGTAGACGCCCGTGACGGCGCAGGTGATGATCAGAATCGAGATGAGTGCGAATGGAACGGACTGGACACCGAAGAAGTGGAGCACCGCAAGCGTGATAGCTGCAATATAGGCTGACACCATGTAGACGTCGCCATGGGCGAAATTGATCATGCGGATGACGCCGTAGACCATGGTGTAGCCGACGGCGATCAGCCCATAGATGGTGCCCAGCGTGATGCCATTCACCAATTGCTGCGCCAGGATGTAGAAGTCCACTGCGGCCCCCTTTGTTCATGGGCATGCAGGAGCCGGCCGAACAAAGCCCGACCGGCAGGGTTCAATTCCGTCAGTTTGCGCGGGCCGGATCGCCCTTGTCGTCGAAGGTATAGAAGACGAACTTGAAGTCCTTGACGTCGCCTTTCTCATTCCAGGCGAGGTCGCCAACAGCCGACTTGACCGAGTTGGACTGCAGCCATTTGAGCTGGTCGTCGATGCTGCCGTTCTTGGTTCCCTGCAGCGCCGCGACGATGGCCTGGGCGCTGGCGAAACCGAAGAGCGTGTAGTTGTCGAGAGGCACGTTGGCCTTCTTCAGCGCATCCTGTGCTTCGGCGGCAGCCGGGTCTTCCTTTGGGTCTGCTGCGGACGAGTAGTAGACGTTCTTGAGGTTCTGCGCGCCGCCGGCGGCGGTGACAATTTCCTTTTGGGCGAGTGCGTCACCGCTAACGAATTTCACATCGAGGCCCTGCTCGTGGATTTGGCGATGAGCGGGCCTGCCTCCGGGATGAGGCCGCCGAAGTAGACTGCCTGCGCGCCGGAGCTCTTGATCTTGGTGACAAGCGCGTTGAAGTCGCGCTCACCACGGGTGAGGCCTTCATACAGCACCGGCTCGACGCCCTTTTCGGCAAGTGCCCGCTTGAGCGCGTCGACCAGGCCCTGACCATAGGTATCCTTGTCATGGATCAGCGCGATCCTGTCGAGCTTTAGCGTGTCGAGAATGTACGAGCCGGCGACCACCGCCTGCTGGTCGTCGCGGCCGCAGGAGGTGCGGAACATCGTTTCGAGGCCGCGGTCAGTGACGATCGGGTTTGTGGATGCAGGCGTGATCGTCAATATGCCGGCGTCGTTGTAGATTTCCGACGCAGGGATGGTGCTGGACGAGCAGAAATGGCCGACCACCGCCTGGACCTTGTCCTGATCCACGAGGCGGTTGGCGACCGCCACCGGGCTCACATGCGTCGTCGCCCTTCACGAGCTCGATCTGCCTGCCGTCGATGCCGCCGGACGTGTTCACTTCATTGACGTAGGTGGAGACACCCGTCCAAATCTGTTCGCCGAAGGTGGCGTTGGCCCCTGTCATCGGACCCGCAACCCCGATCTTGATGGCGTCGGCCGCCAAGGCCTGTGCCGCGAACATGGAGGACGCTACCGCGGCGGCAGCGAGATATTTGCGTAAGCGATTCATTTGAACCTTCCCTCTGTTAGGAGACATCCTTGTTGGATCCGTTTTGGGTGCGGGTTCGGCCCGCACTCCGAATATCTTTCCTTTTCGGGTCGGCCGTTTTCGGCCTGATCCTCCGCCCTTGGAGCTTCTCTCCGCTTGGTCGGATCGCGAGGAACGTTGCCCCTTTTAAGTTGACACATATATGATAAGTGCTATATCGAAAGAACGTCAAGCGGAATTATTTCGCTCCGCGCTAGATAAGAAAAAGTAATAGATGTCAGTGCCTTGGAGCATCGCGCAGGCTGGGGTTGAGCGAGGACCGCTTGCTCTCAAAGGCATTTAGGAGATGAGAATGTCGGTACCCGCGGGAGGAAATTGTCGTGTCGGCGTGGACATTGGCGGAACTTTCACCGACATCGCGCTCGATCTCGATGGAGCGCTGCATTCCACCAAGATACTGACCGACTACGCAGCGCCAGAGCGCGCGATCCTGAAAGGCGTGCAGGTGGTGGCGGAGATGGCTGGCATCGAGCTGTCGCAGATCGATATCCTCATCCACGGCACCACGCTCGCCACGAACGCGTTGATCGAACGGCGCGGGGCCAGGACGGCGTTCGTCACCACCGAAGGTTTTCGCGATGTGCTGGAAATGCGCACCGAAAACCGCTTCGAGCAGTACGACCTGAATATTGCTCTTCCGCCCGCGCTGATCGAACGCGCGGACCGCTTCGTCGTGCGCGAGCGAATGGATGCCTCCGGCAAGGTGCTGCTGCCGCTCGACGACGCATCCGTCGATGTTGTGGCCGAACGCATCGCAGCGGGCGGCTATGAAAGCGCGGCGATCGGCTTCATCCATGCCTATGCCAACGGCGGCCATGAAAGGCGGGTGAGGGACGCGCTGCTAAAGCGGTTGCCGGCGCTTTCCGTCTCGATCTCTTCGGAGGTCTCGCCGCAAATGCGGGAGTTCGAGCGCTTCAACACCGTATGCGCCAACGCCTACGTGAAGCCGGCGATCAAATCCTATCTCGACCGCCTCGTCGTCTCCCTCAAGGAGATCGGCGTCGGCTGTCCGGTTTTCATGATCCATTCCGGCGGCGGAATCGTCTCGGTTGAAAGCGCCTCGGAGTTTCCGGTGCGGCTGGTGGAATCCGGCCCTGCGGGCGGCGCGATTTTCGCCGCCGATATCGCCCGCCATCACGGCCTCGACGCGGTGCTTTCCTACGACATGGGCGGCACGACGGCGAAAATCTGCCTGATCGAGAAGCAAGTTCCCAATACCGCGAAGACCTTCGAGGTCGCGCGCACCTATCGCTTTCGCAAGGGCTCAGGCATGCCGATCTCCATTCCGGTGGTGGAGATGGTCGAGATCGGCGCCGGCGGCGGCTCCATCGCCGGGGTCGACGGCATGCGCCAGATTCGCGTTGGTCCACACAGCGCCGGCTCCGAGCCGGGGCCGGCTTGCTATCAGCGCGGCGGCGCGCATCCGACAGTGACCGATGCCGACCTGATGCTCGGCAAGCTCGATCCGGACAATTTCGCCGGCGGGGCGATCACACTGTCCGCCGAGGCGAGTCGCAAGGCAATGCGCGTCGACATCGGCGCCGTGATCGGGCTCGATGCGGAAGCGGCCGCCTACGGCACCTGCGAGATGGTGGACGAGAACATGGCCAATGCCGGCCGGGTCCACGCCGTGGAGAACGGCAAGGACATCTCCGATTTCACTATGATCACCTTCGGCGGTGCCGGCCCGCTACATGCCGCCCGGCTCTGCGAGAAGATGGGTATTTCCAGCTTTCTGGTGCCGCCTGGTGCCGGCGTCGGCTCTGCCATCGGCTTCCTCAGGGCGCCCTTCGGTTATGAAGCGGTCCGCAGTTCGGTATTCCGTCTGTCGCAATTCGATGCGTCGGCGGCGAACCGCCTGATGGAGGCGATGGAGGCCGAGGCCGCAGGGTTCGTCGCCGGGGGGATCGATGATCGCGAACCTGTGATCAAACGTAGCGTGTTCATGCGCTATGTCGGACAGGGATGGGACATTCCAGTCGCCCTGCCGCTTGCCCGCTTCGACGCCGACAGCGCCGCCCGCATAGGCGCACTGTTCGGAGAGGAATATGAGCGCGTCTTCGGTCGCGCCATCGAAGGTCTTGACGTCGAGATCGTCAGCTGGTCGGTCAAGGTCAGCTCACCGCTTCCACCTGTCGCCCGTGTCGAGCCAGTTTCCGAGGGCTCCGTTGTCGCCCCGACGAAGACCCGGCGCCTGTTCGAGGCCGCGCAGAGGGCCTATCTCGAGGCCGGCATTCACGACCGCTCGGCGCTCAACCCCGGCGATGTCGTCAAAGGGCCCGCCGTTATCGTCGAGCGCGAGACCTCGACGGTGCTCACTGCCTCCTTCAGGGCCGTCATCCAGAACGACGGCTGTATCCTGGCCACCCGCACATGAGGACCGGAACATGAACCAGTCCATGATCGACATCCACATGCAGGTGATGTGGAACCGGCTGATCTCGGTGGTCGAGGAGCAGGCGCAAACGCTGATCCGTACCGCTTTCTCCACCTCAGTCCGGGAGGCGGGCGATTTGTCCGCCGGCGTCTTCGACCTTGAAGGCCGCATGCTCGCCCAGGCAGTCACCGGCACGCCAGGCCACGTTAACGCCATGGCCGAATCGGTCGCCCACTTCATCCGCGACATCGGCCCCGAGAACATCTTCGAGGGCGACGTCTACATCACCAACGATCCCTGGAAGGGCACCGGCCACCTGCACGACATCACCGTCGTGACACCCTCCTTCCATCACGGCAGGTTGGTCGGCCACTTCGCATCAACGGCCCATGTGGTCGATGTCGGCGGGCGCGGCTTCGGGCCGGACGCACGCGAGGTCTATGAGGAAGGCCTGTTCATCCCGATCATGAAGTTCTTCGAGCGCGGGGAGCTCAACCGGACCCTCGTCCACATCGTCCGCAACAATGTACGCGAGAGCGACAAGGTGGTGGGCGATTTCCATGCGCTCGCAGCTTGCAACGAAACTGGCCACCGCCGCCTCACCGACATGCTGACGGAATTCAACCTTGCGGATCTCTCACAAATCGGCGGCTTCATCCTGAAACACAGCCGCGAGGCGACGCTGGAGCGGTTGCGTGCGCTGCCGCATGGAAGCTGGTCCTATGGCCTCGACCTCGACGGCTATGACGAACCGGTTCACCTGCAGGCGAAATTGACAATCGGCCCCGATGGAGTGCTGGTCGATCTCGACGGCACCTCGGGTATGAGCAAATTCGGCATCAACGTGCCGCTCGTCTATGCCAAGGCCTATGCCTGCTACGGCATCAAATGCGTCGTGGCGCCTGAAATTCCGAACAATGCTGCCTCGCTGGCGCCGTTCGACATCGTCGCGCCGGAAGGTTGTATCCTCAATGCCAAGCGCCCGGCGCCAGTGGCCGTGCGCCACGTGCTTGGCCATTTCGTGCCGGATCTCGTGCTCGGCGCATTGCATCAGGCGCTGCCCGGCAGGGCGCCAGCCGAAGGCGCGAGCGCGCTCTGGAACCTGCACATGAGTGTGCGGCCGCTATCGGATGAGATCGGTGGTTCCGGCGCAGAGATCCTGATGTTCAACTCCGGCGGTTCCGGCGCGCGCCCCACGCTCGACGGGCTGAACGCCACGGCGTTTCCGAGCGGCGTCCACACCATGCCGATCGAGGCGACCGAGAATGTCGGCCCCATTATCGTCTGGCGCAAAGAACTGCGAGAGGGTTCGGGTGGCGCCGGCGAGTATCGCGGCGGCCTCGGCCAGACCATCGAGATCGCGGCGGCCGACGGCTACGGTTTCCGTTTTTCGGCCATGTTCGACCGCCTCAACCATCCGGCCCGGGGTCGCGACGGCGGCAAGGACGGTGCGCCGGGATCGGTATCGCTCGACGACGGAACGGTCCTGCGCGGCAAGGGCCTGCAATTCGTGCCGCCGGCGCGTCGTCTGGTGCTCCAGCTTCCGGGCGGCGGCGGCTTCGGTGATCCCGCGAAGCGTCCGGCGGCGGCGCTCGAGCACGACCTCAAGCACGGCTACCTCACCGGCGAACAGGTCGAAATCCACGGCAAGGCCAGCATACGGAAGCCAAAAGGATGAACATGATCGCTTTTGAGAGCAAGCGGGCCGCGACGATCAAATCGTCGCCCTCAATGGCGGTGTCCATGACAGCCAAGGCGATGCGCGCCAAGGGGGAAAGCGTCGTCGACCTGTCGCTCGGCGAGCCGGATTTCGATACGCCTGCCCATGTGGTTCAGGCCGCCATCGACGCAATGCGGCGCGGCGTGACACGCTATACCGGACCGGACGGGCTTCCAGAGCTGCGCGAGGCGATCGTTGCCAAGTTCAAGCGCGAGAACGGGCTGGACTATGCGATCGACGAGATCTCCATCGGCAACGGCGCCAAGCAGATCTTGTTCAACGCTTTCCTCGGCACGCTGGAGCCTGGCGACGAGGTGATCGTCCCGGCACCCTATTGGGTGTCTTACACCGACATCATCATCCTGCATGGCGGCGTGCCGAAAATCGTTTGCTGCGGCGTCGAGGATGCCTTCAAGCTCGCGCCGGAACGGTTGGAGGCTGCCATCACGCCGAAGACGCGGTGGTTCCTGTTCAACTCGCCGTCTAATCCAACCGGGGCGATCTACAGCGCCGAGGAACTGAGGGCGCTCGGCGCGGTTCTGACGCGGCATCCGCGCGTTGCCATCATGTCGGACGAGATCTACGAGCATATTGTATGCGGCGAAGTACCGTTCGCCTCGTTCGCGGCAGCCTGCCCCGACTTGCGCGAGCGAACGCTAATTGTCAACGGCGTCTCCAAGGCTTACGCCATGACCGGCTGGCGGCTGGGTTATGCCGCCGGGCCAAAAAGCCTGACCAAGGTGCTGAACAAGCTCCAGTCGCAGAGCACGACTTGCCCGTCGTCGATCACTCAGGCCGCCGCCGTTGCGGCGCTCAATGGCCCACAGGACTTCGTCAGCAAGGCTGTCGAGGAATACAAGGTGCGCGGCGCGCTGGTGACGAAGAGTTTCGGAGCCATCCCGGGCTTGGAAGTGCGGGCGCCTGACGGAGCCTTCTACCTGTTCCCTAAATGCGAACCCCACATAGGCAAGACCACTCCCGACGGAACGACGATTGCCAATGACGCGGAACTGGCATCCTACCTCCTGAAAGCGGGCAAGGTCGCAACGGTGCCGGGGGCAGCGTTCGGCATCGAACCCTACATCCGCCTGTCCTTTGCGACGTCGAGCGACAATCTGACCGCCGCCGCCGAACGTGTCGCCGATGCGCTGGCGCGGCTCCGATAACGGAAAGAAGAGCCCATGACGGATTTTCAACGAACCCTGCTCACCGGCGCCGCGGGTGCGCTCGGAACGGAGCTCAGGAAATCGGGAACGCAGCTCGGCAAGGTCGTGCGCCTTTCCTCGCTCGGACCTTGCGAAAACCTCGCCCCGCACGAGGAAGACGCGCCAGCGGATCTTTCGGATTTCGAGGCCGTGTCGGCGGCTGTGAAGGGATGCGACGCCATCGTTCACATGGGCGGGCAGGGCCTGGAAGCGCCGTGGAAGGCCATCCTCAACAACAACATCATCGGCACCTACAACGTCTATGAGGCGGCGCGGCGCCATGGCGTGAAGCGCATCGTCTATGCCAGCTCGGTGCATGCCATCGGCTATTATGAGCGCACGGAAACAATCGACGCCAATGTGCCGACGCGGCCGGACAGCCTCTATGGCGTGTCCAAGACCTTCGTGGAGAATCTCGGGCGATTTTATTTCGACAAGTTCGGCATCGAAACCATCTGCCTGCGCATCGGTTCGTCTTATCCGGAGCCGGCAGATCGCCGCCATCTGATAACATGGCTTTCCTATCGCGACTGCCGCCAACTGGTCGAAAGGAGCCTGTCAGCTCCGCGGGTCGGCTTCATGATCGCTTACGGCATGTCGAACAACAGTGAGTCCTTCTGGGACAATCGCACGGCCAGCATCCTCGGCTACAAGCCGCAGGACAGCGCGGACGATTATCGCGAGAAAGTAATCGCCAGTACTCCCCAGGGCGATCCGAACGATCCCGCGATTCGTTTTCAGGGCGGCTTCTTCTGTGCCCTCGGCCATCCCGACGACGACGAGCAGAAGTGAGCGCTGTCATGCAGGCATCCAAGGCATCCTACGATGTCGTGATCGTCGGCGGCGCCGTGGTCGGCAGCGCGACGGCCTATTTCCTGGCGACGAATCCGGATTTCAAGGGCTCGGTGCTGGTGGTCGAGAAAGACTGGACCTTCCAGCGCTCAGCGACCGCGCTGTCCTCGAGCTCGATCCGCCATCAGTTCTCCAACGCGATCAACGTCCAGGTCTCGCAATTCGGGACGCAGTTCATCCGCAGTTTCAAGGAGAACGTCGCGGTCGACGACGACACTCCGGAAATCGGCTTCCACGAGAACGGCTACCTGTTCCTTGCCGAGGACGAGCGGGGCAGCGAGGTGTTACGTCGCAACCATGCAACGCAGGCGGCGTGCGGGGCGGAGGTGACGTTGTTCGACGTCGACACGCTCGGCCGCCGCTTCCCCTGGCTCAACCTCGACGGTCTGTCACTCGGGAGCTACGGCGAGCGCGGCGAAGGCTGGTTCGACAGTTCGGCGCTGATGCAGGGCTTTCGCAGAAAGGCCCGCGCCCTTGGCGTCGAATATATCGAGGACGAAGTCGTGGCGGTGAACCGTGCCGGCGACTGCATCGTCTCGGTAACCACGAAAAGCGGCCAGACGATCGGCTGCGGCACGCTCGTGAACACGTCCGGCACCAACGGCAAGAAGGTCGCCCGCATGGCCGGCCTCGACATTCCCGTCGAGCCGCGCCGGCGTTCGCTCTTCGTGGTCGACTGCCGTACGCCGCTCGAAGGAAAGGTGGGGCTTACCATCGACCCGACCGGCGTGTTCTTCCGCCCCGAGGGCAAATTCTACCTGATGGGCACCTATCCCAAGCACGACCCGGAAGTGGATCCTAACGATTTCGCGGTCATGCACGACGAGTTCGAGGACGAAATCTGGCCGATCCTCGCCAACCGGGTGCCCGCCTTCGAGGCGATCAAGGTCGTGAATGCCTGGGCCGGGCACTATGACTACTGCACGCTCGACCACAACGTCATCCTCGGCCCACATACCGAGGTGGGGAACTTCCTCTTCGCCAACGGTTTTTCCGGCCATGGACTGCAGCAGGCGCCGGCCATGGGCCGGGGCCTGAGCGAACTCATCACTTATGGCGGGTTCCGGACCCTCGATCTTTCGCCATTCGGCTTCGAACGCGTGGTCGCTAATCGGCCTTTCCTCGAAGACGCGGTCATCTAACTCAAACACGGGTCAAGACGATGAAAACTGAGTGTGGAAGCCGCAGCGGCGGACAGGTACTGATCGATCAGTTGCGCATCCACGGTGTAGAGCGCGCGTTCTGCGTGCCCGGCGAAAGCTATCTCGATGTGCTCGACGCGCTGCACGATGCCGCCGATGCCATCGAACTCATCGTGTGCCGGCAGGAAGGCGGGGCGGCGTACATGGCCGAAGCCTATGGCAAGCTGACCGGCAAGCCCGGCATCTGCTTCGTAACGCGCGGCCCGGGTGCGACCAACGCCTCGGTAGGCGTGCATACCGCCTTCCAGGATTCCACGCCGATGATCCTGTTCGTCGGCCAAGTGGCGCGCGACCAGATGGAGCGCGAGGCTTTCCAGGAAATGGACTACCGCCGCATGTACGGTCAGATGGCGAAATGGGTGGTCGAGATCGAGGACGCGGCGCGCATTCCCGAATTGATCAGCCAGGCGTTTCATCGCGCCGTCAACGGCCGACCCGGTCCCGTGGTCGTGGCGCTGCCTGAAGACATGCTCACCGATCAGGTGACGGCCGATGACGTGCCGGCCTACAAGCGCGTCGAAGCCTACGCGGGCGAGCCGCAGCTTGAGGAACTGATGTCGGTGCTTGCCAAGGCGGAGCGGCCGATGCTTGTCGCCGGAGGAGGCGGCTGGACCGCCCAAGCGGTCGCGGACCTCAAGGCCTTCTCGGAAGCCTTCTGCCTGCCCGTCGCGGCCTCGTTCCGCTGCCAGGACCTGTTCGACAACACTCACCCGAACTACGCAGGCGACCTCGGCCTCGCCGCCGGGCCGAAGCTGATCCAGCGAATGAAGGACAGCGATGTCCTCATCTCCATCGGCGCGCGGCTCGGCGAAATGACGACCGGCGGCTACACGCTGATCGACATTCCGGTGCCGAAGCAGACCTTCATTCATGTCCATCCCGGTGCCGAGGAACTTGGGCGCGTCTACCACGCGGCTCTGCCCGTCAACGCCAGCGTCGCCGGGTTCCTGTCCCAGGCGCGTCGTCTGAAACCAGCGACCCCTCCCGTCCGGAAGGCATGGACCGAGGCAGCTCACGCCGACTATCTCGACAACCTGAGGCACCCGAAAATTCCCGGTCCGGTGCAGATGGGCGAGATCATGGAATGGCTGCGTGGCCATCTCGCGCCCGACGCGATCCTGACGACGGGTGCGGGCAACTATTCCGCTTGGGCGCACCGGTTCTATCAGTACCGCACATTCCGCACGCAGCTCGGCCCAACCAATGGCTCCATGGGCTACGGCGTGCCCGCGGCGATCGCCGCCAAGCTCACCGCACCGGGGCGTGAAGTCGTGGCCTTCGCCGGCGACGGCTGCTTCCTGATGAACGGTCAGGAACTGGCGACCGCCATGCACTACGATGCGCGCGTGATCTTCCTCGTCATCAACAACGGCATGTACGGCACGATCCGCATGCACCAGGAGCGCAACTATCCCGGCCGCGTTTCGGGCACGCGGCTAACCAACCCGGATTTTGCGGCGCTGGCCCGCTCCTACGGACTGCATGGCGAAACGGTGGAAAAGACGGAAGACTTCGCCGAGGCATTCAAGTGTTGTGAGGCGTCCAGAAAGCCGGCACTCATCGAGATCCGGATCGATCCGGAGGCGCTGACGCCGAAGATGAGCCTGACGCAGATCCGCGAGCAGGCGATCGCACAAGGTAGGTAGCCGCAGCCGGAGGCGCCGGCAAAAGGCCGGCACCGACCTCCTCAATCCCCCGACATCGCGCTCGCCGGCTCGTCGAGCATGGCGCGATAGCGGTTCAGGCTCTCTTCCAGATGGGCCACGAGCGCGTTCCTGGCCGCTTTGGCATCGCCTTGTGTTATGGAGGCGAGGATGGCCGAGTGTTCGCGATTGATCTTCTTCAGATAAGCTTGATGCGCGCGGGCCGACTGGCGGTGCTTCAGCACAAGGTCGAAATTGATCTCGGCGAAGACGGCTTCGAGGAAATGCTGAAAGTGCGGATTGCGCGTCGCCTTGGCAATGGCAAGATGGAAGTCGAAATCGGCCCGCGCCTCGACCTCAACATCGTCCGTTTCCAACCTGTCCAGATGATCGTAGGCTCTGGCGATCTCAGCCAGGGCCTCCGGAGTTCGCCGCGCCGCGGCCAGCGCCACGGACTGCATCTCGACCCCCAGCCTCAGTTCCAGGATCTGCATGGCCGAGCGGATATCGTCGATGCGGCTGATCTCGAAATGGAGTGTCTTGGCGTCCTTTTCGGTGACGTAGACGCCGGCCCCCTGGCGTGCCGTGACGCGGCCGCCGATCTTGAGCGAGGTCAGGGCTTCACGGATCACTGTGCGGCTGACACCGAATTCCTCGCAAAGCTGGGCACTCGACGGTATCTTCTCGCCGGGCGTATATAGACCCGAATCGATGCGCGAGGTGAGTTGCGCCGCGACGATTTCTGCGAGGTTGCCGCGTTGCGCTATGATTGCCAAAGCCAATCCTCCAAGCGTCGATTTCGGTACGCGCCAATCTAGCACATATCACATATCATGCTAGCTGGCAGATCAGCCACCTTTGCTGTCGGTGATCCTGGCGTTGATGACCTGGATTGGATGAGGAGTCGAGCGCCCGCTGATCTGCTTGGCCTGCGATCTGCAGGAGTAGCCGGTTGCCATCAGCACCTCATTTTGCCCAGCCGTGGCGAGCTCAGCGGCCCAGCTCATGGTATAGATCGTCTCCGAAAGCGCGCGGTTGCGCACCTCGTGCCCGAAGGTGCCGGCCATACCGCAGCAACCGATCTCGGCCAATGTGAGGCGGATGCCGAGCTTGCCGAAAACCGCGGACCACTGGCCTTGCGCTGATGGTACACGTTGGTGCGCTTCGTACAATGTGCCATCAGCTTGAAGACGCTATCGTCTGCGACATCTTGTGCCGGCTCCAGCCGGTCCAGATTGGCGGCCAACCATTCTTGAGGCAGTAACACCCTTGCGCGGGTCCGTGTGGAGGGGGCAGTTGCATATTCGCTGCGGTAGGTCAGCGTCATCGAAGGATCGATGCCGACCAGCGTGACACCGGTGTCGGCCAGGTCGTCCAGATGGCGGGCCGTCTTGGCTGCAATTTTTTCGAACGCGCCCAGATAGCCATGGACGTGGAGTGCCTTGCCGTTGTGCCAGGCGGCCAACAGCAGCGGCGCGAATCCCATTCTCCTTGCCAGATCGACCGTGTCGAGCACGACCTGCGGATCGAAATGCGAGGTGAACGCATCCGCCACGAAGACCACCGTGCGGGCGCGCTCTTCCGGGGGCAGCCGCAGCAGGTGCTCCTGTGTCGCGACGCCGATGCCTCTCCGCGCCAGTTCACGTGCGAGCGAGACGGGCGGCATGACCGGCAGCGCCGTCAGGCCCACGAGCCGCATGATCGCCCCGCCGGCGGCGGAGCCGACGAAGGCGTTGTAGAGGGGCTTTAGCCGCGCCATCCACGGCAGCGTCGTCTCGATCGCCGCCACGATCGGGTCCTTCAGCGGCCGCAGATAGCGCCCATAATACAGCTCAAGGAATTTCGCGCGGAAGGCCGGCACGCTTACCTTGACGGGGCACTGGCCTGAGCAGGCCTTGCAGGCCAGGCACGTGTCCATGGCCGCGCGCACCTCGTGGGAGAAGTCACGGCGATTGGCAGGGTTCACGGAATTCCAGGTCCGGGCGACAATCCGGGCAAGCGGGTTCGTACGCCGCAGAAGTTGCGCCTCGGCGCGAGGATCCAGGCCTTGCAAGGCAAGCAGGCGCAACCATTCGCGCATTAGTGAGGCGCGGCCCTTAGGCGAGAAACGCCGGTCGCGCGTACCCTTGTAGGAGGGACACATCACGCTCTTCTCGTCAAAATCGAAGCAGGCACCGTTGCCGTTGCAATAGGCGGCGTTGTCGAATGCCGCGCGAATTTCATTGCCGATGACGCGGTCGAAGTCGCCACGCAGCGGGACCTCGTCGATCTTGAGAAGCGGGCTCGTGCCAGGCGCGGCGATCTTGCCGGGATTGAGCTGGTTACGAGGGTCGAAGACACGCTTGATCTCCTGTAGGCCGGGATAAAGATCGCCGAAGAATTCGGGTACGTATTCGGAACGCGCGCCTTTGCCATGCTCTCCCCACAACACCCCGCCATATTTGCGCGCCAGCGCCACCACCCTGTCGCTGATACGCCGCACGAGCTGAACATGATCATCCCGCGTGAGGTCGAGCGCCGGACGCACGTGCAGCACGCCAGCATCGACATGACCGAACATGCCGTAGTCGACGCCCTCGCCGTCCAGGATTGAACGAAACTCGCGGATATAGGCGGCGAGATTTTCCGGTGGCACCGCGGTATCCTCGACAAAGGCGACCGGCCGCACCGGTCCCTCGACATTGCCGAGCAGGCCGACCGCCCGTTTGCGCATCGTCCAGATCGCCTCGATCTCGTTTCTTTCGCGCGTCACCGTGTAGCCGCCGCGGCCGAGCTGAAAGCTGGCACCCAGCCGGGACACGATCTCGGAAAGCTTGCGAGAGAGTTCGGTTGGGTCGTCAGTTAACACCTCGACGATATTGATGCCATTCGCGGGGCCGGAAGCGTCGTCGGGAAAGAAGTGTGCAATCTCCGCCCAGGCCGCGTCGCCCTTGGCAAGGCGCAGCACCTTTTCGTCCACCGTCTCCACCGAAGCCACCCCTCAGCGCGATGAGGTTGCGGGCGTCTTCCAGCGCGGTGTTGAAATTGTCGTAGCGAATGTTGATGAGAGCCGAGCAGGCCGGAATCGGCAGCAGGTTCAGTTCCGCCTCAGCGATCATCGCCAGCGTTCCCTCAGAGCCGCACAGCGTGGCGTTGAGATCGAAGCGGCCGTCCGCGCGCCTGAGGTGCGCGAGATCGTAGCCCGTCATGAAGCGGTTCAGCTTCGGGAAGGTTTGGGCGATCAACAGCCTCCTCTCGCGTTCGATCCGGTCGAGAACCCGGTGGATTTCTCCTATCCGGTCGCTGCGGCGCTGCACGTTCTCCAGTTCCGCCCTCTTGAGCGGCCGCGACCACCAGTCGGTGCCGTCCGTCAGAACCACCCGCAGGCCGAGCACGTGGTTGCTGGTCTTGCCGTAGATGCAGGAACCCTGGCCGCTCGCGTCGGTCGAGATCATGCCGCCGATCGTCGCCCGATTCGAGGTCGACAATTCCGGAGCGAAGAACAGTCCGTACGGCTCCAGCGCCCGGTTGAGCTGGTCCTTGACGACGCCACATTCGACTCGGGCGACGCGACGGATCGGATCGATGTCGAGTATCCGGTTCATATGTCGGGAGCAGTCGACGACGATTCCGGCTGTCAGCGACTGGCCGTTGGTGCCGGTGCCACCGCCGCGAACCGAGATGGCGGCGTGCGCAAATTCCGGCCGGCTCAGCAAGCCGGCAACGACTTTCAGGTCGTCCGTTCCGCGAGGAAACACAATACCCGCCGGCTGAACCTGATAGATCGAGTTGTCTGTTGAGAACACCGTCCGGTTGTCGCTTCTCGTTTCAGTTTCGCCACGGAAGCCCGTTTCCACCAAGCGCTCGAAGAAAGCGTTTTCGGGCCGTCGGCGTGCTTGAGAGAGGCGAGGTATCATGCGCTGCTCGGATATCGCTTGAGATTTGAGAAGTTAACATATAAGTGATATCATACCAATAGCATCGCATTACCGAAAGCCCGGAGATGGTATGAAGGACCAGACTGTTGTGATCGTCGGTGGCGCTTCCGGCCTTGGGCTCGCGACAGCCAGACTGATGATCGAGCATGGCGTCGGCAAGCTAGGGCTGGTCGACAGGAATGGTGATTTGCTGGCCAAGGCTGCCGAAGACCTCGCCGGGCAGGGCGCCGACGTCGCCACCGCATGCGCCGACATTTCGAGGGCCGAGACCGGCCACACCGGATTCAACGAGATCGCGGGCAAGCTCGGCCGTGTCCATGCGCTGGTCAACAGCGCGGCGATCTATCCGCGCAAGCCGATCCTCGACATCACCGACGATGAATGGGACCTCGAGAACGCCGTCAACATCAAGGGCACCTACCATATGATGGTCGCGGCAGTCAGGCATATGCGCCAATATGTGAGTCCACCTGAGGTGACCGGGCGCATCGTCAACGTCACCTCGGTCGACGCCTTCAAAGCGCATCCGCAAAACGCCCATTACGCGGCCACCAAGGCGGCTGTCGTCAGTCTGACCAAATCCTTCGCCGAAGAATGCGCAAACGATCAAATCCTCGTCAATTCCGTCGCGCCAGCCGGCTTCGCGACTGATAGGGCGAAGGAACTCGGATTCCTGTCGGAACTGGCCAGGGCGAGTGCCCTCGGCCGAGCCGCTGAGCCGAAGGAAATGGCCGAATGGATCGTCATGATGGCAAGCCACCGCAACACTTACGCGACCGGCGAGAACGTCGTCGTCAGCGGAGGCTACATTTATGTCTGAGAACTCACCCTACCGCACCGCGCTCGTCACGGGCGCGACCAGCGGGATCGGCCGGTCCATAGTTCTGCGCTTGAGGGAACGTGGCCTTGTCGTTCATGCGGTCGGGCGCAACGAAAGTCAGTTGAGCGAACTCGCCAGCCTCAGCGGCGCGGTTCCGGTCATCGCGGACGTCCGCGACACCTGGGCAATCGTCAATGCCTTGGGCGGCGTCGAAGTCGATATCCTCGTCAACAACGCAGGCATTCTCTCCAGTCGCGCGGCTTTTCACGAAATCGATCCCGCTGAGATCGACGCCATGATCGACGTCAATCTGAAAGCCCCGATGCACCTGACCCGAGCCTTCCTGCCTGGGATGGTGACGCGCAAGCGCGGCCACCTTGTCTTCATCGGCTCAAGCGGTGGCCAGGCGCCATATCCTTCCATGGCTGCCTACGGCCCCTCCAAGGCGGGCCTAAGCCTGTTTTGCGACAATCTGCGCTGCGACTTGCTCGGTACGTCGGTTCGTATCAGCGAAATCGTGCCGGGCCGTGTCCAGACACAACTCTACCGGACGTCTATACCGGACCATCAGGCGGCGGCCCTTCTTTACGACGACTACCGCCCGATACAGCCGGAACACATCGCGCAGATCGTCAGCGACGTGATCGATCTCCCGGTCTTCGTGGACGTGGCGCGCGTCGAGGTTTTCCCTACCGACCAGGCGACCGGCGGCGGCACGATGGTCAAGCATCGGCAATAGCGGTCGGCAGCGAACCCAAGAAGCAGTGATGCCTCCGAAGTTGCCGCACATAGCCGAAACGGTCGATGGCGAAGATCCAGTACCAACCCTCGTGCCGCACGAGCATCGCGTTGCGATTCTGAACGATGTTCATGCCCGGCCACTCCGCCCGGTGGACACCCCGGCGCGTCTGCTTCGTTTCGCAGTCCTGTCCACCGAGATCTAAAGCCGACGAAGCCACGGTCGAAGGCATCCAGCGCAACGTTCGCCTCTTGGTCGCCGCCGGCGACACGGTCTTCGAGCTGTGCTTCGCAGAGCACGAACTTCGGTCGTCAGTCCAGGCGGTTCGCGTCGGCGTGCTCCCAGTAGATTCGGGAAATCTCGCGCGTCAAAGGCCCTGGCTTGCCGTCACCGATCATATGCCCGTCGACGTGTGCAACCGGCGTGACCCCGCCCAGAGTGCCGGTGACGAAGGCTTCGTCGGCCGAGTAGGCCTGGACGAGCGTGAAATCCTTCTCGAAAGACGGCCCGCAATGTTCGCCGAAAAGCCGGACGATGTGGGAACGCGTGATGCCGTTGAAGCTGTAAAGCCCGCGCGACGTCCACAGTTCGCCCTTGCGCACGATGAAGAAATTCGTGGAGTTGCAGCTTGCGACGAACCCTTGCGGGTCGAGCATCAACGCCTCGTCAGCGCCGGCCGCGATCGCCTGGACCAGCGCCTGGATGAGATTGAGACGGCTGTGCGAATTGAGCCGCAAGTCGAACGCGTCGGGCGACGAGCAGCGGAAGGTCGATGTGAACAGTTTCAGCCCCGCTTCCGCGAACTGGCCGCGCGGCCGCTTGATCTCCGCCACGATGACCACGGTCGCTCCCCCCAGCGTGAAGCGCGGATCCTGGTTCGGAGTGGACTTGCGGCCGCGCGTGATCATCAGACGGATGTGCGTGTCGGTGGTGAAGCCGTTCTTCACGCAGGTCTCCATTAGCGCTCGCGTGACCTCCTCGCGCGTCATGCCGATCTCGAGGCTGATGGCGCGTGCACCCTCGAAGAGCCGATCGAGATGCGCGTTGAGCGAAAGCAGCTTTCCGTTAACGAGCCGCAACCCTTCCCACACGCCGTCACCGAGCACGAAACCGGCATCGAAGACCGACACCACGGCGTTTTCGCGGTGGACGAACTCTCCGTTCACATAGATCAGTGCGTTGTCGTTGCGGACGTCGCCGTCGTAGCTTTGTGCACTTGTGTAACCCATCATGGCCCTCACAGTGAAAATTCCGAGGAGCGGTCAATGAACGCTCTTGTCCGGGCGTGCTTCGGCGCCCGGAAGATTTCCTCGGCCGTCCCTTCCTCGTGAACCACGCCGTCGGCCAGAAAAAGCACGCGCGTGGCGAAGCGGTAGGCGAAGCCGAGCTCGTGCGTGACGAGCAGCATCGTGCGCCCTTCTTCGGCAAGGCCGAGGATGGTGCGCAGCACCTCGCCCACAAGTTCCGGGTCGAGCGAGGATGTCGGCTCGTCGAACAACATCACCTCCGGCTGCATGGCAAGGGCCCGCGCAATGGCCACCCGCTGCTGCTGACCGCCCGAGAGGCGGCGGGGATAGACTTCGATCTTGTCGGTCAGCCCGACGCGGTCGATCTCACCGATTGCGCGTTCGCGCGCCTCGGATTTCCGCATGCGGTCGACGGTGACCAGCCCTTCCATGACGTTTTGCAGAACCGTCATGTGCGGGAAGAGGTTGAACTGCTGGAACACCATGCCGACGCGTCGGCGCACGGCGCAGAGATCGCGTTCCGGATAGTCGACCTGTCCGTTGGCGCGCGGCCGCCCGACACGCTCGCCCGTTAGTTCCACTGTTCCCAGGGTCGGCAATTCCATGAAGTTGAGGCATCGCAGCAGCGTCGATTTGCCCGAACCACTTCCGCCGATGATGGCCAGGCGCTCACCTGGCATCACTGTCAAGTCGATGCCCTTGAGCACGTCGAGCTTGCCGAAGGATTTGTGCAGCCCGGTGCATTTGAGTGCGGCCACGGCTTGGGTCATCGCTCGCCTCAAGATGCACGCGCCATGCGTCGCTCAAGAACAAGCGAGGCAAGGCTGAGCGGATAGATGATGAGGAAGTAGATGACGCCGACCGCCGTGAGGATCTCCAGCGGACGGTAGAAGGTCGAGGAAAGCAGCCTACCCTCGTACATCAATTCATGCACGCTGAGCACGGAGGCGAGCGAGGTCACCTTGGCGACCTCGACGGCCCGATTGGTGAAGGCGGGAAGCATGCGCTGGACGACCTGCGGCAGGATCACGCGGCGCATGACGGCGGCGCGGCTCATGCCGATCGCCATCGCGCCCTCGTTCGACCAAAGTGTTGGAAGACGGAGCGATGCCGGCGGCTGGAAAGCCGGCCTCGGGGATCGGCCGGCAGCCGCAAAACGGCCTCGTCTACGATCTCGACTGGGACGAGGACGCTGGCCGCGGCGGCTCAGCGGCGCCAGCGGAGGGTGGCCGGGAAGGGGAGCGGGCTTTTGGCCCGGATCTGGAGGCCGGCGAACTGGGCGAGGCGGACGAGTCGGATCCGCTGGCGGAAGAATTTGCGGCGATCGACGCGGTGCTCGAGCGCACGCCTGGCCGAGTGGCAGGGCGTGCTCGCTGACACCCGGGAACTGCCCACGGTCCTGCGCGCCGCGATCCTGCTCGAGGCTTGGTCCGAGATCGATGTGCTGCAGCATGCTGCTTGGCTGGGGCATCTGCTCGTGGCCGCGCTGCTGCGGCAGGAAGGGCTCGCCGCGGGTCATCTCGCCTCACTGCATCTCGGTGCCAAAAACATTCCGCGGGAGCGCAGGCGAGCACGGTTGCGGAGCGACCGCCTGTTGGCGTTTGTCGGTGCCATCCAGGAAGCCGCGCTGGCTGGAGAAGGAGCACGATAGACTCGTGCTCGCGAAAAGCCAGATGGAGCGGCGGTTGCGTGAACGCCGCGCCAACTCAAAGTTGTCCGACCTGGTCGAGCTCGTGCTCTCCCGGCCGATCGTCTCCACAGGCATGATCCGAGACCGGCTAAAAGTCTCGAAGCAGGGCGCACTCAACCTTGTCGGCGAGCTCAGCTTGCGCGAAATGACGGGGAGGGGAAGGTTTCGAGGATGGGGGTTGATTTGAGACTAGAGGCGGCAAGGTCGATGCCTTGGTCACACGCGAGGGACGAGAGGCGTAACTGACTGATAATGCAACATTATCATTCGTTTTATGTCCACGACAGGCTGTGCGTTTTGGTGTGAAATTAATCGCCAAAAGCGCACCGGCACTTTACCCTCCAAATCATGATTCGCCTCGATCCCGCGACCGCCAGCCTCGCCGCGCCGCCAACCGTGCCGGTCTGGGCGCTCGCCGCCGGCAGCAGGCCGAGCGACGCCGACGCCGCCTTCCAGGCCGGCGCCGCCCTAAGCGCCCTCGACGACCTCGCCCGGGCGCCGCCTGCCTGGGCTGGCGCCTGGCGGCAGCGGCTGGCGCTCAACTGCGCCGCCGCCAGCATGCGGCTCGCCGGCCGCGCCGAGGACGCGGCCGCCCTGCGCGATGCCTGGCACCTGCGCCCGGCCGGCGCCGATCCCGGTCCCGCCGGCGCCATCCTCGGCGGCTGGCGGCAACTGGCGCTGCAGCCGCCCGCCGCCAGCGCCGATCGGCTCGAAAGGATCGTCGACCAGCTGGGTCTCCATTGGGACGGCGCGGCTTTAGCTGACCTCTCCACGGAGATAGGAAAAGTGGCGGGGTCGCAGCGGCCGGCGCCGTTCGCCGCTGCGGCGATCGCCGCCCGCGTCGTCGCCATGCGACCGGATTGCGAGCTTCTTGCCTGGTGGCTGGCCGACTTGGTGCTGGCGCAAAGCCTGCGCTGGCCGCGGCCACTGCCGCTCCTGATGGCGCAGGCCTTTGGTCCGGCGTTCCGTGGTGAGCCCGGCGGCAAGCGCATCCGACCCGGCGAAAAAGGTTTCGAGCGCGCGGTCTGCGTCGCGCTGGTTCCAGCGGCGGCGGAGGCCTGCCGGCTCGCCACAGAGCTTGCCCGGCGGGCGGAGCGGCTTATCGCCGTCGCGCCGAAGCTCCGAGCAAAGGGGGCGGGCGATGTGGTTTTTTTGCTCCTGAATGAAGACGCCGTCTCCGGCTCGCTGACGTCGAAAAACCTGTCGCGTTTTGCGGCGAGGCGGCTGTTCGAGCGGCTGCAACAATTGGGTGCCGTGCGCGAGCTTTCCGGTCGCACCACTTTTCGGCTGTTTGGACTTTAGCGATGAGCGAAACCTCTGTCCGCCGCAAGCCCAACGATCAGCCGGCGCTGCTCGACACCGAACTCGAGCACCTGCCGCCAGAACTGCGCTGGCGTGAATGGATGGGCCGCGTCGAAGCGGTCATTTTTGCCGCCAGCGAACCGGTGACACGTAGTGTCCTCGCGCGGGTGGTGGGGAAGAACTGCAATATCGAGCTGATCATCGACGACATCCGCGCCGAGCTCGCCGGCCGCCCCTACGAGCTTGTGTCGGTAGCCGGCGGCTGGCAGCACCGGACCAAAAAGGTTTTTGGCGACGTCATCCACGCCGCATTCGGCGCGGCCGGGCAGGGGGCGAAAGAATTGTCGCAGTCCGAGGCGCTCGTGCTGATGTGCATTGCCTATTTCCAGCCGATTACGCGCGGCGACCTGTCTTCTTTCTTCGGCAAGGAGGTGTCGCGCGACCTGATCGGCGTGCTGCGCGCTGAGCAGCTGATCGCCTCGGGGCCGCGTAGTCCGCAGCCGGGGGCGCCCTATACCTACGTGACGACCAAAAACTTCCTGTCGCAGTTCGGGCTCGACACGCTGCGCCAGCTGCCGGATTTCGAGGCGCTCGAGGACGCAGGGCTGCTGTCGAAGGAGAAGCTGCTGGCCGGCGGTATTCCAGCCGGATTGGCTAACGGGGAGGGCGAGGACGATGTCGTCGAGGACCAGGTGTCAGCGGGCGTTGCCGTGTTGCGACCGCAGAGACAGGCGATCACTCAGGACCAGGACGACTGATCGTGCGGCAGCCGGTGATCGAGATCGTGAACCGACATGATCGCCATCGACAAGATTGGCCGGAAAGATCACCGGGTCTGGTCGGGCCGCGGGCTGGCTTCCGCCGCGCTGTTGCCCACGAAATCCTTCTTGCGAGGCAACGCGCCACTCTATTTTCGAGCGAGCCGATTGGCACATGGCAGGTGATCGATACAATGCACTCCAACTACTCAATGCATTTCGTGCTGCTGGCGCATACGGCGGGGCAACTCGGGGGAGGGACATGGACAGCGAACCGACAACTCGCAAAGTTATCGCGGAGCAACAACGTTACACCGAACTCAAAGCGCGCGACCAAAACCTGAACCTGTTCGTTCCGGAAGCTTTCGTCCGCGGCATCCGGCACATCGGATACAAGAGCAATCTGGAGGCGATTGCGGAACTCGTCGACAATTCCATCCAAGCCTATTCGGAGCGGGTAGATCTGCTTTTCGATTTCGCGAGCGATGGCTCGACCGCTAAGCCAAGCCAACTCGCGATTGTCGATGATGGACATGGAATGGCGCCCTCGATGTTACGGTTTGCCATGATGTGGGGCGGGACCCACCGAGAAAATGATCGCGCGGGTCTGGGGAGGTTTGGATATGGGCTTCCCTGCGCGACCGTCAGCATGGGGCGCCGTTTTTCGATTTATTCCAAACTTGAACGCGGCGGCACCTACGCTGTCACACTTGATCTCGATCTGCTCGATAACGACGCGTATCGGAACGCCGATAACGAGTTGGAAATCCCGCCAGCGCGTCAGTCACATTTACCCGACTTTGTTGCCAACGCACTTGCACAAAGCCACCCGGGCGGATGGAAGTCCGGAACGGTCGTGGTCATAGACAAGCTGGACCGCCTGGATTGGACCACGGCTGCGGGCCTGCGTCGCAATCTCGTCCGGCATTTCGGGGTCGCCTATCATAAGCTCCTTCGTGCGACGTCGATCTACATCGATGGGGAGAGGGTGCGTCCAATAGACCCGCTGTTCCTCTCTCCTGACGCCGAACTATTCGCGCTGGACGAAGACCATGCCAACGCGCTAGATCCGGTCACCATCTCGATCGACGGTGAACTCGGTGATGCCCGCGGATCGATTACGCTGCGCTATGCGTGGCTTCCGCCTTCCTTTGGTGCGACCGACAAGGGTCGCGACGCAATCGGCATCAATGCCAACTCCCGCTTCCCCATCCTGAAGCACTATCACGGCATCATCTTCAGCCGAAATGGACGGATCGTGGACATTCAGGGGCGGACCCCATGGACCACGTTCATCAACAACGATCGATATATCCGCGTTGAGATTGAGTTTTCTGCCAGCTTAGACGAGGCGTTCGGCGTCACCACTGCGAAGCAGCAGGTGTCGCTCTCGCGCGAAATGTGGGACTGCCTACGCGCAGCCGGCTTGCCTAAGGCAATCGAACATCTGCGACATAAGGTTCGTTCTGCGAAAGCGGAGCGCGCAACTGCCTCAAGGCCTGCCGTCGCAGCGACCTCCAAGTCAGTGGTCGTTCCTCCCTCACGCACGAAACCCCAGGTAATCGAACCCGCGTCCTCGTTAGAGGTGGAAGTTCTGATTGGCCGCGTAGTTCGAGAGTTTGCACCTGAAGCCGCCCTAGATGCTCTCTTGGAGAAGATCCTTGGCCGAATGAGGCTCGGGCGCGCTGAACACGCCGCCGACTATGACAGCTTGCTAAGAGAATGGGCCTCCGACATTGGGACTGGCCACCTGCCGGCTGGCGCCGAGGCGCCGGACGTGACAATGAAGACGACTGGGCGGTCGGGGAGGGTTAGTCATGGCAGAATCTGAGGTAGATCGGTCGAATTTACGGCCTTTCACGCCGTTTCTTGCCCCAGAGGAACGTGAGGAACTCCACGAGCTTCTCAACTTTACTGGACCGACACCTCCCGGTTTCGCGCAGGGCCTTCGCAAACTTGCCCGGCGATATGTTGACGAGGGCGATAGCACCAAGCTGCGCGCCATCTGCCTTCTCGTGGCGGACCTTCTTGATCAAGGTTGGCATGTCGCTTTTGAAGGAAATGGGCTGCATTTCAAAGCGCCCGGTATTGAGACAAGCCCCGATCAAACCGTCGACGATATCAAGCTTCGTATTCGATCCGCCCTCCAAATCGCTCGCCGTCGCCAGTTGTCCGAACCCTCCGTGGCGAATTTCATCAAACGGATGGAGCGGCGGACGCCGCGACAGCCAGGCGTGCGCAGTTCTGTCCTCGACCTGATAGATGATGGGGCAGCGTTAGGAAGCGACCTGGAAGCGATCAATCAACTGCCGGCGGTCGACCGCGATGCAGCTCTCGCCCGATTGATCGATCCGGTCGTCGAGGTTTGCCAAGCGGGAGCGAAATGCTCTGAGACTGGGCTGCCACTGAACGAAATCTGGCGCTACTTCCGTCATACTTGGGCGCACGAATATCGTCCGATTCCTGGGCGTCAATTGCTGGTTCTGATCAGGAACGCTGCGCGCCCAGGGCGACGCGTCATGGGGATCGCGATGCTGGCGAGCCCCGTCATGCGGCTCTCGGCGCGAGACAACTGGATCGGCTGGCTGCGGGACTCGACGGAGACAAATCTCCGTTCCGGTCTGTGGGACTCCGCATGCCTCGCCGACGCTTTCCTTCAGCGGCTGAATGCGTCGATCGACGAGGTCCGCTGGGACGACCTGGCGCGCCCGGACGAGATCGAAAGCCCAAGCGAAAATACAATTCTGCGCCTCGAGCAAAAGGCGTCCGGAGCCGCGTACGCTCGGGATCTTGAATTGAAGGTACACTATCAAACCAGTCTTCAGGAGGGGGATCGCATCCGCCCAATGCGAGGAGCCGTCAAGGTTGCCGGGTCCGACACCGATTGGGTCAGGGCTTCCGAAGACCTGCTGTTCGTGCGGAAGAGATCGGAACTGCTCGCCCAACTGCTGTTCGCAAAGCAAATGTTTCGAGCAGCCGACCTCGCATCAGATCCCTCGGCCGCCCTGGATCAACTTCTTTCCGCAAAAAGTGGACAGCGTGCCATCGACATCGTGCTGACCGAGTTTCGAAAGGCTGGCCTTTCCAGCCGCGTGGCCGACGTGAGCATTTGTGGGGCGGTCGCTCCTTACAACGAGTTGCTTGGCGGCAAACTCGTGGCCCTCTTACTTGCGTCCAAAGAGGTCCGAGATCATTATTCCAAGCGATACAGCGGTCAGGTGAGTGTGATCGCGTCGCAAATGGCTGGACGGGCAATCTCGAAGCCTGCGGACTTGTGCGTCCTGACAACGACCAGCCTCTATGGGGTAGGATCTAGCCAATACAATCGGCTGGGCCTGCGGGCGGTCGAATACAAGGGTTTGACGCACGATCTCCGGTGGGACTCGATCGGACGGAGCAAGACAGGTGGCTTTGGCACGCTGCATCTTGGCCAAGATACCGCCCACGCCCTGCGGCTCATGGCGCAGAGCCTGCACACCTCTCGCCGCGTGAACAACCGGTTTGGTGAGGGCACAAGCCCGCGCCTGCGACAGATCAGGGAGGGGCTGGACGCGCTAGGCATCGCCAGCGATAGCATTCTCCACCATGCCACCCCTCGGCTATTCTACGCCTGCGAACTCGGTGGAACCTCGCGAAATTCGCTAATGGGCCTGGCATCGATCGAGACCCACGCCGCCTCGGCCGCTGCGATCTCGGCAGCGTGGCGGCGTCGATGGCTGGACGGTCGCGTTCGCCGCGATGCGACCATAGCTGCGGTGAAGGTCCTCGGCCCGGAAAGCGTGCAGCGCAGCTTGAACGCCGAGCCGATGATCGACCTGCTAACTGCGCTTGGCGAATAGCGACAATCGGGGTGAAATTTCTTAGCCTTAGGTGGCAAAGCATCAAAAACTAAAGGGGCCGGATAACCGGGGGATTGGGGGGCACGTGCGTACCGAAATTGAGCACATGAGGGAGGCGCTCGCTTCCTATATTGAGGCGACCTATCATCTGTCTGATCCGAAGGTCGTCGCATTGCGGCGAAAGCTGCTGACCGATCATGGTGTCGCGCAGACGCCGTTCATCGAAAGCACCCCGAGCTACGCCGGTCACCGCAAATATGTGGACCTCTCTCTGCCAAAGGGTGTGTCCGCTTTCCTCACCGACCTGGCCGAAAAGGGCGAGGATCTGCTTTTCAACCCACCGTACGAGCACCAGGCGCAGGCGCTCGAACACACGACTCGTTCGGACGCAGCAGGAAGTGGGATCGTCGTAACGACCGGCACCGGCTCCGGCAAGACTGAGAGCTTCCTACTGCCTGTGCTTGCGCGCCTCGCTGACGAGGCGCTCAACAGGAAAGCGCATTTTGAGACGCGGGCGGTGCGCGCATTACTGCTTTACCCGATGAACGCGCTGGTTAACGATCAACTGGGGCGCTTGCGAAACTTATTCGGCGCACCGTCGGTGCGACGGGCCTTCAAAAGTGCCGGCGGTCGACCGGCGAAATTCGGGCGTTACACCGGGCGCACGCTCTATCCGGGATTTCGGAGTGCGGACCGCGATCGGGAGCGTCTGAAGACACTCGGCTATTACCTGAAGATCGAAGACGCTGCTCGGGCGGGTAGTTCGAAGGATCAGGAACTCGTTGAGACGCTCCGGGCAAAAGGCCGGTGGCCGGGAAAGCCAGACAGTTTTATAGGCGCATATGACGGCCTACGGAAGTGGTACGGCAATTCGGGTCAACACTGGGAGGATGCAAATGGCCAACCCGCCCGTGCGATTGAGCAACTCGACGATCCCGAACTGCTGACCCGGCACGAAATCCAGGAGGCCTGTCCCGACCTGTTGGTCACGAACTACTCGATGCTGGAGTACATGCTCCTGCGTCCGCTTGAGCGCGAAATCTTTGGAGAAACCCGCGCCTACTTCGAGGCCCACCCTGAGGAGAAGTTCCTCCTCATTTTGGATGAGGCGCACCTCTACCGAGGCGCGAATGGCACGGAAGTCGCCTATCTCATCCGTCGGCTCCTGGACCGACTGGGACTGCCTACGTCGCGTGTTATCTTCATAGCGACGAGCGCGTCGTTCTCGAAAGAGGAGCGCGCGAAGGAATTCGTAGCCGGACTTTGCGGTCTTGAGCCTAAGGCCATCCGCCGGCTGACCGGAAGCAAACATGCTGTCGATGTGGCAGGTGCGGGGCCTGCCGACCTGGCGAACCAATTGGCCAATGTACCGCTGGATGCTCTACACTCGCCAGATCTTCGGGAGCGCTCCGGCGTCGTCGCACCGTTAGCGTCGGAGCGTTCCGACCTATCCGGCAGCCGCGTTACGTTAAAGAGAATCGACAGCGGCCCCGAGGCTGCATCGGTTACGATCGGTGGGCTCGATCTCCGCGGCCGTCGCCTCGAGGAAGCCGTCGTTGTCGAACGTAGGGGAGAAGCGAATTCTCAAGAGCCGTTCCTCATTGTCGATACGGTTTTGTCCCCCGGGGGACGGGTCAGCGTGGCAAGATGTTATCCCCTAGGCGAAGCGGATGCCGAAGGCTTTCGCAATACCGCGGACGATCTGCCAGCAGCTCTTTACGAGATTTTGGCGCCTCTTCCGGTCGTTGGTCGCCTCCGGAATATCACGAGCGGTGCCGAGAATCCCGCTGACCCCGTCGACGTGCCGGGCGCCGCATGGGCCGTGACAGAGTTGCCCGGCGCTCTTTTTACCCACACCTCGAACGGCGTCGCGGCGACCGATGCGCTGCTTGAATTGGCATCGCTCGCCAAGCCTGCGCCCGACAAACCGCCGCTGCTGCCCGCTCGTGTCCACATGCTCTTTCGCGGTCTGCCCGGCTTGTGGGCTTGTGCCAACCCAGATTGCGACCAGATCGACGCTGCTTATCGTGGGGGGCCGACGGGGAAGCTATACTCCGAGCCCCGCCGCAGTTGCGACTGCGGATCGCAGGTCCTTGAACTTCACAGTTGTCGGTCGTGCGGGCTATCGGTCGCCCGCGCTAACATAGGAGCACCTGCGGGCACGGAGCATCTCTGGCAGGACAACGGCTATGCCTATGCCGGTGACACAGGTTTGATCGAGCCCGTCCACGTTTGTCTCGAAAACCCGAAGCCACAAATGGCGGGGACGGTCCGGCCCGTGTACCTCGATCTCGCAACCGGAAAGATCGACGGTGGTGGCACGTTCGTTCGAGAGGTGTGGCTCGCGCCGCTTCTCGGCTCGAAGCTATTCGAGAAATGCCCGCGTTGCGGCGCTAATTGCGACCCGTCCTCCTCGAACGGAATTTCTGATCTTCAGACCAAGGGCGAGCAACCCTTTCAGGAACTGATCTCGGTTCAGGTGCTCGAGCAGCCGCCGAGGCCCGATAGCGATACGCCTCTTCAAGGGCGAAAGGCGCTGGTGTTTTCAGACGGCCGCCAAACGGCGTCCCGCTTGGCCGGTACCCTAAAAACCTTTTCCTTCCGCGACAGTCTTCGGCCGCTGTTGCTGGCGGGCATGTCCGCCTTAAAGCAACCTGCGTTCATCCCCTCGCTCGACGATGCGCCTCTCGCGATCGCGCTTGGGGGCGCCCGTCACGGGGTACGGTTGCGTCCAAGTGGTGCTGAAGACGGCCGGATGGATCGGGCGGGGCGGCACGCCGTCGGCTTAATCGGAAGTCCCGACGCGGACGCCGAAGATTTCCGGCAACTCACCAACCAAACCTGCGCTGATACACCGCTCTCTGTATTTCAGAGCATCTACGCTGTGCTGCAGGACGAGCACACGGGTATCTTCCCCCTCGCCCTCGCAACCCTAAAAGCAAAGTTGACCAAGATCGAGGCGGACAAGCTGAATGCGGCCGTCGCGTTGCCAACGATCCCCGGGCTGAGTGATGAAGCGGCGCGTGCGGCCCTTGTCGAGCTCTGGCTTTGGCAGGCCCTGCACAAGCACGCGATCCGATTGCGCGACACGCCTGACAATGTCGAAACGGGCCGCGGATCGTCGGGCATCCGCGCGTGGAATGGCAAATTCTCCAAGAAGTTTACAACGCTGCTTGAAGCACACGGCCTCAAGCAATGGCTGAAAGGCGATTTTGCCAGTTCGGTCGGCCCAGCGCTGCGCGATGTGTTTTCGCCGAACGTTACCGGTGATTTCTATGTGCAGGGCGCCAAAGTCGCGCTTGAGCTGAACCCCGCCACTCAGTGGATTCGCTGCGAGCGCTGCACGACGGTATCGCCACGCAACGCCTTGATCGGCGACCGCTGCACGAGTTGCACCGGAAACGCGGATCCAATCGATCCGGCGCACGATCCGGTGTTTCGAAGCAGAAAGGCGTTTTTCCGTAGGCTATGGGAGAGGCTGAGCGATCCCGCCGACGGTTATGCTCCACATCAACTGATTGCCGAGGAGCATTCGGCCGCTCTCAACGATAGCGGCATGGCCAACGCAATGTCGCGAAACGAGGCCTACGAGCTTCGATTCCAGGATATTCCGATCGAGCAAGATGGGCAGGTGGGTGCGCCCATCGATATCCTGAGTTGCACTACCACGATGGAGGTTGGCATCGATATTGGCGGGTTGACAGCGGTCGCCCTCCGGAACGTCCCGCCGGGACGAGCGAACTATCAGCAGCGCGCCGGTCGCGCCGGCCGACGTGGTGCCGGGCTTTCGACCGTCATTATGTTCTGCGGCGCGGACAGTCACGACCAGACCTATTATCGCGACCCTGGACCGATCGTGGCGGGGCCGGCGCCAGACCCGATCCTCAATCTCGACAACGTGGTTATTGCGAAGCGCCAAGCGTTCGGGTTCTTGATCGGCCGGTTCCAACAGGATCGGATCGATGACGTCTCTAGTGCCTCGGACGTCTTTTCGTCTCTTGGCTCCGTCTCCGATTTTGTGAACGGCGCTGAGGACAGCTTTTCCCTGGCCGGGCTGCGAGCCTGGCTGTCGTTCAATCAGGAATCGCTTGAAGCCGACATCGAGCGTTTATTCGCACAATCCTGCCCAGCGCTTGACGCCAAGGGTGTGCTCGATGACCTTCCGCGAGTACTCGAGGAGGCTCTCATCAAACCGGATGAGGAAATCCCGGCGGAGCCCGTAACCGCGTCTGACGTGGACGATGATTATTCCGATGAGATCTTGGAGGATGGGAGCGAAGAGGACGTTCCTCCCATCAAAGATGGGCGTCTCCTCGATCGGTTGTTCGCCGAGGGATTGCTCCCCAAATATGCGTTCCCGACAGATGTCGCCGCTTTCAGCGTATTTGAGGACGACACCGATCCCTGGCGCCCCAAGCGTCGATATTCACCGCAACAAGCGCTCAACGCGGCGCTTAGTCAGTATGCGCCAGGTCATGAGGTCTGGGTCGATGGTAAGCGCTTCCTGTCCCTCGGCATTTACGCCGAGCGTGATAGTGACAGGCTCGACGCCTACCGTGCTCGCAAGCTTTATTATCAGTGCAGGGTTTGCAACTACGCCGATCTGTTGGATTGGTCCGACGGCTATGTCGACCAGACCCGAGACTGTCCGGCCTGCAGCGGCCGGGCGACGTTGGGGCCGGCACGGCGCTGGGTTCGGCCGCCCGGCTTCTCGCATCCTCCGACCATAACCGCGCTCCCTCCGGATTTCGACGCCGGGATGCGTCTCCGCCCAACAAAGGCGACTCTCGACTCCATGACATTCACGCCGGGCTCGCGCATCGGTGGCGCGACTTGGCCGCTCGGGACGAGTTGGGAGGCATGGAGCGAGAGCAAGAATCTCGTCGTCACTAATCGCGGATCGCTTGATGCGGCGAATCCGGCATTCAACTACTGCACGCAGTGCGGCCGGATTGAGCCTGCGAATTTTGATCCCACGATGCGACAGCTTTTCGGCAAGCAGCCGCATGACAGGCCACGCCCCAGGCGCCCCAAGGAGCCCGAACAGTGTACGGGCTCGGTGCTGAAGATCGTCCTTGGGAATGAGTTTAGGACTGATGTCGCAGTGTTTCGCCTGGGGCTGCCGGTCGGCTGGCGGTTTGATCCGGATCGGCCTTCCACCGTCATCGCAGCGCGATCAGCGGTCGAAGCTCTCCGCCGCGCGGCTTGCCAACTCGAAGATCTTGAGCCCAACGACATCGATGGGGACTTCCGGTTTGCTCCAGCGAGCGGCGATCAACAGTTCATGGATCTCTATCTCTATGACCAGGCAGCCGGCGGCGCCGGCTTCGTGAAGGCAGCCTCCAAAGACCCGAACCGGTTGGCCAAACGTGCAATCGAACTGCTCGATGACTGCACCTGCGACGATAGCTGCTACCAGTGCCTCCGGTCGTACAAGAATCGGTTCGACCATGCGATGTTCGATCGCTTCATCGGCGGTGATCTGCTCAAGGCGTGCTTCGGGGGACAACCGCTCAGCATTGCTGCCAAACGTGAAGACGAAGCGCTCGATCGGCTGGGTCGCGACCTCCTGGAAAGCGATGCGAAGTTTACCCGCGTCGACGGAGGACTCGTCGAGGAAGGTGGCCGGATAGTCTGCCTTTCGCACCCCTTCATCGATGGCGAGCCGTGCTCGTCGCGAGCTCAAGCGCTCGCCAATGGCCAGGTGGTGGCGGCCGTCGACATCCTGATGGTTCTGCGCGCCCTACCGATCGCCACCAATATCGCGCTTGTCAGACCAGTAACGACAAGCACGAACACGCTCGCCTTCGACCCCAACGGGACGCCTGAGCTTGATGCATCGATGGTCATCGCCGGCAATCTAGCCGGCGATTCCGGAACGCCAAAATATGCAGTCGCTGGTGCGGAGACTAACGACCTGCTTTTCCGGATTGGAGGAAATATGCTCAGCGGCAAGAATGGGGATGGTCAAGGTAGCGCAGTGCAGAGCGGTGCTCCCTGTCTGTTCAGACCTTCAAGCGACGCACCCGGAAAAACGGACATCTGTCTGCTTCGCCGCACCGATGGAAAGGCCTTCGGATCGACGAGTGCCGAATGGACCGTTGGCATCCTCCAGCCTGCAGGCACCGACGGTATGCGCATCCGGTATCGTGCGGCTTCTCAGCATATGGAATGCGTGAGTGAACTGGTAGTGCCTGCGACTGCGGTCGAAGTGCTTGCTCGATTTGTGAAGGTTGTTGGTTGATGGCCTTGTTCATCCCGCCAATCAATCCGGAGACGATCGAGCACGGATCAGAGGCCGACGTCGCGCGCGCAATGCAAGCCAGCCTCGGGGCCGGCTTTATCGTCATGCATTCCCTGCCATGGGCAAATCCTGCCCGCGACGATCTCGCCGCGCCGGCTCGCGAGGGTGAGGCCGATTTCCTGATCCTTCACCGTCAGCACGGTGTGCTCGTTCTGGAAGTCAAGGGCGGCGAAATCGAGGTTAGGCAGCGTCGTTGGTTTCGGCGCAAGAAGAGTGGTGTCGAGGAAATAAAAGATCCGGTTCAACAGGCGTCTCGAAGCAAGTGGGCTCTGAGGAAGCGTGTCGAACTGATATGCGGGAGGGCTCTCGTCGAGCGCGTGACCTGGGGCACGGCGGTTGCTTTCCCCCACTGCGTGTTCAAGGGCGAGGCACCGACAGATCTTCCGATCGAGGCCGTGCTCTCGATCGACGACATGGCCGACCTCGAGGCGGGATTGACGCGGGTCTATAAGGCCAACGGTGCCTTCAAACCCGAACTCTCGATTGAAGGTCTCGAGGCGGTGCGCAAGGCGCTAGCGCCAGAGTTCCGGATCTACGAACCGCTCAGTGTAAGTCTGTCCGCCAATGAGGCGACGCTCGCCCGACTGACCAGTCAGCAACTTCAGGTCTTGCGCGGGTTCGAGACCAATCCTCGTGCGATCATCGAAGGCGTCGCCGGATCCGGCAAAACGCTCTTGGCCATGCAGCGCGCACGGTCGTTTGCGGGCGCGGGCCACAGAGTGTTGTTTACCTGTTTCAACTCCGAACTCGCGAAGTGGATTCGGGAGGAGTTCGCCGACGAACTCGTCGAGAATGGGGGCCGCATCAGGGTTGAGAACTTCCATCGCCTCGCGGCCGACCTTTGCCGAGAGGCTGGTATCGAATTCAATGCGAATGCCTCCGAGCCGCAGAAGTGGTGGGACGAACTGGTGCCCGATCTGCTCGCGCAGGCGGCAATGGACCTCTATAGCGATGGACTGCCGTTTACTGCACTCGTGGTCGACGAGGCGCAGGACTTTTCGCCCGGCTGGTGGGACGCGCTTGAGTATCTCCTCGAGGAGAACGGTCCGGTTTGGGCATTTCTTGATACAGCGCAGAGCCTACGTCGCGAGCCGGTGGATCCGCCCATTAAGGGTGCGTTCCGCTTCCGGCTAGACATCAACTGCCGGAACACGCGCCGAATCGTCGCCTGCGCCACCGCCGCGACCAACATAGCCTCCCTACCTTTCGAGACGGCACCCCTCGGGAGGCCTCCGAAGATCATTACTCCTCCTAACGCCGCATCAATCGCCGGACTGATCCAGGGAGAACTGCGTTCGCTATTGAAAGAGCACCGGCTCACCTCGCGTCAGATCGCCATTCTCGGTCCAGCGGCTAAAGGAAAGGGTCCACTCGCAAACGTCCGTGATGTTGATGGGGTGGCGCTTGTCGAAGACGCCGGGACCTGGCGCGAGGGCGGGGGTGTCTTGGTAACGACCGCGCGCAGCTTTAAGGGGCTTGAGGCCGACTTGGTCGTGCTTGCCGATTTTTCGGGGCTCGGTGGCCTGTTCACGGTTTGCGATCTCTATGTGGCGCTGACGCGTGCTCGCTCGCATCTGATCATAGTGGCGCACGACCGATCGTCGCGCGAACAACTGGATGATGCGATCACGGCGGCTGTGGCCCTCGGCTCCGACGAATGAGCAAGAGTTCACTATGGGCGGAAGTCCTGTACCTCGCCACCGAAGAGGCATTGCCAGGCAGCGTATTAAGGCACATCCGCGACGCAATCCGGGAGGGGGGGTATGTCAGTCGCGGCCGCATCACCAGCGGGATAAAGGAGGCTTATCGCCCTCTGGGCATTGCCGAAGACACTTTGCGCGCAGCGATCGACGACGCGATCGGCATGCTCATGCGATCTGGAGATATCGATGAACTAGCGACCGATGCCGGGCGCGGATATGCGCCGACTACTCCGCGGCGTTTGGTGTGGGGTGGCGCCGACAATGTGATACTCGGTGCGGTGGAGCTCAGTTCTAGCGATCCGATCAGGCGATTGCCGCTGGATGGGAGAATGGATTTGATCCCGACGCCTCTCCACGTCGAGGTAGGTCGACCAGCGTGGCGGGATGCCCTGGTTGAACTGGGCGGTGCGGACCAGCCCCAGGATGATGCCAAGGCACTCTGGGAGTATGCTCGAGCTCTGGCGAGTTCGGGCGAGCGGTATTCCCTCGATGAACCGCAGAACCTGGCGGTCCTGAGCGGATCGGGTGCCTACTTTGGCACGCCGGACGGCCCGAGCGGGCGGTGGGCTCGGGCCGACGTTGACGGATGCTTTGCAGCGACGATCAGCGGAGGGTATCGGAAGCGCCGGGTCATTTTGGCGATTGAGAATGGAAACGCAACGGTGTGGGAGCCGCCGACACGGGACATCTGGCACTGGATTATCGTAGGCATCACACTAGCCGCGGGACAACCGGTCTGGGCCGTTAACCGAGAGGCTGGAACGTTCGAATTCCTCACACCGCCGCCGCGACAAGTCGAGCGAGCTGCGTTGCTGACCGGCGATCAAGTCAAC
The DNA here is from genome assembly GCF_055811475.1 of Mesorhizobium sp. WSM4829. Lineage (NCBI taxonomy): Bacteria > Pseudomonadati > Pseudomonadota > Alphaproteobacteria > Hyphomicrobiales > Phyllobacteriaceae > Mesorhizobium > Mesorhizobium sp. WSM4829. Next base: position 9,726 of record NZ_JBVVQJ010000043.1, on the reverse strand, counting down.
GCTTGGTCCTGGCGCCTCGACGATCAAGCGCGTGGCGTCATTGAGCGCCTGCTAAGCTCTCCTCGGGCATAGTCCTGGGAACAACCCAGAAATACCGCCGCTTGCTCAACGCAGCTGCTTTCGAAACGCTACCGGCCACTCCGGTAAGCCAAGCCTTGCGCGCGGCGCTTGCCCTCTCACTGATTTCGACCGCCAGCTTTGCCCCACGCACTGCCGCCTGATTGAAAACCAGCTTCTGATCTAACGCCTCGGCACTGGCCAGTTCGGCTCGCGCCGCTTCGGCATGCTGCACCGCATCTGCGTCGGCTGCGAACAGGCGAGTCTCCATAGCGCCGTTGATGGAAACGAGCGCGCGGCCAAGCGCTTCAGACCCCCTTTTTTGCAGGTCCGCCTGTGCGGCGGCGCGAGCCTCCGCAATCTGCGGCTCGGCAAGAGATGATCGTCGTCGCGAAAGCTGGCGACCGCGCAACCGGGCATGTGACGGATCCAGGATCGAACCGGCTGCCGCCATCGCCGGTGAGAAGCTGCCCGTGTTCTCGACGAACACGTTCATCAGGAAAACGGGCGGGCAGCGGTCGAGTAGCCAACGACGGTCGGCAGCGAGCGACGCTTCAAGGGATCTTAGCGCGGTGTTTCGCGCATCCTGTTCGGGTTTCGACGCCTGCCTGTCGATCGGGGCGATGATTGCATCCAAGTCCGGCGCCAGCGCACTGGAGAGATCGAGCACTGCAACTGCGATGAAGAGCCTCCTGCTTTCCCAGGCGAGGATCGGATGACCGGGTGGGAACTCTACGACGAACTCGGTCGTGAGGTCGCTTGATATGGGCTTTCTAATGAGTGCATCGATCAATTGGTCGTGCAAGCTGCACCCATGATCGAGGAAGTGCAGGCGGCGCTTCTGGCCGTCCTTCTGCTCTACATAGGTGTTAGGAGGGCATTCAATCGCGGTCCGTTTCGCGATGAAGGCTTGCCGATGCCAGGAACCCCGGTTGTCGATGTCGGGCAGGGCCAATTCTGGTTCGCGACCATCACCTCTGTACCAGATGGTCTTGAAGCTCTGTTGGCCGTCCTTTCCGCTGCGGATGTCGAAATACTCTTCGCGCGCTAGCTTCAGAAGGACATCCAGACCTCGCTCGCGCCACTGGAACCAGTTGAGTTTTCGATCCTCGGCCTCAGCGGTGAGCGGGCACGCATAGTCGCGGTTGCGCAGACTAGCAGCTCTCTTTTCTGCGATCGTAGTACGGGGGCTAGGCGGTAGCTTGGTAGTTTTCAGCCAATCATCTGCAGTATCGCCGAGGTTGCGCGCATGTGATGTGGCGTCGCTCCAACTCGCTCCGCGATCACCTTCAGCCGCCGCGTTAATCGCCTTGCTGATAGCCTGCCATTCAGAGTCGTCCCAAACCTCGCTTCTCTCAAACACCTTCGTCGCCTCGAGCACCTCGAGGATTCGATCCTCGATTGAGTTCTCCGTCACGATGGGGGTGATGGCGATGGTTCGACTCGATGGAACCCCTCGCGTCCCCAGGCGGTCGATGCGCCCGATCCACTGCTGAATGTCCGGCGGCGACCACGGGAGCGCGAAGAAGATGATCTCGTCTGCGAACTGAAGATTGTGACCTTCACGAGCGTCGAGCGCGGCAATCAAGATATGCGCTTCCCCGCTGACGAAATCTTCGAGCGCGCCTTTGAGCAAGGCGACTTGAACTTCGAGTTCTTCGGCTGCTCGCATCACACGACGTTTTCGAGCGACCTTGGCATCGACGAGCTTTGTCAGTGCATCGTAAAGGTAATCAGTGGTGGGATTATCCTCCGCGACGATCACGACGCGAGCGTCGGGCTTGCTGGCGCGGACCTCTCGAACGTGGTCGACGAGTGCATCAAGCTTGGCGTCCCCCGGTTCGTCGCGTAGCACGGTCTCGATGCGCCGCCAGGCATCTGCAACGGCTTGCGTCCGTTTGAGCGTTGAGAGTCGTTCACGAAGCGATTGCGGACTGCGACCCGCAACTTGGAGCAGCGCGTCCCGCCTATAATCGAGACCGGCCGCTTCGGCCGCCTCAAGGTAGGCTCGAGTGGCTTTGGCGCGCTCCACGTCGCCGTCAGTAGGCGCGACTCGGATCGGTTGATAGCGGCGCTGTGGCAAAGTGTCGGGATAGTCGGTGCGTTGAGTTCGAATGAGCCGCCGGTAGAGGCCATAGCAGTCCCCGACGGCTCGACGGCGGGCGGCGTCGGCGAGTTCGCCGCGGAATCGGTCGAAGGCTGCCTGTTCGCGCTCCGAGAGTACCTCAAGGACATTGCGGCCTTCGGCCCGGGCAATTCGCGCAGCCTCCGGCTCGAGCAACTCCATAAGTTCGCCGCGCGTGCGAACCTGGTGAAGCGCCGGAGTGGCTGTCATCGCGATAACGTGCGGAATTGTGCGTGCGGCCGCGATCAGTTCATTGCGAACCGCGACCTGCAGCTTGGTAAACTCGTCGACGAGAAGCATGTCGATTCTGTCGGCAGCGATCTTTCCGCCCGCCACGATCCGGCTCGGCCGGATGAGGCGCATAAGGAGATTACTGTTGGGTCTCCCCGACTCGCCGGCTTCGATCGCGATTGCGTGGCCGCGCGCCAGCAACTCCTCTTCCCATTGCTCGACCAGGTCGTCGGGCACGACGAGCGCAACGTTGAACAGGCGGGAAGACTGCGCTGCAAGTGCGCGCATTACCATGATTGCCTGGACAGTCTTTCCAAGGCCGACCTCGTCGGCGAGCAACCAGCGACAGGCCGACGCGGTCAACATACGATGGACGCTATCGAGTTGATGCGGATAGGCGAACGCGCCCACCCCGAGCGCGCCAAGCAAAGCTTGATCGCGGTCGCAGCGACGCGCTTCGGCATGGAGGTTAAGCAGAAGCCGATTGAAATCGCTCATGAGACCGCGCCTAGCGTCGCATCCATACGGATCGCCGCATAACGGCTAGCTCGAGCGACGAACGGATCATTGACCAGCACGCGCATCGCAGCATCAAGCGCGTCGCAAGCGGCGGGGGAAAGCCACAGTTGGAGCGCGGCAGCAGCCGCTTCAGCGCTCAGTTGCCCCCGCGGCAGTGCGAAGGTGCGGGACCACGCCGCGAGATCCTCGGCCATCTCGGCAACGCCGATGTTAAAATAGAAGCGGTCGCGCAGTTGTCGCCCCCCTTCATCAGGCGCGATCAGGCGCGCGAGGCGTGATCGACAAACCCGGCGGATGGCTTCCTCCGCCGCAGAGGCCCAAGCATCTTCCGAACTACCGAAATCGCAATCATCCGGATCGACGTCAGCCAAGGAGCCACGCGCCTGAAGGGTATTCACCGCGTCGGTGAAGCCAAGATTGAGCGCGTCGTCCATCGCGTCGTCTCGCGGAGCCGGCCGCCTAAGCGGCCAGTCTGGATCGAGGTCACGGGCCCGGACCGCAAACGCCTCGGCAAAGTCCCCAGCGTAACGTTCCGGAACACCCTCGGGCAGGCTGGCGAGACCCTGCTCCAGCGCGACCAGATACAGTGCTTCGTGAGGGTCGGAGCGGGAGGATTTGTCCTCTCGCTCTCGATCGAACCACTCACGACCGCAGAGATTGTAGATCAGCGGTTCTTCGAATTGCTGCACGACTCGACTTTTCGCTGCCAGAGCTTGCAACGTTCCGCATTGTGCGCGTGACCACGCGATGCGTGCCCGCGCGAGATCTCCGCTCCCCCGCTCCCCATCGCGAAGCTGGCGTGAGCCAAAGTCATTGCTAAAGGCGGCGGCGAAATCGCCAAGATTGAAGCTTGGACTCGCTAGGAGATTCATCGGATCTGCGAAGCGACCGTCGCCGAACCGAAATACGTACCCGACGGCGCCCCGCTCGGGCCGAACGACGGCCGGCGCCGGGGCGAAGCGGTGCGGCGCGGTGGCGGGCGCGCAGGCCATACTGGCTGAGCCGTCTGCCTCGATCAGAGTTGGAGGAGTGGTTGACCAGTCGACAGCCCCCGTCGGTCGTGCGAGCGGCACTTCGATAGTGGCTAGCCGGCCAACCGAGAAACGAAGAGTACCCGCCCCACTCTCGAGGAGTCGAGTGCGGACAACGTCCGCATACAGGCCCTTCAGAAGGGGCGATTGCTGCTCGACAGTGACAGGAAGCTCAGCAAGTTCGCCGACGCTACGGAGGATGAGCTTACCATTGATTTCAAGCTCAGCTGTGAGCGGAACGGCTCTCAGCGCATGTGCGCTTTCGAGACGCAACTGCAGCCTCCGCTCTATGAGTGCAGAGAATGCTCCATCACGCTCGAGAAGCGACAACCTGATCGGAATATCGTCCGGCTCCTGGGCGTCTTCGCCGCGTACGCGAGGCTGTCCACTCATCTGCTCACCGTTGCGCAGCCGCCGAGGTTCGCCAACGTCGATTGGGGGCCCCGGCCGATAGATCGTGAAGGGTCTGTCGGGTCGAACCACGCGCTGAGGTGCAATGATCGCGTCGATCGGGTGGCGGGCCGCTAAGATGCGATCCTTGGCAGCTAATAGTCCATGGGTGCGGAGGACCGCGCGCGCGGTTTCATCTGCAAGACTCGCCTCGAATATTCGATAGCCGGCGACCGACCCGATGAAATGGAGCCGATCGAGAGAAGTAATTTCCGCGCGACAGGCAATCCATGCATGGCCGCTATTGAGATCGAAAGGCGCAAAGCGTTGCTCGCCTCGTGTGCGTTCGTCGTTTACATCGAACAGCAAAGCGTCGTTCCAGTCTATGCTGCGGCTGGCAAGCGCTGCTGCAATCGTACTGCCCTCACCAAACACGGCCCCCGCATCACGATAGGCGGCCTGATCGGCTCGAGGGATGTCCGAGTGGGTTAACGCGAAAGGGCCGTCTCCAAGGGCAGTTTCACTATGCAGGCGCGCGCCCGCCCCCCAAAGCTGCGGCCGCCAACCGGCAGCGCGCGCGATGTTCTTAGCTTCATCAACCAGTTCACCGGCCAAGGCGGGCCATGTGGCATAAAGCTTCAAGCCAGCCGACTCGCGGGTCACCTCGAGGCGCCCCGGGGTCTCTGGAGCGATTCTTCCTCCCTTATTCCGTCGGGCACGCCGGCGGGCAGCGCGAGCGGCAAAAAAAGCCTCGGACGAGTTCGTGATCGCGTCGTGAAGGCGTGAATAGCTAACCGTCGAAATACCGCCCCCGCGGTTCTCCGTGAGCAAGGCGGTCAAGACTCGTTCCGACGCCGCCTCGAAACGTAACCAATCGACCAGTCGGGCCCCTTCCGCCGCGCTCGCCCACGCTCGTAGACTAGGGAAATTGGCGCTGCGCCCGGGACCAGGAAGTGCCGCCGAGGGCGCTCTAGCGACAAGGCGCGTGACAGGTCCAATGAGATCGAGCGGCAGTAAAGCACTCGCGATGGGCCAAGACATTATGGAGAAGTGCGCGCTAAAGGCACTTTCCGAGGGCTTCGAAAGCCTAAACTTGTGCGCAGTCGCCCTGAAGACGTGACCGAACCTCGCTCGATCCGACATCGTGATTGGGACCCCAAGCGCCGCAGCAAGCTTGTTCCAGTATTCGGTTCCGACCCCCTCGAATCTAAACCCAATCTCGGCCGCGATCGCACAAAGCAGGAGCGGGCTCCTGTCGAAGAGCGTTGCCAATTGGAGGTCGGTCAAGAATGGCTGCGCTTGCTCGAAACCCTCCGGCCAAAGCGCCGCCTCGTCGACAGCTTCGACAAGTGTGACCCCTGGCACTCGCCTCTTGTTGAAGGCAACGATCGCACCGCGGAGGCGACGTTCGTAAGCGTCAATATCACCAAGCTTCACTGTCCCCCCAAGATCAGGCCGCCGACCTGTGGCACATAGGGCCACCTCGCGACACGGTTGGCAAGCAAAGTGTGATCTATATCGGTCTATGTCCCCGTTCTTTTGGTCGCGCGTAGCTGGTTGGACTAAATCTGGATGATTGAACGCTGCCCCGTGGCGATCTGAATTCGTGCGCTGACTCGCCGATTCGCTGACTGTCATTTTGTACGCAGAATTTCCTCTCTCGGCCGTCTCACGCGGACCGCAGAGGAAACCGCGCCATGACTGGCAACAGCGAAAAATCTAGGCCTAGGACTGACCATCCCGGCGCCACTGTCGCATTTCCCTATAATCGCGTGACAATGGAGCGCTTCCGGGAGAGCTTCCCGCGTGCTCGCTGGAGGGACGACCTCAAGGCCTGGTTCGTGCCGGGCAAGACTGCGGCTGAGCGGTTCAATCGCTGGCTGGACCGCGAACTCGGCGGCTCGAGCACGTACGCCGATGCTCGGGGTGGGTGTTTAAACCTCACCGATATGCGCCCTCGTTCCCGACGTTCAAGCTAGTCGTGTCGGTATTCAAAAGCCCAGTTATTTTCGACGACGTTGTGGTCACGACACCTATGCCGTAGTCAAAGCTCCAAAAAGATCGTTACCTCCTATCTTTGCCGTGGCAAACTGTAGGGGTCCGAAACGGTACCTCTTTAGCACTGCAAGTAAAGAACTGTCGCAGGCGGAGGCGCTTGTCTTGATGTGCATTGCCTACTTCCAGCCGATCACCCGTGGCGAGCTCTCGAGCTTTTTCGGCAAGGAGGTATCGCGCGATCTGATCGCCGTGCTGCGCGCGCAGGAGCTGATCGCCTCGGGCCGCGCAGCCCGCAGCCGGGCTCGCCCTATACCTATATGACGACGAAAACTTTTCTGTCGCAGTTCGGGCTCGACACGCTGCGCCAGCTGGTCGAGGCACTCGAGGACGCTGGGCTGCTGTCGAAGGAGAAGCTGCTGGCGGGGAACATTCTCGCTGGGCTGACCGGGCTCTGATGACGACGAAGATTAAGAAGATAATGGTGAGACGTTCACCGTCGTTGGAGATAAGGTACGTTGTGCCGATCGCTCCAGTTCTTGCCCCCGGCTCGCCGAAACTCAGAACAGCGAAGCATGCGGTTGATATTCAGATAACCAAATCTGCTAGCCCAAGGAGGGCGGAACCCACCGAACGCAAAAAAAGCGGGGAACCGATTGCTGGTAAACAACCTGCCGGTATGAGAGGCAGTCCTTCGGACCAGGCTCTGATCCCGCCAAATTGCGAAGGTCGAAAGCATGTTTGGGGAGAGTGGGTGGCGCCTTCCTCTACACCTAGAGGTGGGCTGCGGAAGCCTTGGGCTGTTGTGACTGTGGCGGAACAGAGCCTTGTCCGAAGGACGTGCCCTACAATGATGGGGAACATTGCCGTTGTAGGCAGCCCCCCTTGCAACGGGTTTTCCACTACGGTTCTTTTACCGTTTGCGCTGCATTTAAAATCTATCGCAATTCACACCATCATGTTACCTCTTCTCATGATCTAGGGGGGATGCATGCAATTTCCGACAGCCATTTTCCATCGAGGTGAGCCGACCCAAGGGCAAGCTAGGCCGAGCAGAAAGGTTGGACTGCGGCGCGTAAGATGGCCAGCCTAAGGTAGCCGAGTCGGCTCACAAGCTTCTCCATTCCCAATCTATAGCTTTCATCATCGAACCAGCATGATCACTGAAGATGCGATGCGCACACAAGCGTGGAATTCCGCGCTGAATTGCCATGGGACCCATACTATCTTTTCGCGCCGTCTGAGGCGGCTCAAGCTTCTTACGAAGCTGCGCGATTTCTGGGCGTTCGCAATCCCTATTATCCTTGCCGGCATTGCGGGGTCAGACGCGTTTGAGCTGCCACCAGCGTATCTGACTGCGCTCAAGGTTGGGCTCGCGTTGGCAGCAGTGATCCAGTTGCTTTTCGCTCTTTGGGCGGTGTTCAGCCGATGGGACGACGATCTGGCGTACAGCTCACGTGCAGTGCGCGATTCATATGAAATGGAGCAGGCTATCGGGGAAAACCGAGTAGACGATATTGCTCTCGAATTCAGGATGCGGACCGATCAACAAAGAATCATAGATTCCCACGACATCGAGAAGGACATAACGTCCAAAGAAAAGAACCTAGGCATGCGAAATGGCCTGATCGAGTATCGACGGTCATGTTCGGTATGCAATGAAATCCCTACTTCGCGACGTTTGCCTTGGTGGCAAAAAAACAAATGCGCCGTTTGCGGCGGAAACTAGGAGAAGAAAATGAACGAAGAACTGCGCAAGGTTATCCGCGGATATACGAAACTGTCGCCAGCGGATCGGAATGAATTTGTAAAACGGATCACGCAGCCTGGGGTTGAAACTGGCACCCTGAACGAGCGTATCGAAAAGTCTGAACAGATTGCGATGGGACCGCTTGGAAACGGCTGCCCCTGCTGCGGGCGGTGATTTTTACTGGATTTTGCAACGCCGTCCGCCCAAAAGGTGCGTCCTAAACCAAGGACCGCGACGTTGGCGCCGATTGCTTCCGGGACGGCGGCGAGATCTGAGCCTCGCCCCAGCGGGCGCTCGCAAGGGGCGGTCAACTTTCGGTGCTGATTCACAGCGCTCGGTTTTCGTACCTGGACACGAACTGACCCAGTGTGCGTGGAAGCGCGGCTCGTGGCCTGTCGGTCGGAAGGGCCAGGTCGGGTTCATGATCAACAAACTGGCTGCGCCAGTGGGCCCATATGCGTTCTTCGTCATCGCTGGCAAGCAGACGCTCTTGCCAGGCTACGAAGCCCCCGTAAGGAGCCGCGGTAGTCAGATCCGGCATATCCGTGTCGCCGCAGAACGCCTGGTAGAGCGCCCCGAACTCATGGAGGAAGGTGCGAATGCTCCCAGCTCAGCGGCGAGACGTGCTTGAGCAACTGATCCGGAGTCTCGCGATGCATTTTGCGCAAGTGGGTGACGGCCCGTTCGATGTAGACCGTATTCCGATGCACGATCGAGCTAACGACGAGGTTGAGGCCGGAGGCGCGGAACGCCTGGCTTTCGAACGACCGATCACGGATTTCGCCGCGCAGCTTCGCCCTTGTTGAGGCCAGCTTGGCACCTTCGCCGTAGCGCTGGACTCGAGTACCATTCGATCATGAAGAGCGAGCGCTCGATCCGACCGAGTTCCCGTAGCGCCCTTGCGAGCTGGCTTTCCTTCGGTGACGCGGACAGCTTCTTTAAGATCGTAGACGGCACCACCGACCGCGTCCTGATCGACGCTGCCAGATGGAGCAGATCGTCCCAATGGCCGAGAATCAGAGTGGTGTTGATCGGCGCCCCGATGTGGTTCGACAGCGCCGGATACGCATCGCCCTTCTCGAACATGTGGAACTTCCGATCTTTGAGATTGCGCAGTCGCGGTGCGAACCGCTTGCCGATCAGAGCGAACAGCCCGAAGACGTGATCACTCGCACCGCCCGTATCAGAAAAGTGTTCCTGGATGTCGAGGACCGTGTCCTGATCGAATAGCCCATCGAGCACATAGGCCGCCTCGCTTTCGGTCGGACTGATGGGCAGAATGCTGAAGTAGCCATACTGATCAGAAAGATGGCTGTAGAATTTCGATCCGGGTTCGCTGCCATAGTGCAGATTGACGTCACCGCGCTTTGCGGCGCGGTAGCTCGCGCGGAAGAATTGGCCATCGGACGATGAGGTCGTTCCGTTGCCCCACAGTCGAGAATGCAGATGTCGGGTGTGCGCATCGGTGATGCATGCTTGCGCCGCGCAATAGATCTCCGACCGGGCATGGAACGTGCGCATCCAGCCGATCTGGTGAGCGCTGATCCCTTTTTATGCGTCGGGCGAGATTATGTGGCGGAGCCGCCCTGACCCCTTTCGGGCCGGCCAAACCCAGCTTGCCTCCGCCA
>NZ_JBVVQJ010000042.1:0-61338 GCF_055811475.1 Mesorhizobium sp. WSM4829 | reverse complement strand
AAGCCGTCCTCATCCGACAACAGCAACGCTTTCAACTCGCCTCTGCTCAGTCTAACGTCTCGATTGGTCATGGCACTCCCCTTCCACGGGAATCGGTGGTCGCAACGCCACCAGCGTGCCATGGCCGCCCCTCGCCTCAGAGTAAGGGCTGCTCTCTCTCCAGAGCTTTTTGCAGAACCTTCAGGACACTATCCAACGTCCGCTCCTGGCGCCCGAAACAGCCATCGCGACACGTGTCATTTAACGGCGAGATGGGTTCACGCAAGCTGTCGGACTGCTTTTCAGCGGAAGGACTGGATAGCGGGCATTCGTGCCCAGCACCTAGTCTTCCAGCGCAAATTCGCGCCGGATTACAATGTGCAGGAGTCGCGTTGCACGACGGCACACGGCCTGGGCCGTATGTCTAAGCCGTGAGCGTCTTGCTAGTTGCCATCAGAATACGTTGTCATCACTGCGAAATGGTCAGATCCATAGACTGACTTTATGGCCACCTCGAATTTCGAGGAAACGGCGGCCGGAACGGTGATGTGGTCAATCGCTCTGTCAGCAAACGCGTCATCATCGTACGTCCTGCCAAGTTCCTTGGTCAGAACCTTCCACGGAGCGCCCCCGGTCAGACCCAGTTCAAGGATAGGCAGGGTGTCGTCATAACCATCACCAGCGACGCAGGCGTTGACTGGAAAGGGCATTTTGGCGCAGCCGTAGTTGGCGAGATTGGAGTCGTCGAATGTCCTGCCAACCTTCCCGGTCTCATACGAAGTGTTGAAATCGCCCGCTATGACAACAATGCGACCTTCGCTGGAGGCCGCTCGGGCTTGCTTCTCGACTGCAGCGATCCGACACAAAGTACATTGTGGTCGTTGCCAAAACGACCGATAGACCAATCGCTCGGATCATGTGACATCCCTCTCAAAAACCTATAAGCAAGACTGCGCCCACCAGCCAGGGGTGGCAATAGCGCGTAAGCAGTAAGGTCTTTGCTTTCGCGATGACGCGCCGGTCTGACGACTTCAACCCTCCTGCTGCTCGATCTGGAACCGACGCAGGTCGTCGGCGGTCGCTGTGTCTGGTGAACGGCCGAGGAATGTCGCCAGGCGTCCGATATCGCGGAGATAGTTGCGCTGCGTCTCCCGTGAGAAACGCCGCATGTTCATGTCGTCGATCAGCCGCTGACGAAGTGGACTGATAGGTGCATCGAGAGCGGGATGGGTCATGGTCAGGCTCCTTGTTGAAGAAGCCCGTCATGCTCTGCCGCCGCCGAACAACGCTCAATGCAGGAGCGACGACCGGTCCCTGATCTCTACCTCAACCGCAGGCGCCCTCCCGCGCAGCGGGTTCGTTCTTCGGCCCGAAGCGGTCGCCATGTTATTACACGACCCGGTTCGCGATTTATCGAACAGCTATCAGATCAGGAATTTCGTTCTCCCAGATACGCCTTCACGATTTCCAATGCACAGACTGCGCTCGTATGGGCGGCATAGTCCTGGTAAGTATCGTTCTTCTCCGAATTGGCGAAGTCGCAGACGGACTTCACTACTAACGGGAGAGGCCTTGGTGCTGGCATCTCCGCCGCCGTTGCGTAGACGGCGTAAGCCTCCATCTCTACGGCCACCACTTTTCGCTTCGCGCTAGCGAGCTCTTCGAAAAATCCATCATCAGCCCGTACGGCCGCCCCTGACGCCATCGCCCCGATTTCGACGTTTAAGACGCTGTTGATCTTCTGCTTCGTGTATCCTCGGCGAATTTCGTCCAACCTCGCTTCATCCGCCTTGATAGCTTCAGCATGCTTACGAAGCATCGGATCCAAAGCGATTTGAACAGGATCGGGAGCGAAACGGAGCGCTTCCCCTTCCTTCTTGTGAAACTTGCCGCTCCCGTAGTCCCAGGAGATGTTGACCACGACGACGTCGCCGAGTTGAATATCACCTTCCCTACCTGCGCATATACCCGTCATGACGACGAGGCGCGGGCGGAAGGCGGCGGAGACTTTCGAGACCGCGGCCGACGTGGCCACCATCCCCATCTGAGCGGCGTGGCAGGCGACGCACCTGAATGTCCTTCCCTCCACGGTGAAGCTTCCCACCCAGTATCTAGTCGGGTCGGTGACACGTTGGAGCTCTTTCCAGCCGCAGTCGAGTGCCAATACCGCTTCGAGCTCCGGGTTGGCGAGCGCACAGACGAATGCAACGTCGTAGTCGTAATCTTGGCCCAACGTGGCCGCTTCGACCGAGGACTTGATATATCGCACCTTGCTGGTCAGTTGATCGATCCAATCGGCGGACTTGGTGTCGAATTTGAGGATGGACCAGAGGCCATTGTTGAAGTCCGCTTCGGATTGGTCGCGGGCATCGTCGTACGACGTAAGCCCGACAATGTACCGGGGCCTAAGGTAAGTGGCCCTAGCCAAGATGTCGCGGAGCAGTGTCTGGCCGCCATCTATCTCGGCCTCCGCCAGTCTGGCTTTAGGTATCATGAGGTCCAGAATGAGCAAATCGAACTGGGTTCTGCGCATTTCCGAGCTAGCGTCGTACGCGTTCGTCACATGCGCGATATCATCCGTAGACGGCACGCCCGCTTCAAGCAGCACCTTGGAAACCGCAGCAGCTTTCGCGATGTCATCATCAACAATCAGGACTTTCATTTCAATTCCAAGCCTTCGATCATCGTTTTCAAACTCTTCTCCCATTCGTTGATCGATGCATGGTAGTAGACTGCTCCGACATAATGCTCAGGGAATTTCAGTTTGAGGTCGGCATCCAGGTCGTTCAGCCCCGTTACGTTGGGAGCTTCGCCGAAGCTCTCGAACTGAGTGAGGACGATAACTTTGCTCCTACCCGACATCCTGGCCATCTGACGCAGGAATTCCTTTCCGCCGAATGCATGCATACGCCCATCCGGGTCCGGCCCGCTGGAATCGTAGTTCGGCAACGTCATGTCGAGGATCACGAGATCGGGGGTCACGCGCTTGGCCTCACGCAACCCTGTGACAAGCGAGGCGCTGTGTATCACCTCGTCGTCCGCGAAATAGGAATTGAGGAAATCAAGGACCCTGCGCCGCTTGTTCTCGTCGTCTTCAACTACCAAAAACCGCATGATCTCGCTCCTCTGTGGGCTGGCGAATGAACCGGAAGCTGAATTTCAGTTTACAGAAAAATCGTCCGCTTTCCTCGTCAACTCCGAACACAACCGGATCGGGAGCAACCGAGAACGCCATGATTTTGGCGAGCTTGGGGAAGCCGGTACCGCCTTCTCCACTGACGTCCTTGGAGACATCGGCGCTCTTGAGCTTGGTCATCGCCTCCTCTATGGCCCGTCGATGGCGGGATATGTCACGGCATTCGCTCTGGAAAGTTAACTCCAAGACGCCAGGATCGATTTGCTCGAACTCGATGTTGACTGCGGGACGGTCCAGGTCCGCATGTTTCGCCACATTGCCGAAAAGTATGAAGAGCGCGTCAGTGAAAACGGTGAGAGCGTTCGTCATTGGCATATCGAGTTGGCCTGACAGCTCAACATCGGGGTCGAAATTGGGATTGAGGCGACGCACCATCTGCTTGCCGATTTCCACCAGGACGTCGATCCGCAGCGGGGCGCTCTCCACGGCCTGAGGCACGTCGAACCATTCCGCCATTTCGTTGAGTGCATCATGGACCCCGGTCCGCGCGCGGACGAGAGCATCGTTCAGCATGGGCAGGCTCGGAGCGTTCGTTGCTTCGATGAAGTGTTGCCCCAATTCGTCGAACAACAAATCGAATTCCTGCCTGAGATCAACGCGGATGTAAGTCTGTACGGTCCCGAGAACGTTGCCCAGGTGGGCCCAGTAGATTTCGAAAAAGGTATCTAGGAACTCGTCGAATTCGAGGATGCTTTGCGCTTCCGCAGAAAACCCCATGACGACCGCGTCGGCAAAACGGTAACTGATAAGTCCCTTTGGCTTCTCCACTCGCCGTATCTGCACGAAATCGGAGGAGAACCGCTCTACGAGCATGTCGTATTTCTTGGAGAAAGCGCCAAGACCTCTGGATACCCGGTCCGCATTGTCATGGCCTACCAATGGCTCGAGGAGTTCGTACCAATGGTCGTTCGCCGCGTAGGATCCCCCGGATGATACGCTGGTCAAAAGGTGCTGTTCCTGTGAAGGGCGTCTTAGCTGGCCCGAGATGGTGCCATGGCGTATCCTCAAGCTCAGATAGCTGTTGATGCCATGCCTGCTGTTGAGACTGCTTTCCCGGCAGAGCTGATCTAGGATTTCTGCGAACAACGCCGAGACCTCATTGTCGGGTATCTCATACGGCTTGGTATCCGAAGCCCCCGAAGCGAGACGATCGAGCATCTCCAGCAAATATTTATCCGAGACGGTCTCCATTCCCGCTTCGGTAAGGGCTCGGAAGCGATCGAACTTGCCTCTGAGATTTTTTCGGGCCCAGTCCCGTATCAGCTCCTCGTCCATGGAAATCTTGCTTCGATCCAGGGACTTGATTGCCTTAACCACCTCTTGGCGGCGCAGGATGAGCTTGATCTCTTCGTCGTAGACTTCAGTCCGTTCTGATGACAACGATTTGAGGGTTGCCAAGATCGCTAGCCGTTCCTCATCCAGCTCGAACTGGTTCCCGTAGGTGAGCGAAAGGCTCAGCATGTCCTCCGTGCAGATCGCCCACAGCAGAAAAATCAGTTTATCCACGTTGTCGACACGGCTCGGTTGCAATTCTGAAGGGCGGAGCACGCCACTGTCATCGAGGAACCGCTCGACCGCGTATGAAAGTGAAGACCTGAATTCACGGTCGAAATTCTCGGCCAGAAGCCAAGTTGCCAGCGCCATGTTCGTGGAGCCGGAATACCTTCCAACGGTCTGATCATCGAGGCGCGTGGCGAGGCGCTCGAGCGGCAGCCATTGCAGAAGGCCGTTGTCACGTCGATAGAGCTCGGCGACTAGGTCCACAGCCGAGTTGATCCTGCCCGACGCCAGAAGTCCCTCGATCTCGCACCACGTTGCGAGCCGGGTAGCCGGAAGACCTCCGGATCGAGCCGTTTTCAGCACTTCCACCATCGAAGGGTTATCCTTGGCCCGTGCCAGCACAGACATCGTCCACCAAGCTTGAGAGCGGTCTTCTATCGCGCCAGGTTGAAGGGATGGATCGAAGCGGTGAAAGTTGGCCACAAGGGCCGGGCATCCTGCCGAAGTCGTCAGCACCCCGGCGTAGTGAGGCACCAGCGGATCTGGAAGGTATGGGATTATGGTAGGGTCGTGGTCGTTGTTGGCCATGAACCTACGTCGTTGGGTGGAAGCGTCGGCCAGCGAAGACGGAGTGTCCGACAGCCTTGATATCGCTGTGGCGAATTCTCCGATATTGAAACGAGGAAAAAGAACCGCATGGCGCAGAATATGCTCTCGAGCAGTGTCCAGCTTTTCGGGGCGCAACTGTACATCCGCGATGGACGCCGCCAAGTCTTCGGAGACGTTTTCGACCTTGGGAGCAAACCCCAGGTTTGAGGCGAAATGAACCTGGTGCAGATTTCCTGCAGCCGGAAGTCCTTCGATGCCGAAGCCGATCAACCTCTCATCGAACTCGAAATCGACTGCGTCGAAATTGTCCACGGCTGCCAAATTGCCCATGAGATATGAAAGCTTGAGCACCCTGATGTCTCCAATTTCCGACATCAGCGGCACTACGTATTGATAGAGTAGGCCAGCGGTAGGGCGGCCCTCCGCAGCGCTCACGCGCGCCAGGTGGACCAGGCATTCATAAAGATCCAAAACCGACAATGTTTGAGCCTGCGCCAACATCTCGGCTTCGTCGCCGTCCTCGATGTCGCTGTTGGCGAGTTGGTAGTTGAGAAAGCGCTTGCCAGGGGCATCGGTCCACACCCGATGTATGTGTCCAGCGATCTCAGAAAGAAACCTGCTCGGATTCTGGTCGTTTTCAGAACGGACCCCAAACCAATAAGAATAGAAGAGGGCGGCGACCGATGCACCACCCGATGTCTGCGACGCGATCCATGACTTCTGCGCTTCAAGTCCATGGACCAGACTTGTTAAGGCGATGCGCGCCGAAAGCATTTCTAGCGACCAACAAACCTCGCCGTTGATCTCGTCAACCAACCCGATTGAGTCTTCGTAACGCGATTGCTGAAGGCAATTCTCAAGGTTCTGACGCAGCTCGACGTAGCGGCGTACCTTGTTCAGCACTGCCCGCAGAGTGCCGAGCGCCCAAGCCAATTCGCGTTCCAAGGACACGGCAGCCAGTGAAGGCACCGAGCTGATTTGTGTGAGCGCTCGGGGTACAAGCCCATCTAGGGGTGAACGATGACGCTGGCTGCGAACGACCCAGTAGGCAATGGTGGGCAAGGTGCCAATAGGTGACGAAGCCCTCAAGTGCGCGATGGAAATCTTCGGGTCGATCCCACCCCTGACCGCGTTCCGCCAACCGGAATGAGGGGGAGGAGGTCTTTTTCTGCTTAGCGGCAAATTGAAGTCCTCATCGAAAGAACTTCGATTACATTTCAAACTACATCAATCAAGTGTGCTGCACGATGTGCTCGCGCAATTCCACAGTGGAATTTGAATGATCAGAATTTCCAGATCATGCAAGTGGCTCAATATGCAAGAGGGGCAGTCCTGATGTCCGCTGCTGGCGCAGCATGCCAACTCACCAGAGGGGCTGAAGTCCGCTCGTGGGGAGCCGGTCGCCGTAGTCTCTGCGTCCAATAATCAGGATACACGTAGTTTGCGATGCCGACATTGATCTATGCAACCCGCACCGTCTCGACCGGCCCAAGCCTGCCATTGACCCGTCTTTCGCGGCGCGACGTGCGTACAGCGGGAATTGAGCGTATCTAAAAAACGCCCAGAGTGTTATTGCTTTTCACTATGAGCAGAGCCAGACCAACAAGAACAGCGAACCCAATCCGTTTCGAAGACCTTGACCCCAAACGTTCGAGGACCTGGTCCGTGAGTTGATCTATGACATCCGGGAATGGCAAACGATAGAGGCCACGGGCAAGGGCGGGACGATGACGGCTTTGATATCAGAGCCTACGAACGCGCCACGACAACCACCATTGACGATGACGGTGACGAGGTTGTCCGCCCAATAGACGGCTACGCGTGGATGATCCAGTGCAAGCGCGAAAAAGCAATTCCCTAGCAAGATATAGAAAAGCTTGGAGGACATCGCTCCAGACAATCCGCCATACGGGTATATCCTGGCTGCCGCGACAAACTCCTCGAAGAAGGCTTACGATACCTTCCGCGATGAGCTCACCAAGTTAGGCGTCTTAGAATTCTATCTTTGGGGCAATGCGACGCTCGAAACCGAGCTCCATCAACCGAAGAACGATAGAATCCTATTCACATTCTTCGGGATATCGAACGTCCTGCGCAGAAGATCACGCGCTACAGAAATCAGGTCCGAAGTCACAAACAAGAACCGCGTTGTGCGAGTGCTTGGAAATAGCCCCGCGCTCTCTTGGATTCTAGCACGAGACTCGAAGGCAGGCGCTATCCGTATGAATCCAAGTATGCGGATTTCGCGAAAGACCCCGTTGGAAGGGCTTTGAGGTTGTCGAACTTCACCCACGTGGCGTGATCGTATTGATGAAACGGTGCTATGCGTACTTTGACGAGTCGGAGAAGACCTTTGATCTCGCTGAGCCACCTATAGCGCTTCGAAAACCCATACGATAGAACGCGCGACACAGGAAGCGAACGAGAAGAACGAGAGAAGCCTGATCTTGTCAGGAATTATTGGGAAAGGCTGCGTCAGAAGAGCCAAGAATGTTTCATCTAAAGGGCATCATTCGTTACGAGGATATGCTTGAGATCGATGATAAAGGCGATAGCTGGAATGAGGTTCCACACATATTTGTCGACTTCGTCGGTGGGTTTCCAGTGTCCGGTACGCTTGTGTGCTTAGAAAAGGGACAGCGGGAAATCGGGCTAGATGGTTTCTCCCGAGAGGCTGTCTTCCCCAAGTCTTTTCCCGAACCAGAGTTTGGAAAAATCTACGACGAGGAAGGGCTGGCGTTGCCCGAAGGGCTCTGTGAACGATGTGAACTTCCACGGCGGCGACCTGGATAAGCTGTTCGATGTTGACGGACGATTTGCGCACCTGAAACCAAGCGATGTTGCTGTCGTTCGGTTCGGACAAAAAGACGACCGTTTCGTCCAGATCACTCATCGGTACGAATTGTCGAGCGGCGATCTAATACGGATCACCCCCAGATGGTTTGGCAGGTGAAGCAACACATCGGTCGAGATCCATTGGCGGATGATGTGATCCAAATCCTGGAGTGCCGCAGCTGTTACAAGCAACAATGGGAAGGCAAGCATTAGCCTTGCCAAACCTTGGCGGGCATTAGATCAACGCGGTGAATGGCCGCTTTCGAGTAGAGGGTCTGGAGACGTGAGCGACCGGGATTGGGCGCAAAGCTGTCGCCCGTCGGACGTCGCTCTTGGGTCATGATTTTCCCTTGATCTCCCCTTTAGGAAAGGTCTGCAACAGGTCGGAACAGGTAATCGCGTCGGACGGCTTGAGCTGCCCCGTGATCTCAATCGCGAGCCCGGCTTAGCCACCACCTTGCCGGCGTTGCCCGCGTTTTGTTTCCGTGAGCGGCAACACCTTTCGGCGTTCTTTCATGTTATCCGATGACTCGCATCGTGACGCTGAAGGGCTGAGCGAACTCTTGCCGCCCGACGCTCAACATGCCCACCTCCTTCTTGAGAGGGTGTCCACGTATCGTCGACCCGTCACACTTCAGCGCGTTTGACATCCACGAGCATATTGCAACGCGTTGCACTTCATTTTGGTGTTGAAGATGCGCCGAGTTCTGAGGCGACACTCGAATAGCCCGCTACCTCGACCCAGCTTTTCGTTTTGCTGCTTCGCTTTCGATCCCAGAAGACAGCTCGCAATCTTCTCAGAAATATCCTCGATAGTGCGCTTGCAAAACCGGCAGAAACAGCAGCGTCGATGGTAGGTCGCACTCAGCCACTGAAAGCGGTTTTGCAACGGGTTGCACCAAAGTTTGCCTGCCTTAAGGTTGGGGCGCTCGGCTAAGGTGCCAATTTGTGCCAAATGAACCCCCAATCCATCTACATGCAGCCCACAATTGTTCACATTGGCACCGATTTGCGAAATCTTAGGCGCGATCTCTAGCGTCTATCTCTTGAAACTGTTACTATTTTCTCGCAGCCAGCCTGACCCATTCGCTGGTAGCCTACTTCGGCGCGCGAGACTCTTCGGTCGAAGACTCTTGCTCCATAGGGTCAAGACCCGCCTGCATTGGGCTACATGGGTGTACTTCGACTAAGTTGTCACGCTTATCACTTCTTTTCTGGATGCGGCAGCTGTTCCTCCCGATCATTGCTCAGGTTGACGGCCGCCATGCGGAACGTAGGGGGAGCGTTCGGTCTTCGTGTAGAGGTGCGTTCGGCTTATTGGTTCACTATGATCTGGTCCAGATCGGCAAGGCACTCGACCACGTGGTCCGGTCTGAATGGAAACCGCTCTATGTCAGCCAGTTTGGTGACCCCAGTAAGCACAAGGGCTGTCTTCAGGCCCGATTCCAGCCCGGCGAGCACGTCGGTGTCCATGCGGTCACCGACCATGATGGTATCGACAGCTCGCACTCCGAGCCGGTCGAGCGCGTTACGCATCATGAAGGGGTTCGGCTTCCCGACGAAATAGGGCTGGCGGCCGGTGGCCTTCTCGATTAGTGCTGCGACTGCACCGCATGCCGGATGGGAGCCCCGCTCGGTCGGGCCAGTCGCATCCGGATTGGTGGCGAGAAAGCGCGCGCCCTTCGCCACAAGCTCGGCGCCAGTTGCGATCTGCTCGTAGTGGTACGAAGTGGTGTCTCCGAGGACCACGAACTCGGGGGCAAACTCCGTTATCCGGCAGCCTGCCTGCCGCAAGGCCTCTACCAGACCGTGGTCGCCGATGACATAAGCAGATGATCCGTGCTTTTGCAGTTCCACGAACCGCGCAGTGGCGAGCGCCGATGTGTAGATGTGCCCTGGCTGCACGGTGAAGCCAACCGCTCTTAGACGCTCGGCGTGATCTTCGGGCGTGAAGCGCGAGTTATTGGTGAAGATCTGAAACGGCTCACCCTTGGCGACTAGCCCGGCGACATATTTGACCGAGCCAGCAATCGGTTGGCCGCCGCGGACCAGGACCCCGTCCATGTCGAGCAGATGCGCTATAATCATTGGATCTCACCCCTCAATGTCTCTCGTGGATGCGCGGCCTGGGCACGTCTAATGTCACTGTATCTTCTCCAGGCCGGAATACCGGCGACTGTAGCGATTCAGAGCCATGCGCGAAGGGCGCTCAATTGCTTGTGCGGCAATAAGGAGGTTGCGGCGTAAAAAGTGTCCGCAACCGCTCGCCGTGCGGACGCGCTGCACCGTTGGGTTGACGACATTCGCTGTGTCAGCGCATCTGATGGACGATCGCGTTCTAGTTCGCGTGAACCACCTGGCGAGACGTTTCTCTGCAGAACCATCGTGATTGACGGCACCACAGTGATCCAGCATTGTCTCGCGCCGCGGACGCAAACACGCCGGAGTCTTGGCGAACTTTCCAATGGTCGGACAGCCTATCGAACGATTTCGAGAGTCGCTCCCGCGCCCAAGGTGTGATTCAGTACCGAATATTGACGCCGACCGCGAGTGGTTTACCCGTTCATTTGTTTTCGCGTTTCCGCCAAGTCAGGGTAACAGTCGGGCGCCTGCGATGTCCCTTCGCGAAGAGCCTGACCCGTTCAAAAGCGCTAGGCGCCGAGCTTGGGCCGCGGCAACAGAAGAGGAGTATTGCCACTTAGGGCATTTTTTGAGGCAGAGCCCGAGACACTTCGTTTTGGGGGCGGCGGCCGGGTATTGATGCTTGGCAGGAGTGAAGATAGAAAATGGCAGCGGCCGGCGTTGCAAAGAAGGGAAGGCAACAGGGCAGCGCTATGACAAGGGCGAGCGTCGATTCAAGCACGTCGGAAAGGGCGCTCATCCCGTGTTTGAATTTCACGACAGCGAGCCGAAAACGTGGGTTGGAAAATGCCCCTCAACCCTATCTGAACGTGATCGGACAAAATTACTAAATGAGGCAATTGGGGCGCCGAACTGTGATCGGCACCTGCCCGTTCCGAAGAAGCTATACGTCGTTTAACAGGGGACATTTATGAGGCCCAAACGAGCGATTACGGCCGAACCTATCAGGATATCCATATAAGGGTGAGCTGTCGGCGGCGTGGATCTCCGGGTACTTCTTGATGCTGTCGCCCCGCACAGATGAGATGCTTGCCGCGGTTGGATAGGATGAGCAACGTACCGTCAGGTACCGGCGCCTTGGTTCGTCGCCGCGGAGGCGGTTCAACGTACTGGGCGCCTAGATGCACCCTTAAGGCGCGCAGGCCGGGGTCGCGATAGACGACCCGAACCAGCCGCAAGCAGGTTCGCCAAAGCGCTCGATCATCCCTTTGGTTCATTCTGAGCCGGAGGTGTCCATCCACATAGAGATCAGATTCCGCCTATGCAGAGATATTTCATTTCGAGGTAGTCTTCGAGCCCGTGGCGGGAACCCTCCCGCCCGATGCCGGACTGCTTCATCCCGCCAAAGGGCGCCGCTTCCGAAGACATACGCCCCGTGTTGATCCCAACCATGCCATATTCCAATGCCTCGGCCACGCGCCAGACACGCTTCAGGTTCGAGGCATAGAAATAGGCGGCGAGGCCGTAGATCGTGTCGTTGGCCTCACGCACAACCTGATCCGCCTCGTGGAAGCGAATGATCGGCGCCAGCGGCCCGAAAGTCTCCTCTTGCGCAACCGCCATCATGCTGGAGATTTCGGTGAGGACTGTGGGCTTGAAGAAGGTGCCATCCTTGCCGATACGTTCGGCCCCGCATCGAATTGTCCCACCCTTGGCAACGGCATCTGCGATGTGGGACTCGATCTTGGCCAAAGCATTCAAGTCGATGAGCGGTCCGACGTCCACTCCGCGGGCGAAGCCGTCGCCAACCGACAAGCACCGGACTTTCTCCACGAACTTCTCAACGAACTCATCGTGAACGCTCGATTGGACGTAAAGGCGGTTCGCTGAAACGCAAGTCTGGCCGGCGTTGCGGAACTTCGCCTGGATCGCGCCGTCAACCGCAGCGTCGATGTCGGCGTCATCAAAGACAATGAAAGGGGCATTGCCGCCGAGCTCGAGGCTGACCTTCTTGATCTGGTCCGAGCACTGGCGCATGAGCAGCCGGCCAACCTCGGTCGAGCCTGTAAAGCTGATCTTGCGGATCTTGGGATTGGAGCAGAGTTCGCGTCCAACGCCAGCACCTTCGGACGCATAGATCAGGTTGACGACACCGTCTGGAAAGCCGGCTTGATGCGCGAGGGCGAACATTGCGCCTGCCACGAGCGGCGTCTGTTCAGCAGGTTTGAGCACGATCGCGCAGCCCGCCGCCAAGGCCGGCGAGATCTTGCGCGCCACCATCGACGCTGGGAAATTCCATGGCGTAATCGTGCCGACGACACCGATCGGCTGCTTGATCACCAGCATGCGACGGTCTGTCGAGGGTGCGGGGATCGTCTCGCCATAGATGCGATTGGCTTCTTCGGCGTACCATTGCAGATACGCGGCCGCATGCGAAACCTCCGACTTGGCTTCGGCAAACGGCTTGCCCATCTCTGCAGTGAGTATGGCGGCAAGATCACCGGCGTGGTCGATGATCAGCTCATGCCATCGCCACAGAACGTCGCTGCGTTCTCGGGCGGTCAGAGCCGCCCATCCAGGCTGCGCTACGTAGGCCTTTTCGATCGCAGCGCGTGTCTCCTCCACACCCATGTCGGGAAGTACTGCCAGCACTTCGCCGCTCGACGGGTTGAGGACCTCGAATGTCCGCTCGCTAACTGGCGTGCCGAGCGCCGGCAGGCGATCGATGGCGCCAAACAGGTCCGCGGATTTCAGGTGGCGGACCATCGGCAGGCACAGGGGCAATACTGAATTCCTCTCAAACACTGCGGATACGCATGTCAGCAGGCGTCGGTGTATATTCCGCGTCCGGGGATGCTTATAGGGCCTCGGCCTGATGGCTGGTAGACCATTCCACTCAACTTAAAGGGAGAATTCTTGAACTGTCGTGGTCGATGGCTTGCGGTTCTCATTAAGTGACAACCTGAACAATGGACATCGGCTTCCGACCGCGCAGCCAGTTCATGTGGCCTGAACGGATCGCGATCTGTGCCATCGGAAGGGAGGCTCCCATGAGGAGAAGGCGAGCCACGATTCGGCGGATCGGTCGACTGACCCGGCAGGTGCTTCGCACGCCCGCGAAAACAGCTCCGCCGGCCTTTCTCACCGACCCGAATTTATCTCCCCGAGAAAGGGAGAAGGAAGGCGAACTGGGCTGCCGGGCTTATCCTTGCCCCCAGCGTCAGGCCGACGACCATAAATGGCGGGCTCGGCCGGAAGCAGCTCCGCCGCTGCCCTGACTTGATCGAGCATCACCGATCGATCAGGCTGCGCGGCGCTGAGTGTTGTCGATGCCGAGCTTCTCGAGCTGCGATTGGAGGGGCGGGGCTGCAATCGACCTGGAGGGATCCAGTTTGTAGATAGCATAGGCGCCGATCCATGTTCCTTGGTTGCCTTGAGCTCGGCCTCTATCCTTGAAGACCAGGAGATGTTCCTGTTTCCGGCCGTGTCCGATTGAAGACGTCTTAGGTTCGAAACCCGACACAACTGACGCGCCGGCATCCCACCCGCGTGGCACGAATGCGTGCTTTTCTCCTTTTGATCGCGCTCCTCGGTGGCACGTCAATTGCACGTGACAGTTAACGGCCGGGGGGCCTAGACGAATTGTTCCTCTCGATTAACCAACTGCGCGCAGAACGTGACGGTGCGCAAACTGAGGGAGTAGCTGATGCGAGTAGTCGTCGTATAGATCCATGGTCACACCGGCATGATCATCGGTTCGGACAGCCGCGCCCGGAGGTCAGACCACCGCGGCGAGGTCGAAAGCATGACGGCGGTACTGCGAGAGGGCGGCCACCAGACGCCGGGGTGCGACGGCGATAAAGAACTGCTCGCTTCGCTCGTGTGGTTTATGCCGCCCATCCGCGGGCCCGGCCCTCGGGGATCGCCTTCAACATGCGTACGGTATTCAGGGCGAGAAGTGGTCTCACCCACGTTCCCGCCATGCCCCGGCGGGCATCCCGTACACCGGATCCGGCCCGCCCCGGCATGGGCTAGCGCTCGACAAGATCATCGCCAAGAGACTAGCCCGCGATGCCGGCGTGCCGACGCCGCAGGTTCGCGTGATGGTTGCGGCACCGAGAGTGCCGGCGAGCTGCGATTCCGCCACGAAAGTAGGCAGCATGCTCGATCCGTGTTGATGGTGCAAGCACCTCCATCAGAACTCGCTCCAGCGCCAAATGGCATCAAAGTTTCGTAGAGCCTCGCCATCTCGACAAAGGTAGACAAGGAGTTCGGACATGCAGCGCATTTCAGGGCTGGGCCACAACCGGGGAGAGGTCGTTGGGCCAAAATCTCGCGAGGAGTTTCAACGAGCGCTAAAGATCACGCCCGGCGGCAGCATGCGTGCTGCGCAGTTCTTCGCTCCCCACCCGCCCTATGCTGTGGCAGGAGCGGGCAGCTGGATCACTGACGCGGACGGCAGCAAGGTCTTCGACTGCGCAAACAACTCCTTCTCGCTCATTCACGGCCATGCCTTTCCGCCGGTGGCCGAGGCGCTGCACAAGGTCCTGGACGACGGCACCGCATTCGGGCTTCCGACCACAAGCGAGACCAGGCTCGCGGAAGCAATCACGACGCGTTCGCCGAAGCTTGAGCAGGTCCGCTTTACGAGCTCCGGCACCGAGGCTGTTATGTTCGCTGTCAAGGCCGCTCGCGCTATTACAGGGCGCCCGATGATTGCCAAGTTCGAGGGCGCATATCACGGCGCCTATGACTATGTGGAAGTGAGCCTTGATTCTGCACCAGACAACTGGGGCGATTCGTCGCCTAACAGTGTGCTCTATGCCAGTGGAACTCCCGCCTCCACCGCCGCGGATGTCCTTGTCCTTCCTTACAACGAGGCCAAATCGTGCAGAGAGCTCATCCGTGCACACCATGAGCGCCTCGCCGCGATCCTTCTCGATCCAGTTGCTCCCCGCGTGGGCATGGTTCCGATAGAGGCGGATTTGCGGGAGGTCATCCAGGATTGCTGTAACCGCTACGGCATCCTGCTTGTGGTTGACGAGGTCGTTTCTTACCGCGTCGGTTTCCGTGGCGCCCATGACATCTTCGGCTTTGAGCCGGATCTGGTCGCTTTGGGCAAGATCATCGGCGGAGGTTTGCCCGTTGGAGCCGTAGCGGGGCCTGCGTCGTACATGGCGGTCTTCGATCACACCAGGGGCAAGCCAGCCGTGTCCCACGGCGGCACGTTCAGCGCAAACCCGCTCAGCATGACAGCTGGGCTGGTGGCACTGCAATCATACACAAAGGATGCCGTGGCCCGTCTTAACCAGATGGGCGAAACGCTTCGTAGTGAAATCATCGAGCAACTCAGAAGGCGCGAACTCCCCGCGCACGTCACCGGCGCGAGCTCCCTCTTTCGGCTCCACCTGAAGACTGAAGTGATCCGAAACTACCGGACGTCGTTCCCGAGCGCGTTGCAGAAGGCGGCGCTCGCAAAGGTGCACCTTGCAATGCTGGAACGGAGTTTTCTAATGACGACGAATTGCTCTGGCGCGCTCTCGACTCCGATGAGCGAGACCGATATCCAAGATTTAGCCGCAGCGCTCGTGGATGCCGTCCATGAAGTTTGGAAGCAATCTCCGTGGGACTGATCGAGCAATGGTGGAAAGCGCAGCTTCGCGGCAGCGCTCGCGCGGCGGCTTCGCCGATACGCACGACAATAACGTCGAACGGCGCACCGACGACCGTTGCCATGTCGAGAACACGCTGCAATTCAAAGGGCGGTTATCGGAGCCGCTCGCACCCGGTTCGACAAACTAAATTCGACCGTTAGCTGCCAATTGCGCTTGGCGCAGTATGGCAGCGCCTGGCGCGGCTGGTCCGGGATCGACCGGTAATTGTCAGCTTGCCTGCCCGTGCACACGCGCAAATCGAGGGCCGCGCGCAACGACGCCCCATCGGCTTCGCGGTTTGACTGCAGTGAAGAGGGTTGCGTTCGTTTTTCACCGAACCTCCAGCATTCCTGCCGTTTTCTGAGATTTTGCAGGGTTGGTTTGCGGCGTTTCCGAGTTCTTCTACCCAGTGTGATTTGTTTTTGCTGGGAGCCCGCTTCCTGCACAATGGCCCGGACCTGCGCCATCAAGAAGGCTCCCATCGCGTCGTTGTAGAGGCCAAGCTCCTGCGTGGCCTTCAGCGAAACAGAGTCTTGGCCCATACGGGTGACGATCCTTCGCGCAGAAAGACTATGGGAACATCATCAAGAATTATGATTCCAATGTGAAATTTGAATTATTGATAAAGAACTTGTCTTTTCACGACAGAGAAAGTTGCAAGTCCGCAGCATCGATGACTTGTCACCTGTCCACACGAGTCCTGGCGCTTCAAGAACCGCGCCTGATCACCCTTCAGCTGCCAAGCGCGATCCGCGCCCGCCCGGGCTGCGCAACCTTGACCAGCTCCGCCCGGGCGAACGCTGACCGTTGCACAGTCCATAAGGGGGTCAAAAAAGTGGACGCGGATGGAAGCCGGATTGGGAAAAGCGCAAGCTCAAACTCGAACGCGATATGGGTAGGCGGTTCCGCCAATAAGGTGTTTGAGTCTGAGAGCGGAACCGGCGTATCAGTAGATCGATCATCTACGCAAACCCATCAATGCGTTCGTGGACAATCGCGCGCATTTGCTCCGCCATCTTTGCGCCTTGAGAGCCGTCTGATAGAGGCGGCGGCAATTCGAGGTGGTTGAGAGCGCGTGAGAGGGCTGCAACGAGATCGTCGATGCTGCTATCCGCATCGGCTGCCTTGATGCCAGCCGTGCTCGCGAAAGCCTTGAAGTCGGCGCGCCGGAGACGATCGTCTTTGCCGTTCAGCTTGAGGGCCATCCGGTCTTTTTCGAGATGTGGAAACACGCGAGTCGTGACCGCGTCGTAGAGCGGAGCCATGCGGACTGAGCTGAACTGCGCGCTGCCGGGCTCTGCGATTTTCAGCAGTGCCATGTTCTTCAGGTGCATGTCGCCATCGGCGATCAGCCAGGCGAATAAGGATCGCTTGAGGACAAGCAGGACGTCGTCTTCGGGGGAGGTCGATAGCGGTCTTAGTGCCCGCGCGATTCGCTCCATTGTGCCGTCGTATTTTGCTTCCGTGGGCACACCGAGCACTGAGCAAAAATCCTCAAGCGCCAAAAGGCGCTTGTCGTCAAGGCTCGTTCTGATGTCGAACCGCTCGACGAGGAGCGCCGGAGGCATCCCGTCAGGCATGGGGACGAGCGCCGTCGCGGGCGTCTTGAAACCGGCCGCGCTGCCCAAAGCGAGCGACTGCCATTCGATAACCGGCAGGGCCTCAAATCCACCTGTACCGGCAGGCTTGAGGATGTGGGTGAACGGTTTGCCGGTACTGGGGGAGAGAGTACCGTCGATATCGAGGAACATCGGCGCTTTGATCTGAACGCCCGATAAACGGGGCGTATCGGTACGCTCGAAAATCTGCGCCAGATTGCGCTCGAAGCTCTGCTCCAGATCGCCCCGACCCGGCCCTGCATACTGGCCAGTGAAGATAGAATTTCTAGTGAAGCCAGTGAGCCGGGTTAGCAGGAGGTCGGGCGGCAGGGCGGAGAGATCGCTCGCACGCTCGACGATGGTGATGTTGGACATGTAGCGTTTGCCCGAGCGAAGCGTCGCGCGCTCGTCGCGGTCATTCAACACCGACTCAAGCCAGCCTTCAGGCAGCAGCGAGAGGATGAAAGGAGGGAGCTTGCCCGGCGTGGTCTGGCGAACAAGTGGCGGGCCATCCTGATCGTATGGATTCCAGCGCCACTCAAAACCATCATGTGTGAGATTGCCGAGCGGAGCGCCGTGCCACGCTACGATCAGATCGAACGCGGCTTCATTGCGCGCAGGCTCTGCGGTCACTGGACGGCGGAGGAGGAAGCGCTCAGCGTGCTCGCCTTCGCGATACCACTGGTTTTCGCGGGCAAGCGCCCATGTCGCGTCGGCAGCGCCCTGGGCGCTGCCGTATTCTTCTATGAGGCGGTTCGCGATTGTCTCGCGCATCGTCTCATCGATGGATGCCGCGTGTTCGCTGCGCAGGCGGAAAGCTTCGAGGAAGCGCTGGCGCATCGAGGAGACGTCGATCCGGAATTCTCCCATGCCATCATCGACATTCGCTTGAGCGACTGATGGGTGGTCGGGAGCTGCGTTCTGAATGATTTCCAGCGAGCGCAAGCGCGTGCGCTGTATTCGTCGCCCGCTCAGGAACAGACGGCCATCGCGGGTCGGGCCGAGAAGGACAGCGCTCGCCGCCGAGAGGTAAGCGTTGGGATACAGGTATTTGGCGATGCGGACGGCGTGTTTGAGTATCGTGGCCTCGATATCCTCCCCGGCATCGACATAGATGCCGCGCATTAGCTGGACGAGCTTGCCCGTTTCAGCTTGATAGTGGCTGCGGGTTTTATCGATGTTTTCCCCGACGAGGTGAAGGGCCATTTTCTAACTTTCTCGTATGTGAAATACGGGAAAGTTAGCATACTGAGCTCCAGATGTTAAGAGAATTGAACTTTCACGTATTTCAAATACGCGAAAGTTAGTACCTTCTCGGAACCTCGACGGTCTCTTGCTCGGCAATCGAACCGCCGGGCGAGAACCTGGTCTGCGGGGCGAGCAGGCAGAAATCACGGCGTTCATTCCGCCGCACCATAGTCGGATCAGCCAAACGTATGTGGGCGGAGTCCTTCAGCAACTATTCCTAGAGCGCGGGACTATTCGCTCTCACTGGACACCGTCTAGCCGCGGGCCAACGCCCATAATGGCGGGCTCGGCCGAAAGCAGCTTCTTCGCCGCTGCCCTGACCTGGTCGATCGTCACCTGCTCGATGAGGGCCGGGCGCCGCTGGATGTAGTCTATGCCGAGCTTGTCAAGCTGCAACGCGAGAAGCGTGGCTGAAATCGAGCTGGAGGAACCCAGATTGTGGATAGCATAGGCGCCGATCAGATGCTTCTTGCTCGCATCGAGTTCAGCCGCGGTTGGCCCGGTGTCCACCAGCTCCTTGATTACTCGTCTTATCAGGTCGAGCGTCTCGGCCGCCCTGTCGGCGCGCGTCGACGTGGTCACGACAAGCGTGTTGGAATGCTGATAGCCCTCCAGGCGAGAGGAGACACCGTAGGCAAGCCCGCGCTTTTCCCGCACTTCCTGGAACAGACGTGAGGTAAATGGCGAGCCTCCGAGTACATCGTTCATCAGCTGTGCGGCATAGAATTCCGGGTCGCTGCGCCCGATGCCGGGGAAAGCCAACCGGAGCGAAGTCTGAGGCAGGTTGTATCCGACCAACATCCGCCGGCCGAGCTTTGGGGTGACATCAGGTACCTGGGCGAGGGCCTGCTTCTGAGGCAAATCGCCGAACAACTGGTCGAGCCTTGCACTCAGCGCTTTGGCATCAATGTCGCCGACGACCGCCACGTGCAGCCCGTCGCGTGCGAAAGCGGCCTTATGGAAGGCGCCTAGATCGGCGGGCGTTGTGCGGGCGAGGCTTTGCTTGGTGCCCTCGGGCGGCCTCGAATACGGATGCGCGCCGTAGAGCCTGCGCCGCCATGCATTCCTGCCGATCGCGTGAGGTTCGCGCTCGTTGGCTATGACATCGGATAGAATCTGGGCGCGGATGCGGTCAACTGGCTCCTGGTCGAAGCGAGGCCTGTTCACCGCTAGCCCGACCAGATCGAAAGCGGCGTCCTGGCGCTTGGAAAGCAGGCGTATCGAGCCATAGATGCCGTCGCGCCGCGCGTCGAAGCTCATTCCGGCGCCGGCGTCGTCAAGCTTCACCTGAAAGGTGTCGCTGTCGTAATCGCCGGCACCCTCGTCGAACAAGCCGGTCATCAAATTGGCAAGCCCCTCCTTACCGGCCGGGTCCTGGCTGGTGCCGCCGTCAAACACGAACTGGAGCGTGACGATCGGCAGCGTATGGTCTTCCACCAGCCAGGCGGTGATCCCCTTTTCAGATTTCACCTCCTGGATGTTCACCGCAGCACGGGCGGTGAGCGCCGGCAGGATGAGGAAGAAAATAGCAAGGCAAAGGACAGCCAGCCAGGAGGCCAGGCGCCAGCCTTGTCCAAAAGGAGAGGGCAATGCTTGTGGAATGGCCCTGCGGAATTGGTTCGTCATCATATCAATTTTCCTTGGGCAGGAGATAGCCGGTGGTCGAATGGTCGGACACGAGGTAGCGGGCGGCAACGGCCTTAACCTGATCGGCCGTGACCTTGCGGATGCGGTCCGGCCATTCCTCGACGTCTTTCACATTGCCGCCTGTGGCAAGCGTGGCGCCATACATGCCAGCGACGGAGACCTGCTCGTCATGGGCGAAGATGAACGAGCGGATATAGCGGTTTTTCGTCTTCTCCAGTTCGTCGCTGGTGATGCCGTTCCTGGCGATGCGCGCTATCTCGGCGTCGACTGCGGCCTCGACATCCGCAAGCTTCGCCTTGCCGCGCGGCCAGCCACGGATGCTGAACTTGCCAGCATCCAGCATGGTGCCCTCGAAATCAGCGTCGGCCGCTGCGGCTATGCCCTGCTTCACAACGAGCTCCTGGTACAGCCGGCTGCGGTTGCCCCCGGCGAGAATCTGTGCCAGCAGGTCCAGCGCCTCGGCTTCGCCGGGCTCGGCGGTGCGATAGGACGGCACCACCCAATATCTGGAAAAGATGGGGACCGAAACGCGGCCATCCCTTAGCGTCAATGTGCGCCTGGTGTTCTGCACCGGCTCAGACGGGCGTTCGCGTGGCGGCAGATCTGGTCCACGCGGGACCTTGCCATAGGTCTTCTCGGCCAGCGCCTTCACGGCCTCGGGCTCGACGTCGCCTGCCACCACCAGCACGGCGTTGTTCGGCCAGTACTTGTCATAAAAAGCCACGGCGTCGTTGCGGTCCAGCTTCTCGATCTCGTGCATCCAGCCGATCACCGGGATCCGGTAGGGTTGGCTCTGCCAGAGCGTCGTGACGACCTCCTCATCGAGAAGCGCCTCCGGATTGTTGTCGACCCTCAAGCGACGCTCCTCGCGGACCACGTCCCGCTCGGTGTTGATGACGTCATCCGTGAGGGTGAGATTGCGCATGCGATCAGCCTCGAAGCTCATCATCTGCTCCACTGCCGAGGGCGCCACTCTTTCGTAGAAGGCAGTATAATCGTAAGAGGTGAAGGCGTTTAGCGAGCCCCCGATCTCCGCCACCGCGCGGTCCAACTCGCCGGCGCCGTGATTGGCCGTCCCTTTGAACATTAGATGCTCGAAGAAATGCGCGATGCCGGATTTGCCCGGAGGCTCGTCGGCACTGCCGACCTTGTACCACAGCATATGGGTGACGATGGGGGCGCGGTGATCGGGTATGACGACCACCTCCATGCCGTTGTCGAGCAGGAAATTCGCTATGTCATAGGCGGCCGCCGGAGACGGCGCGGTCGTCAGAAATGCCAGCGCGGTCGCAAAAAGTGCGCCCCGCAGCCAAGCAGACGGTGGCTTCGGTTGTGGTGACCGGGCGATGGACAAAGTTCGCACGGAAGTGAGTTGTCCCTCAATTTGAAGGTGCCGCGTCCCTGTCGCCCCCACTGGGAGAAGGTGGATCGGTGGGCAGCGCCGGTCCAGACGAGCCCTCACAATGCTGCCAGGCCCGGCTCGGATGTCAGTTTTGAGTAGGTCGGCGAAAGGTGGGGCGGCATTTTTCTGGGTGGGGATCATGGGACGACTCTCCTGCGTGTTTTGCATGACCCCGCAGGAACCGTGCCAGATGAGAAAGCCGTTTCGGCGATGCGATTCAACGGACTCTCTGTTGCGTACCTCCGACATTGTCCGACGTCTGACACCGCCGAATGGGGGGCGCTTGCCGTTTAAAGAGGTGGCTACGTGAACTACCCTTAGGACAACGGCGAAGATGGTGGCGTCAGCGCGCGCCCGCAGTTGCTGGTCGTCCGCGTACTCTTGCTCACATCGGCCGATCGCAGGTCCCTAACAGGACTCCAAACCAGCGATAGACGCGGTTCTGGAATTTACCGGAGCGTTTCAGAACTTGTGTTTGCCATTCGGAGCGCCAGCGCGGGAGACGCTGTCCGCGACAGGCGGTCATGATGGAGCTTGCGAGCCGCTTTAGCGATTTGACCGGGCTTTTGCTATTTTAGCTTTTGCTGCCCTAAAGTCTCGGATATGAAGCGGACCTGGCTTATGGCCTGCCTACATTGAATTGTTACAAAGGAATACGCTATGGCGACTGGAACGGTGAAGTGGTTCAACAGCACCAAGGGATTCGGTTTTATCCAGCCTGACAACGGAGGTCAGGACGTTTTCGTCCACATTTCCGCTGTCGAACGAGCGGGCCTTTCGACCCTTAATGAGGGCCAGAAGATCAACTATGAAGTCGAACAGGACCGCCGTACTGGCAAATCATCCGCTGGCAGTCTCAGCAAAGCTGGCTGACCTTTTTCTGCTTCTGCCCGGCAAGAGCCGGGCAGAAGTGCCACTGACCGCGCCATAGGAGCGGGCAAGAACACGGATCCCCGCCGACTGGGGCAGCGGATTGTAGCAAGCTGCTAAGTTCTACTGCCACACGATGTTGCAAGCGAAGAGGTGCGGGGCCCAGCCCTCTTACTTTCTGCAGCAGATGTTTATCGCATTCTCGATCGAGCGTGCCGGGGAATGAACGAGCAATTCAGCCAGCCTCCAGCGATCGACACCTCCTGGATCAAGAGGGCAGGGTACATTGGCCCTGAGGGGACCTGGACCCATCAAGCCTCGCTGGACCTCTTTGGTGACCAAGTTGAACTCGTTCCGTTCAGCGACGGATTGTTCGAAGCATATGAGAATGGCTGCGTCCACGTTGCATGCGTCCCAGCTACGACCTCTCTGGTCGGAGCCACTCCCTACCTCGACCAAGTCTTGAGCTTGAGGTCTCCTACGATTATCGCCGAGTACCCGAAGGTCCTGAGCTACAGCCTCATGGCCAGCAAGGATGCGAGTTTCTCGATGATCGCTAAGGTGGTGGGCCACCCCGTGGCTCTGCAGGAGGTAGCCGGGTGGCTCGACGAGAACATGCCCAATGTCGAGCGAGAGAGCCGTCGGGGATCGACATCTTTCGTGGCAGAGGAAAAATCTCCCTCGATAGCAGCATTTGGTTCTGCGCTTGGTGCCAAGCTGTACAATCTGCAGATATTGCGAACAGGAATTGAAGAAGGGCTGCATAACGTTACGCGGTGGTGGGTGCTCGGGCGCAGGACGCCTGCGCCGACAGGTTTTGACCGGACAACACTTCACCTCCGCGTTTCAGAGCAAAATCTCAGTTGTGTCCTGAGCAGGTTCTCGAAGGACAATTTAGCCGTTCTCAATGTCTATCAGCGTCCGACCTGCTAGCGGCTAGACACCCATCAGTATGTCATCGATGTCGCTGGACACGTTTTGACGCACCCGGCGCTGGCCGCGTTGGCGGAGATTGATGGCCTGAGAATTCTCGGATCTTACCCACGTCGCTATTAGTTGTGGCTAGGCTAGGCTAGTTTCCGTCCATAACCCAAAACTGTTGATCTTATCACTGACGAACAAGGGGCTGCCGCATCGAACTTGATGCGATGTACACGTAATGCGCGAGCCATGGACGAGATAATCGCGCCGACGATCTTGTCGTTCCCGCCAGTTTCTTGCCTGCGAAACGGAGTATTCATAGGCACAGATGTCGACCGGCCGGGCATCTCACAAAACCAGTGACCGTTGTATGACTGTGACGCGTTGTGGGCGGCACGCTCGTCCATTCGGGAAGGTCCAACACTTCAATCCGCGCAGGGGCGCCGTGACCGGGGCCTGCGGCATTTTTACGAGCGTGCCGTTTGGCACGAGCTTATCGCTTTGGCGCCCCTCACGCTGCTTGGCTGTGCTTATGGGACAACCCGGTCGAGAAAAGCATCGAATGCGGCAGCAACAGCGCGAATCACGAAGCGATGCTCCTGCCGCACCCGGATGAGACCGTTTTCGATGTCCACTACCCCGTCCTCGGCCAGCTTCGCCAGGCGTTCAGTTGAATCGAGAAAGCGGATTGGATCGAATCCATAGGCCGCACAGATTGCCGGCACATCGGCCTCCAGATCGCACATCAGCCGCTCGATGATTGCGGCTCGCACGCGGTCTTCGTCTGTGAGCCGGTAGCCTTTTGACGTTGCCAGACGGCCACCTCCTATGTGCCGGCTGTAGGACTCGTGTGTCACCTCGTTCTGGACGTAACCATCGCCGACCCGCCCGATAGCCGACGCGCCGAAACCGATCACGGTCTTGCAGGTGTCGGCCGAGTAACCCAGCGAATTACGGCGTAGCCGACCGCGGGTCTGCGCCAGCGTAAGTTCGTCGTCCGGCAAGGCGAAATGGTCGAGGCCGATCTCTCGGTAGCCGGCCGCAACCAGCGTATCTGCCACGGCCGCAGCCTGTTCGGCGCGGGCGATGCTGTCCGGCAGAGCAGTCTTCTCGATCAGGCGCTGATTCTTGATCACCGATGGAATATGCGCGTAGCCGAACACCGCAAGCCGGTTGGGACGCATGGCGGCGGTTGCCGCCGCAGTCTGGACGCAGGATTCTACCGTCTGATTCGGGAGACCGAACATGAGATCGACGTTGATGCCGCATACTCCATGCCGGCGCAGCTCTTCGACGGCAGCGGCCGTCTGCGCCTCGCTCTGGACCCGGTTGATGGCTTTTTGAACAATTGGATCAAAACTCTGCACCCCGAGACTCGCGCGGCTCACATTGGCTGCTCCCAGTGCCTCGGCGATCTCGCGCGTGAACGTGCGCGGGTCAATTTCGACGGCGATCGTAGCGGGCTCCCTGAACGCGAAGCGGCGGCGCAGGAGTTCGATCATGGCCAAGAATTCCGCTGCCCCGATCAGGGTCGGGGTTCCACCCCCGAAATGCACGTCGTTCACGACGAGCCTCTGCTGCACTTGCTCCGAGACCAAACGGATCTCGTCACGCAGAACGGCCACATAGTCGAGGATCGGACCCTGATTGCGGGCAATCGTGGTCGGAAAGCCGCAATACCAGCAAATCGATCGGCAGAACGGAATGTGGAGATAGAGCGACACCGGATCGTCAGCCGGCAGACCTCTTAGCCATTCCTCATAGCTTTGGGCGCCGACCGCTGCGGAGAACTCCGGCACAGTCGGATAGATGGTGTACCAAGGCAGGAGAGCCTCGCGATGTTTTTTCAGGATAGAAGTCTGCAACAGTTTCCCTCCCAAGTTGATAACTGTCCTCCTTTTACCCCTGCGATCTCCTGTGTCTCTGCGCTATGTCAATTCCATTCCGCTTCGCGCCGTGTAATCACACCGTGCAAGGAAAAGGCGGGATTTGATCCCGCCTTTCGATGTTTAGCTCACATCATGCCGATCGAGCCGCCAGCCCCACAGCGGGTCTGGATGAGGAAGTCACGCTGGTACCTTCTTTCTGGACCGCTTCTCCGGCGCCGAGACTTCAGGCTCTTTCGGTTTGCGGCCGAGTCCCATTGTCTTGGCCAGGGCAGAGCGCGCAGCCGCGTAGTTCGGCGCGACCATGGGATAGTTCGCCGGCAGACCCCATTTGGCGCGGTATTCATTAGGGCTCAGCCCGTAATGGGTCGACAGATGACGCTTTAGCGATTTGAATTTCTTCCCATCCTCAAGGGAGACAATGTAGTCCGGCGTCACCGATTTTCTGATCGGGACCGCCGGCGTCAACACCGTCGGCTCTTGTGCCGAGACGCGACCGGCCGCCGTGCCCTTCAAAGCTTCGTGCACTTGGCCGATCAGGGCTGAAAGGTCCCCCACCGGAACGGGATTGTTGGAAACATAGGCTGAGACAACATCTGTGGTAAGCTGGATGAGGTTGTCGATGTTTTTGAAGTCTTCTTCTGGCATGAAATTCTCCGGTGGATTTGTCTGCGGAGCGTCGCTTCTAGTGGTGATTTCCGATAATGGCAACAAATCTCGTGACAGGATTGTTCGTTGCTCGTCCAACGTTGAGGTCTATAGCGCCACATCACGCTGTCGTGACACCGATCTGCGCGGCAATCGCTGTCCATAACTGCGCCAGTATCCGCCGTTCAGTCCCGATCTCGTCCGTTTGAATTGCAAAAGGAAGACGCAGAAAGCTTGTAAAGCACCATGAGCCGTGCACTCGCTGGGGGCACAAACCTTGCGCGTATCAAACAGGTTGGCGTTGCGGCAGCATGTGGCGACCGGCCACGGAACCGACCACACCCTCAGGCGAACAAACAGCGATTGCGCGCGCCCACCAATGGAATCCGCCGTCGGGCGATGAATACACCGCAGTTACTGTTTTCGCCGCTCAATTGGCTTGGTCGGCAGGCACGATTCCATCGATCCGCTGATCTAGCGCAGGGCGTTCGCAGGCCGCATGTGGAGAATGGTTCCGTGCACATCGCAAGGACTCCATTTATGAAAATTCTATTCACTGCGATAGCTGTTGCGCTGGTGGCAGCCACAGCTTTTGCTGCGCAGTTCATTCCGCCAGACCTCAGGGAAACGGCACTGGCCACCTTCGAGCCCTTGACATTCACGCCGGCGCTCACCAACGACCCGATCACGCCGGAGAAGATTGCCCTCGGCAAGGCACTGTTCTTCGATCCACGCCTTTCGTCCTCTGGCGTTTTCTCCTGCAACTCGTGCCACAACCTGGCCACCGGGGGCGACGACAATCGTGAAACTTCGATTGGCCATGGTTGGCAGAAGGGGCAGCGCAACGCGCCGACGGTGTTTAACTCTGTCTTCAACAAATCGCAGTTCTGGGACGGTCGCGCCGAAGACCTGAAAGCTCAGGCCAAAGGGCCGATACAGGCCGGTGTCGAAATGGCCAACACATCGCATCGAGTGGTCGAGACGTTCAAATCGATGCCGCAATATGTGGAGTGGTTCCATTCAGCTTTCCCGGATGAAGCCGATCCCATCACCTTCGAAAACGTAGCCAATGCACTCGCAGATTACGAGGCGACACTGGTCACGCCGGCCCCCTTCGACGCCTTCCTCAATGGCGATGACACCGCCATCGGTCCCGAAGAGAAACAGGGCCTGGCCCTTTTCATCGAAAAGGGCTGCTCGTCCTGCCATTCCGGTGTCAATCTTGGTGGGGAAGGCTATTATCCATTCGGCCTCCTTGAGAAGCCTAGCGCCGACGTTCTGCCGGAGAACGACAAGGGACGATTTGCCGTCACCAATGTACCAGAGGATTCCTATGTTTTCCGCGTGCCGCCGCTGCGCAACGTAGCAATCACCGCGCCATACTTTCATTCGGGCAAGGTCTGGGACCTGAGAGAGGCCGTCGCTATCATGGGCACCACCCAGCTTGGTCAAGAGCTAACGCAAATCGAAATCGATAGGATCGTTGCCTTCCTTCATTCGCTGACCGGAAAGCGACCGGAGATTACATATCCCATCTTACCGACTGAAACGCCCACAACACCTCGGCCTCGATCCTAGGCATTGGGAAAGCAGACGATCGCGGCGGGGCCTGTGAGCATTTCCTTGCCCGATCTGGGCGAATTGCCACGAGCGTCCCCGATTTGGCCGCGATACGTCGCCGACGATTGAGCGGCGCACGTCGGGGGAGGAGCCACTGCTTTGCACAGCGATGCCCCTCGCGGGGAGATCGACGGCAGCCAGGGTGGCGTCCCGTCAGCACCTCCGCAAAGTCACATCGGCCAATCGCCCTGCCAGTCCATCACCACCTTGCCCGAATTACCGCTGCGCATCGCGTCGAACCCAGTCTGGAAGTCGTCAATTCCGATGCTGTGCGTGATCAACCCACTGACATCGAGCGGACCCTGCACCAGGGCGATCATCTTGTACCAGGTCTCGAACATTTCGCGGCCATAGATGCCCTTGAGATGCAGCATCTTGAAGATGACCTTGTTCCAGTCGATCTCGAAGCCGGTCGGTGCGATGCCCAAAATGGCGATCTTGCCGCCATTGTTCATGGCGTCGATCATGTCACGGAAGGCGGGGGCCGCACCCGACATTTCGAGGCCGACGTCAAAACCTTCGGTCATGCCGAGCGCCGGCATGATATCACGCAGCTTTTCCTTCGACGCGTCGACCACATGCTGGACGCCCAGTTTTTTCGCCAGCGCCAGCCGCACCGGGTTGATGTCGGTGATGACCACTTTTCGCGCGCCGACGCATTGAGCGACCAGCGCAGCCATGATGCCGATCGGCCCGGCGCCGGTGACCAGCACGTCCTCGCCGACCAAATCAAAGGAGAGTGCGGTGTGCACGGCATTGCCCAGGGGATCGAAGATTGCGGCGATCTCGTCGGGCACGTCATCAGGGATCGGCACGACGTTGTGCTGCGGGATCGCCAGATATTCACCGAAGGCACCCGGCCGGTTGACGCCAACGCCGAGCGTGTTGCGGCACAGATGCCCCCTGCCCGCCCGGCAATTGCGGCAATGGCCGCAGACGATGTGGCCTTCGCCCGAAACACGCTGGCCGATCTTGTATTCGGTCACCGCCGCACCGAAATCGGCGACCGTGCCGACGAACTCGTGGCCGGTCACCATCGGCACCGGCACGGTCTTCTGCGCCCACTGGTCCCAATTGTAGATGTGAACGTCGGTACCGCAGATCGCGGTCTTCTTCACTTTGATCAGAACGTCGTTGGGGCCGATTTCCGGCACTGGCACTTCTTCCATCCAGATGCCCGGCTCGGCCTTGGCCTTGACCAGCGCCTTCATCATGTTCGACATCAGTAGCTCCTTACACCTTGGTTGATTCCGCTCCTCGCCACTGCTCGGGTAGCCTGCACGGCGAAAAAGGTACGCTCGGAGAGCGCAGCTTTGATTCTTGGACCGATAGTAATGTGAGCGGCTGCCTTTGCGTCGAAGCAACATTCCACCGCGAGCCGTGCGCATGAAAAGCTCCGTTCCAGCGAACCTCAGCAGAAGCGGAGCAAACGCCATGCCAGATGCAGCCAAGTTTCAATTAAAGCGATGAGTAATGGTCGCAGCTTGCGGCTGGGCGGTATGTCGATGTCCGCCACATGCGACGCATTCCCTCGATACCGATGCTCTCGATGGTCGATCTCGCCGCCGATATCTCGATGGTGCCGGTGCACAGGCGGCATCCGCAAGCGTTCGCCCCTCAGTGAAGTGTCTGTTGACCCCTGGCTGTGTGAGAGGCTGAAGCTCATGGACAAAGCCGCCTTCCCCCATTTCGTGATCGAGATCATCCGTCCTTCGGACCAGAAGCGCTTCCCGGATCCTGCCCGCCGCTGGGCCGTCGAGCGGACCTTCGGCTGGACGACAAGGGTGGGGACTCGCGCGCGTCGACCGACCTGTGCGCGGCTTTTCGATGTCGTCCTTTCTGCTTTGAAATTGTCTGCGAAGCCCGCTGGTCACATGTTTGCCGGTCACAGTGGCCTAGCGACCTGCGCCTGCACTTTCTCCCGCAGCGCGCATGCTGCAGCGACCATGTTGATGAGGGCAGGGCGGACCTCCTCCCATTTCCTTGTTTTGAGGCCACAGTCCGGATTCACCCACAATTGGCCGTCCGACAGTCGCTCGCGGGCAAGTTGGGCGAGATGCAAAATCTCGCCAATCTCCGGGACACGTGGTGAGTGAATGTCGTAGACGCCAGGACCGATTTCGTTGGGATATTTGGACTTTGTGAAGGCGTCCAGCAGTTCCATTTTGGAGCGCGACGTCTCGATCGAAATGACGTCCGCGTCCAGTTCAGCAATCGAGTCGATGATCTCATTGAACTCCGAATAGCACATGTGGGTGTGAATTTGGGTCGCGTCCTCTACACCCGTTGAAGCGAGACGGAAGCATTCGACTGCCCAGCCGAGATAATGTTTCCAATCGGACTTCCGCAGGGGCAAGCCTTCGCGAAACGCGGCCTCATCGATCTGGATCACCCTTGCGCCAGCTCTTTCAAGGTCGGCCACTTCATCGCGGATGGCGAGTGCGATCTGGCGGCAGGCCTTGGCGCGGGGTACGTCGTCGCGAACAAAAGACCAGTTAAGAATCGTCACTGGGCCTGTGAGCATGCCCTTCACCGGCTTTTTCGTTAGCGACTGGGCAAATTGCCACCAGAGAACCGTCATCGGATTGGGCCGCGATACGTCGCCGAAGATGATGGGAGGGCGCACCAGCCGGGAGCCGTAACTTTGCACCCAGCCATGCTGGGTGAAGGCGAGGCCGGACAGCTGCTCGCCGAAATGCTGGACCCTGTCGTTTCGTTCGAACTCGCCATGTACCAGCACGTCCAGCCCGATCTCCTCCTGCCAGCGGACCGCCGCCTCGGTCTCCTTCTCCAGGAAGGCCTGGTAATCGACATAGCTCAGCCGGCCCTTCGCATGAGCGGAGCGCGCCCTGCGCACCTCGGGCGTCTGCGGGAAGGACCCGATCGTCGTCGTCGGGAACGGCGGCAGGCCGAGCGTGTCAGCCTGGACTCTGGAGCGCTTGGCAAATGCGCTCTTTCGTTGCTTCATGGCGCCGTCAATGCTGATAACCCGCCCATGGACGAGCGGATCATGGACCTTTCCAGACATTGCGCGCGCCGCGGCCGCCTCGGCAGAAGCTTTCAGTGCGCCTGCTACGGCCTCCCTGCCTTCGGATAAGGCTTGGGCCAGCACAAGCAGCTCTTCACTCTTCTGGGCGGCGAATGCCAGCCACGAACTGACATCCACATCGAGCGCGGTCTCCATCCGCAGGTCCATCGGCACATGAAGCATCGAGCAGGACGGCGCAATCTCGACGCGATCCAGCGGCCAGCCGGCAACTACCGGCTTGATGCGGTCGAGAATGGCAGCCAGGTTCGCGCGCCAGACGTTGCGGCCGTCGATCAAGCCAAGTGAGAGCACCAGATCCTTCGGTGCGAGCCGACCAACCGTCTCCAACTGCTCGGGAGCGCGCACGAGGTCGAGATGCAGGCCCGCCAGGCGCAGCGAAAGCGCGGTCTCCAGATTGTCTCCCAGCGGCCCGAAATAGGTCGCCAGCATAATTTTCAACTTGGGCGCGGCTTTCGACAGCTGCCCATAGGTGAATTCGAAGGCAGCTCGTTCGTTCGGGTTAAGATCGAGCACAAGGGCCGGCTCATCAATCTGCACCCAGTCGGCCCCCGAGAGATCCAGCCTCTGCAGGAGTTGCTCGTAGACGGGCAGCAGGCGCGGTAGGAGCGCTATGGGATTGAAGCCCTGGTCGGGAGACTTCGCCAGCTTGAGGAAGGTCACCGGTCCAAGGATGACCGGGCGTGCCGGAGCTGGGCGACGATCAGACATTCGCCCTCTCGTCGGCGAAACCAGTCGATCACTTTCTGGAGGCAAAAGAGCTCGGCATCCATACACGCGTATCGGTCGCCGGCGAGAACTGAAATTCGCGCTCGAAAGGCTTGGCCGTCGACACTAGGTTGGCAGCAGACGCCAGCTGGAGCGAGCAGCACGATTTTCCGGACCAGTAGCTTTTGCTGCGGTGTCGAGCACATGGTCATACAGTGAGAAATCGTTCGACGGGATTTTCGACACGCCGCGGTCGATGTAGTGGTAGTTAGTGTCGAACCATTTGGTCATTTCCATCGCGGTTACGCGCTGCCCCTGAACTGCATGCCCGTGACTGGCGTGTCCACAACCGCAGTATCGCCGTGCCAGCTCGTTACGGCTGGACGGGCGGCGAGGTCCCGCTTGACATCTACTTCGCGATAGCGCGCGGGACGACATGCCAAG
Source organism: Mesorhizobium sp. WSM4829 (assembly GCF_055811475.1). Lineage (NCBI taxonomy): Bacteria > Pseudomonadati > Pseudomonadota > Alphaproteobacteria > Hyphomicrobiales > Phyllobacteriaceae > Mesorhizobium > Mesorhizobium sp. WSM4829. The sequence goes on along the minus strand of NZ_JBVVQJ010000042.1, from coordinate 29,445 downwards.
CGTTGCTATGGGAACTTGCTGGGAGACATTCATTCCATACCCCGATGGTTGCGGCGGGGACAAGGAAGGCGCTAGCAGGCCGGCATAAACGCCGAGCTGCCGCGGCCACCAGACACCCCGCCCGTGGACGTTGTTTACCGTGGCAGGTCTCCTGGCTCGCGGGTCACAGCCTCTGCCCCGTCTTCCCGGGGCAGTTCGCCCCAGTGACATTGATGGGTTTGGCTCGCCGCTTACAATTGCGGGGGCAGCGCCGGCATTGCACCGGCTTCCCTCTTAGCTCCGCTACGGCAACGCCTAGCGGAGAACCACGACACGCGAACAATCGCAGCAGCCCGCTTTGTTGCCGTATAAAGAAATGTTTATGTGTTTATGTGAACCGTTCACCTGCGGCGTGTTTCCAAAGTAGCAGGTCGCGGTAGAGCTGAGCCATTTGCGCCACTCGCCGGTCTGCGCAGGCTGTGCCTGGCCGCTCGGGCAATCTGCCAGTCTACGATCCCGGCTCAAAACAACTTTCGTCAAAAAGGGTGTTGGCCATCATGATCGGCCGGCAGTACTGGCCCGAAGTGCGACAACGTCCCTGAGCCTCAACGATCAGAAATTCGGAGAAAAACCGCCATCCTTCACGCAGGCACGCGACATTTCCATTTACCCGCGCCTGTCTGGACAGCCTGCACTACGGCAAGGTGGGCAGCACCTCGCGGAAATGCTGCCCTACAACAGCCCCGCCTGCGTGGCCTCGCGGCGCAAATTCTGCCGCGGCCTGGGGCCGATCTGCTGGATCACCAATCCGGCCGCCAGTGAGCCAAGGTCGCCGCAGGTCTGCAGGTCGCGGCCTTGCGTGTAGCCATGCAGGAAGCCGGCGGCATAGAGATCGCCGGCGCCTGTCGTGTCGACCAGTTCCTTGATTGCGGTCGCCTTGATCACCACCGTTTCGCCGCCGCGCACGATCACCGAACCTTTTTCAGAGCGGGTCACGGCGGCGACCCTGCAATCCTTGCGGATCTGGGCCAGCGCCTCGTCGAATGACGATGTCTGGTAGAGCGACTTGATCTCGTGGCTGTTGGCAAAGACGATGTCGACCATGCCCGAACGCATCAGGTCGAGGAATTCGTCGCGGTAGCGGTCGACGCAGAACGAATCCGACAATGTCATGGAGACTTCGCGGCCTGCCGCGTGCGCCAGCTTCGCCGTCTGCCGGATCGCTTCCTTGGCGCGCGGCGGGTCCCACAGATAGCCTTCGAAATAGGTGACCGCCGCACCCGAAGCCTTGTCTGCTTCGACGTCCTCCGGCCCGAGCTCGATGCAGGCGCCGAGATGGGTGTTCATCGAGCGCTCGCCATCGGGCGTGACGAAGATCATCGAGCGCGCCGTCGGCGGCTCGCCCTTGAGCGGCTTGGTGTCGAAAGCAACGCCCTGCGCATGGATGTCATGGGCGTAGATTTCGCCGAGCGGGTCGTTCGAGACCTTGCCGAAGAAGGCGGCGCGACCGCCGAAGCTGGCGACACCCGCCGCCGTGTTGCCGGCGCTGCCGCCGGAGGCTTCGATGGCCCGGCCCATGCGGCTGTAGAGCAGCTCGGCGCGCCTCGTGTCGATCAGGTTCATCGCGCCCTTGATGATGCCGTTCGTCTCCAAAAATGCCTCGTCGCACTGCGCGATGATGTCGACGATGGCATTGCCGATGCAAAGCACGTCATAATCCGGCATCAAAATCTCCGCCAAAAACCCAAGCCGGCTTCTCGCCACGCCGGGGCCGGCCTGTTTTTGGCGAATGTGAAATGGTCGCCCCATGCCGACGCATCCAATACCGGCGCATCACGCAGCTGCCGGTCCTGCCTCACGCAACAGGTCGTCGGCTCTGTCCGTCTTTTCCCAGGTGAACTCCGGCTCTTCGCGGCCGAAGTGTCCGTATGTCGCGGTCTTGCGGTAAATCGGCCGTAAGAGATCAAGCGCCTTGATGATGCCTTTCGGCCGGAGATCGAAAAGCTCAAGGACGGCGCGCTCGATCCTTTTTTCATCAATCTTTGCGGTTCCGAATGTATTGACGAGGATAGAGACCGGCGCGGCAACACCAATCGCGTAAGCAAGCTGAACCTCGCACACCTGCGCCAGTCCGCTGGCAACGACGTTTTTTGCAACGTACCGCGCCGCATAGGCGGCCGACCGATCAACCTTGGACGGGTCCTTGCCCGAAAAGGCACCGCCGCCGTGACGCCCCATACCGCCGTAGGAATCGACGATGATCTTGCGGCCGGTAAGCCCGCAATCGCCGCGCGGCCCACCGACCACGAACCGGCCTGTTGGATTGACCAGGAACCTTATCCCGGTCGTATCCAAGTCGTGGGGCAAGACCGGCCTTATGATCTCCTCAATGACGCCTTCGCGGACCGTGGCTTGTGAGACCTCTTCGTCGTGCTGCGTTGACAGGACTATGGTATCAAGCGCTACCGGGCGCAAACCCTCATAACGGACGGACACTTGAGATTTAACGTCCGGGCGAAGCCAGCCAAGGCGTCCGGTTTGGCGCACCTCCGCCTGTTTTTTTGTCAATTCGTGAGCGAGTTGGATTGGCAACGGCATCAATGTTTCGGTCTCGTTGCACGCGTACCCGAACATGAGGCCCTGATCCCCCGCTCCCTGCTCGAGATCCTGCCCTCGTCTCTCGTCGACGCCCTGGCTGATGTCAGGCGACTGCTCGGTCAAGGCCAAGATCAGGGCGCAACGCCGGCCGTCAAAGCCGATCGCATCGTCGTCATATCCAATGTCCAAAATGATATCGCGGGCAACTTGGCTGTAGTCGATATGCGCGTGACTGGTGATCTCGCCAGCCAGAACGACCATCCCTGACTTCACCAACGCTTCACAAGCGACACGAGCCTTGGGATCCTTACGAAGGATCGCATCGAGCACGCCATCTGAGATATTGTCGGCCATCTTGTCGGGATGTCCGGCGCCGACGGATTCGGAAGAAAACACGAATTGTCTGGTCATGGAATGTCCTCGCTTCAAACGTTGGAATTAGGTGTGACACTTGATCTGGCTGTCTTACCTGTCGGAGATGCCAGGCACGTCGAACGCGGCGCAGAAGTCGGCAACGTCTCTGCGGACGCGGGCATGCACGTCCGAATCATCGGGCTGGCGGCAAACCAGGTCGATAAAAGCGGCAATCTGCAGCATTTCCGCCTCGCGCATGCCCACGGACGTCACTGCTGGCGTGCCTAACCGAATGCCGCTGGTGAGCGCGGGATGGCGCCGGTCGCCCGGCACCATGTTGAAATTCGTAATGATGCCTGCTTGCGACAAGCGCTCGGCATAGGCTTTCCCGGACAGCGGCCGGTCCCGAAGATCAAGGATCAGCATGTGATTGTCAGTGCCCCCGGTGACGAGTTCATAGCCTCGCTCCAGAAGCGCCTGGGCCAGAGCCTTGGCGTTGTTGACGATTTGCTGACCGTACACGCGGAAGGACGGATTCCCTGCTTCGTGCAGAGCGACAGCTAGCGCGGCAATCGTATTCATATGCGGTCCGCCCTGGAGGAGAGGGAACACGGCACGGTCTATCCGTTTAGCCAGATTATGTTTGCTCTTGGAATGATAGAGCGCCTGATAGCGGTCTTCATTCCTCGACAAGATGAAGCCACCACGGGGGCCGCGGATCGATTTGTGAGAGGTGCTGGTGACCACATCGCAATGGCCAACAGGATTCGGATGCACTCCTGCGACAACGAGGCCGCTGATGTGGGCGATATCGGCCACCAGATAGGAGTTCACCTCCGAAGCAATATCGGCCATTGTCTCATAATCAAAGATACGCGGATAAGCAGTTCCGCCGACCCAAATGAGCTTCGGTCGTTCCCGCTTGGCCGTCTCGCGCAAGCGGTCATGGTCAATCTGCTGCGTCTTTTCGTGCAGCCCGTACGGAACTCGCTGATAGTCAGTGCCGGAGAAGTTGACGGCCCAACCGTGAGTCAGATGCCCGCCGCCGGGGAGGGTCAAGCCCATCATCTTGTCTCCCAGACACAACAGCGCTCGACAGACAGCCTGATTGGCCGGCGAGCCGGAATAAGGCTGCACGTTGGCGTGTTCACAGCTGAATAGCGCCTTCAATCGCTCGATGGCGAGGTTCTCAAGCTCATCGACGATCTCGTTTCCGGCGTAGTAGCGCGCGCCGGGGTATCCCTCGGCATACTTGTTGGTGAAAATAGACCCGGTCGCTTCCAACACCGCCGAGGACGCGAAGTTCTCGGAGGCGATAAGTTTGAGGGTCGTCCGCTCCTGGCGCTCCTGTCTTAAAAGCAGCTCGTGAACGCGAGAATCTACGGCAGCCAGGTGAGGCCACCCGTAAGTGTCAGGCTCCGCGATGGCGCCACCAATCGAATTGTTCATATCAGCTTCGCGCTCCATTCGGACTAAGTTTCAGGACAAGCAGGCGGTCACCTTGGACCGCGCGCCCTGTATCGTCTCCAGGCGCAGTAGGTCTTGTCTGTGATGGCCATCGCCGTGGGGCAGGAGATCAACCAACAATTGAACCAAGCCGCCGTCCGAGCCTCCTGCTTCGAGGTGGTACGAAGGCCAGGGGCGATGTTCGTTGCCGAGAAGAAAGCCGGCTCTGGCGAGCTGGCGGACGTGTGCGACCACGTGCTCCTGAGACAGACTCAGAACTTCTGCTAGCTCGCAGACGGTCAGGTCCGCATGCGCACAAAGTCCCAGGATTCGAAGTCGATCAAGATGAGCCGCGGCCTTTAGGCGCCTGACCAGTGTCATCATCGGCCGGCACTCCTTGTATTGACTTCCTCCATTTGGCGTCCTCCCACTCTTTCAGAGGCAATCTTGCCGTCCGACGAGGTCAATACGCCCGACCGCATCGCAGATCGTTTCCGATACGTCACGGTCTCGACTCGCAGCCCAAATGATAGGCTCAACGTACATATTCTCAGCGGTTTAGAGTGCTAAAAGTCCGCGATTTTCTTTGAAGGATCTGTTGCGACACGTGCATACCGGATGCGCCCCAGCACAACGGCGGCTGCGCGGTAAGGCCGGCTTGCGAAGATGCGGCGTACGGCAGAGGCCTTCATGCGCCGGTCGCCGCGCGATGGGACGCTCAGCATCGACGGGGATGAAATCCATCTTGTCCATGGCTCCGATCTCTATCCCGATGGACCACATCCCAAGGAAACCGATATCCTGCTCGAAGGCGCCGCCGTCTACGGCGAGCTCAAAGTATGGCTGCGGCGCAAGGCTCAATTCGGCTGACGATTGGCTTCCATTGATTCTCAACAAGTGATACAAATCCTCGGACTGTAACCCCTTAGTTCCGAGATTTCGTATCAATGCCAGAGCCCGCTCCCCAGCGCCAAATCGCCCACGCACTTCTGACAGTGCGCGGAATCGCGCGTCTCGCGGAGCTGCGCAACGCCGGCGTAACAGCGGCCACGATGAGTCGCATGGAACGGGATGGGGAGGTGCTCCGGCTCGCACGCGGCCTCTACCAGCTCTCCGATGCGCCGCTCGACGCTAATCATAGCCTAGCCGAGGCTGCCAAGCGCGTACCCAAAGGCGTTGTCTGCCTTGTGTCAGCCCTGGCATTCCACCAGCTGACGGATCAGCTTCCGAGACAGGTATGGCTGGCCATCGGCCAGAAGGACTGGGCTCCCAAACCCAACGGCACACCCATTCGCATCGTGCGTTTTACCGAAAGTCTGCTCAACGACAGCGTCGAAACTCATGTTGTCGAGGGCGTGACCGTAAAAGTCTTTGGGGTTGTCAAAACAATCGCGGACTGTTTTCGATATCGCAACAAGATCGGCCTGTCGGTGGCGATCGAGGGCCTCCAGGAAGCGCTTCGCCAGCGCAAGGCCACGCCCGGCGAAATTGCCAGGCAGGCTGAGCGTGGCGGTGTCGCCACGGTCATCCGGCCGTATATCGAGGCGCTGACTGCCAATGGCTAAAGAGATCAAGAACATCGGCGCCTCAGTGCGCGCACGTCTGCTACAACTCGCCAAGGTAAGTGGCCAGACCCTCGATCTGGTTCTGACCCGCTTCGCCCTCGAGCGGCTGCTTTTCCGGCTTAGCCAGTCACCCCACGCCGACCGCTTCGTGCTGAAGGGCGCGATGCTGATGATGAGCTGGTTCGATGATCCGCACCGCGGCACCCGCGACCTTGACCTGCTGGGTTTTGGCGATCCGAGCGCGGAGCCGATGCTGGCGACGTTTCGGGAGGTCCTGGCGCAGGACGCTGGCGATGGCGTCGAGTTCGACGCTGACGCACTCCGGGTCGACCGCATTCGCGAGGAGCTGGAGTATGGTGGGCTCAGGCTGCGGACGACGGCCTCGATCAGCGGCGCCCGGGTCAGCCTGACGATCGACATCGGCTTTGGCGATGCGCTGGAGCCTGGTGCCGAAGAGCTGGACTATCCTTCCATGCTCGACTTTCCCATGCCCCGGCTGCGGGCTTATGCGCGGGAAACCGTCATTGCCGAGAAATTTCAGGCGATGGTGGCGCTGGGGCGGGCGAATAGCAGGATGAAGGACTTCTACGACATCTGGATTCTTAGCCGGTCCTTCACCTTCGACGACGACAGGTTGCCACGAGCGATCGCCGCCACCTTCGCGCGGCGCGGAACGGCGATACCTCAAGACCTGCCCGATGCGCTGACGTCGGCCTTTGCCGAGGATGCGCAAAAGCAGCGACAGTGGCGCGCGTTTGTTGGAGAAGTTGCTCACGATCCGGGTGATCTTGGGAACGTCATTAGAGATGTAGCTGCATTCCTTATGCCCCAGGCAGCCTCAGCAGCGAGCTTGGGCCAATGAGCAGCTTGATTTCCACTGTCGGATTGTGGGGAGCGGACAAGGCGGTCGCGCTGAGTGGATATCTGAGTTTCAGCCATCTTGCCCTCCCGAGCATTCCTTGACCCGCCGCCGCATCAGACCGCTCCGCGTATCGGATTGACGACCTCGAGCCCGGCAAAGTCTTTTTCGTTATCCGTTACCAGCACGCACTCGTTCGCTCCGGCGACAGCGGCGATGATCATATCGAGCCCGCTGCGCGGCTTGCCGGCCGCTTTTCCTCCTGTCATCAGCCGCGCCCAGATCAGCCCGGCCTTGTCGTCGAACGAGAGGATGCGGCCTGCAAACAGCGCCTGCGGCCCCTCAGGCCCAGAGAACCACCTGTCGAGTGCGTCGCGTTTTTTCCCGCGCGGCTTCTCCAGAACCCCGCGAAGAATTTCCGCAACGGTCAGCGAAGCGATAAACAAATCCTCGTCACGCTGTCTCGACATCCATGCCAGGAGCGATTCCGACGGCTGCGATTTGACGACATTGCTGATGATGTTGGTATCGAGGAGGTAGCGTGTCACAGGTCGATCTTCCGTCCCTCTTCATGCGAGCGGGAAAGATCGAGGTCGGCTCCCACCAGCGGCGAACGACGCAATGCGGCGAGGATCCCGCCAGGCTTGGGTGGCTCGCCCGCGATGGTCCGGCTGACAGCAGCGCGCAGGCTAGAGGCATCCGGCCCATCTTCGGCCAGGCGGCGAGCCAAAGATCGAATAAGGTCGCGATCGGCATCGCGGCCAAGCACTTCGAAGCGCGCCAAGCCGCGCTCGCTGAGGCGAGATCGATAGTTTTGAATGGCGCGTTTTTGCGAGCTGCCCATAGTTGCCTCCGACATATTTCCAGTAATATAACCAGAACGCAGGGGTTGATCAAGGCGCGGGCAGTCCGGGCGGTGCTCCCTTGCGGTTGGATGGCATCGGTCTAGGATGCATGGTTGTGCGACGGTATTTTTTGACGAGCGTCGAGCAGGCCGCCGGGCGGCCGCCAGGGTGCAAAATCGTCCACCGGTCCCGATAGTTGACGAAACCTCAAACATATTTTTTCGGCGATTTTCCCTAAAATAGAAAGCGTAACTTTTTGACGCCTCAGGGTCGTGGCCAGAAAACATTTGGCAGTAACTCAATGGGTTATATGTTGCTTAAACAACCGCGTGGCCTTCGTTGAGGGGCATCGATCCGGCTCCTGTTCCGAGCGGAGGACTATCCCCGCTGACAGCCGCCCGACGTGTCGGGCTGAGCGCTGCAATCACGGCGCAGGCGCAGCCGCAGCGGCGGCATGCTCGCAGCCGATCCTTTGCGGGTTGATGGCGCCAGGTGCCGCCGCTACCCGCCTTGAAAAAGGACCCGTATCAGGATTCACTAAGGCTCAGGTGCTCAGACTCCGCGCTTCCGACGACTAGGCTCTGAAGCCGCACCTCCAAGACAATAGGGTTTCCCTTTGCCGGATAGGCGGTCAGAAACCCAACGCTTTGGCCAGCATCGGTTCAAGAACCAGATGCGGCCGACCTCCCTTTTCGCGAAGCTCCATTGCCCTTATGATCTTCGTGCCTTCGTGGCTGTGCTTCCAGTCCCGAGACGCTTCGGCCGCGACGATGAGGTAGTCGGTCTGGCCGCAGACGGTGTCCTTCCAATCACCGCCGCGTTCGCAAATCATCGCAGCGACTGCCTTTCGCGGGCCGATGGCGAATTTTCCCGTGAGGACGAACATCCGGCTCGGAATCACGAACTGGCTTGCATCCTCCAAGGCGCCGTCAATGACACCCACATTGCCGAAGGTAGGCAGCCCCGTGTCTGTCGCGCTGTCGCCGACAAGACGGGCAATCCACCCGCATATGTCTTCTGCCTCGTCGGCGGTTATGCGACCGTCAGCAAAAGACCTTCTGGCAGTTTCTCCGAGAGATGCCACGCGGCTGTCTCTGCGCAGGACCACACTCGAGTCCAACCTGGACAGCAGTTTTTCGACCTCTGCTGGCGTGATGGAGTTGTCGCAGGCGATACCGGCACAGAATCCGTAGAACTCGTTGACTTCGTCCTTGTCGTCAGCGGCGACAAACTCCCGTGAGCGTATGCCGATTATCGTTTCAAGGACGGCGTAGATCTCTTCGGGCGCGTTACCCCAAATGTCCAGATCGCGGATGAGCTCGGCAGCATCATCGTCGTGAAGAAGGGACAGGAACTGCTCAGCTTCGACCCTGAGTGGCGGCATCTCCGCCCGCTCGACCCGCTCGCTGGCCATCACGCCCTTCAAGAACCCGAGCCAGTACCCCAACGCCTTGCGGTGATTTGCCTGCGCATGGACTCTACCGAGCGCGGCCCCTTCGTGTTCGAGTTTGCCGCTCCTTCCGCGGAACACTTCAACCATTGTCGCCCCCCTCGACGCTACTTTTCGATTGTAGCAGACATCACAACACTCATCTATCCGCCGACTAGACAACGCGTGCCGAAACCGGAAGGCTTAATCCCCTTAGCTCCTTGCTTTCGAAATGGTATGGCCAGGTTGCCACCCCCAGGAACGGCGTTTCGCCCGAGCGGCCGACCAAAGAAGACGCTCTGGACTCACCAAGGATCAGGCCGCCTGAACCCGGTCCGCCTCCGACGCGCTCTGTCCCTCGCGCAGCCGTGCTCGTCCTCAAGGGACGCTCCGCTCAAGCCCTTGCGGAGTGCGCGCGCCTGCGCTTGACGGAACGCGCGACGGCGGCTCCGGGGATCAGGCTTGGGTTCCAGGCCGCTTCGTGCGGGAACCTAAAGCTCGGAGACCGCCTTCGCCCACTATGCCGACACTGTTCTGTCCCTGGCGCTGCCGTGCTTGTCACCTTTGATTGCATCTGCCGAATTCTCGCGTATCCTGCGGCTGCGCATGTGAGCACAAGGTGGCGCCTGGCGCTTCGACGAGCCACCCCAGCAAGAATCAGCGTCGGCATGGCGACCGAAAATGCTGAGGCAAGAGACCGCCACTCCAGAAGGAAACGTTCGTCATGGATTCCCATGCCGTTATTGCGTCCCTGCCAGTCGCCGGGGCCGACCGTACTGTGCTTATCGAGGCCGCCAACGCCGCGTTCGAAAGGGTCATTGAGCGGATTCAGCCGGCCAACGAGAAGCTGACTCGCACCCTTTGGGACGCCGAGTCCTATATCGATAATGAAATCACGGCAGACATGTTGCCTATTTCCCGGGACGAGGCTGCGTACCTCGTCGACGTGTTCCTGGTGCATCATGTCATCGGACTAGCTGTCGCAGCCAGACGAGGAGGCCGCTGAATCCCGGCCGTGAACCTCCCAAGAGGCAGCTGGATCTGCCTGCTGCAATCTCGCGGGCCGCGCGATCAATGCAGTGATCTTTGCCGCCATCTCTTCAAGGGTGGCGGTGAGCCGGTTTATCTAGGAGGCGGTGGCGGCCAGTTCCGGGCCGTAGCGGTGACGAGATATTCCGGTTCTGGCTAAGGGACTGGAGATGCTTGGCCGTCTTCGCGCGAAGGCGCAGGCCCGCCTCCAGGGCGTGCTCCGTGCGTCTCACAGGTCGTGCTGCTGCTGCAGTTTGCGGATCTGATTGGGATATGCCCACGATGGAGCAAAGCGCGGTCGGGTTAGAGTTCATTGGCATGCCGAGTAGCCGCGCGATGGAGTGGCCGTTCCGACGGCCTCTCCCCAAGACTTAGACTACTAGGGAGACGGCGCCGCCACTTCGTCCTCCATGTCGAGCGATTTTTCGACTGCCTCCGGATTCCGGGCGATGGTCCAAAGCAGAGTATTCGCCGCTGCATCCGGTTCCGAGCGACCTTGCTCCCAGTTTCGAAGCGTTGCCAGATCGAGGCCATACCTCACGGAGAACGCCTCCTGGGACAGCTTGGTGCTATCCCGAACTTCGCGAACGCTTATCGGCCGCGGCGCATGAACCTTCGCGATCACTCCTGCGGACGAGAGTTCGTCCTTCAGTGCCCGCAGGTCGTCGACGCAAGGAACAATCACGAACGCCTTGCCCTGATCGACCATCTCCGTGAGGACCGCATGGGCCGTCCTCAGCGGCAGCTGTCTCCTGACGAGAACCCTAGCAGCCTCAGGAGTATTCGCGCCGTGTAGAAAGCTGAGGCTCAGCCGGACGGGAGAGCCTGACGACACCTGGACGATGTCCCGGGTTCGCACCCGTTGTCCGAACCGCTCCATGAACTTCGATGTAGTCGACATTAAGCTTCTCCGCGATCACTCGACCGAGCTTGCGCAATTTTGGACCAACCCCATTGGACCTGGGCATCGCCTCCAATATGGAGGTCACGGACAACAAGATGGTTGCTGCCCATCTCCACGTCCCCCAATAGCTGAAGCACGCCATCGGGCGTGACGACATCAAAGAGGAGGCATGGGTCCTCCGAAATTTCAGCGTCCACAATGAGTTCGATATCATCGGGCTGCACACGCGTTCCCTACGCAAATTGCTTATAAAAAGTATGTCAGGTGCTGGCGAGGGTCAAGGCCGCACCGGTCTTCGAATTGGCGCGGTGCTAGCACTCCCGAATCGTGCCAACTTGGCGCTGCCGGGCCGCTCGGACGAGGTGAAAACTCCCGCTGCGAGCTTGGCCCGGGAGCGCCTACGACTTGGTGCTCCGAGTGGACCCCGCCAACGGGTCGGTTGCAGCCGTGGCATCCCTCCCTTCGGAGAGCTTCAGCAACGCAACTCCGGGGCTGCCAACACCCCTTTTATTTTTGGGTATTTGAAAAAACACCTTGCCTGCTATGTTGTCTAAAATCGATTTTTGTTAAACGGAACCTGCGGAAATCCCGATGACGAAGACAGCTGTACGTATGCGTCGCGGCCAAGAATCCGTGGGCAAGCGAACGAGAACCCTTCCCAAACTGGCTGAGAAATTGCAGATGCGTCGCTTGGCCAGGATTAACGCCGTCCTGCAGAGGGCGGAAGAATCCGGCCTGCGCGCTGAGAAGGACGGCAGGATTGCGGGACGGGTGAGTGCTGATCTCATTAAGATGGCCAAAGCTCGAACCGGATTGACATCTGATGCCGAGCTCGTCGAATTTGCGTTGGCCAATGTGGCTCTGGAAGACGACTTCGGCGAGACCTTCAGGAAAACACGGGGAACTGTGGATCCGACGCTGAAGCTCGGATTCTGAATTGGCCGATTTCGACTTTGGTGCGGCCGTAAGATGGTCGCGATTTGATTCCCAAAAACCTTGAGCCGCGGCCCCGACATGGAGCTGCCGATCATCGGCAACCTCGTCGGGCCTGAAGTTCCGGGCGAAGGCGGCAATGATCCAGCCATCTTCGGCAGTCGCCCGACCCGGGATGCCTCATTCGTCCACGCAGGACGGCCCCAAGACCTGCGGCAGCCTTGATCCCGTTCCAAAAAAGCTCAATGCAGACTTCCGGTTATGCACAGGCAGGCCGCGTCATAATTTGGATGGGATATAGCGTCCAGATTTGGCCATAGCCGATCTTGAACTGTTCTTTCCAATCAATACGATAACAGACAATTCGGTCAGAACTCGAATCTTCTCTCTGACAGGAGCTAATGCCATGGAAGGGGTCACGCGGGCGGTTCAAATGCGTACGAAAAGAGCCAAGGAAGGTGCTTTGCTCACTTCGAAGGAATTCGTTGGCTCTGGAAACCGTGCGGCAGCCGATCAAGCTCTCAGCAGACTTGCGAAAAAGGGCCAACTGGCGCGCGTCTACAGGGGAATGTACACGCCCTCCAGGAAGACGCCGTATGGATATGTGCTGCCGGAAGCGGAAGCCGTCGTGAAGTCGTACGCTTCGTTCAGGTGAGAGGATCGTCAATTCCGGTGCTACGGCGGCGAACCAGCTCGGCCTGACGACACAAGTTCCGGTTCAAACAGTCTTTCTCACGACCGGAAAGTCGAAGAACCTGAAACTTGGCCGCTGCACAATACGCCTCAAGCACGCGCCCGCTTGGATCACGAGCCTGCCAAAGAATAGGTCGGGCGAAGCTATCCGGGCAATCGCGCACCTTGGCCGATCTAACGGTGTCCACTACGCGAAATTGCTCAAGAACAGACTGACCCCCGAGGAATGGACTCGCGTAGTCGCCCTCAAGGCGAAAGTGCCCGCTTGGGTCCATGCGGCGATCTCGAAAGCAGAAAATGAGCGGTGAACGGAAACAGACCGCCCGTATTGGCTGTACGTCGACCTGATGTTTGCCGCAGGCCAAATGTCCAGGAACGCCTCATCGCCGGATTCAGCCCTGTACTAGGCCGGGCGTGCTCAGGATCACGTGACGGACCGCCTCATAAGAACGGACATAACCGGCGCAACGACAAATGTGCGGCGCAAGCGCCTGCTCGATCGTGCGTATCGTGCGTTCGACATCCGCCCTACGGACCGGCTTCTCTTTGAGATGCTCAACCAGCACGGTTGCACCGGTGACAAAGCCCGGCGTGCAATAGCCGCACTGGAACGAAAAACGTTCGACGAAGGCCTGCTGAATCGCCGAGAGCCGGACGACATCGCCATTCGCGTCGCGTTCGGCATGCGCTTCGATGGTGCGGACGGACTTGCCATCGAAGAAATGCGCTCCGGTGATGCAGCTCCGCATCTCGCTAGAATTTCCTTCCGGCCCATCGAGAATGATCGCGCAGGCGTGGCAGATGCCTTGGCCGCAGCCAAGCCGCGAGCCCGTGAGGTTGAGATATTCGTGCAGGAAGTCGATCATCATCAGATCGTCGGGTACGTCGACCGGGCCGACCTTGCGATCGTTGACGGTCATCGAAAGTGGTCGCGTGGCGACGGTCACGGGAGGGCCTCCAAAATCCTTTCCGGCGTGATCGGCGTTTGATAAAAACGCTTGCCGATGCGTGGTTGACGGCATTGACGATCGCCGGAACGATCGCGATCATCACGACCTCAGCCATTCCCTTTGGTGGGTCGATTTCGGAAAGCGGCGCCAACACCTCCGATGTCTGTGTCCAGACCGCGACATCCCTGGCATGCGGCAGGCGATACCGGTTCCAGTTCCACGTCCCGTCGCCGGGACCGTCCTCATAGAGCGGCAATTCCTCGAGCAGGGCGTGGCCGACGCCCATAGCCAGGCCGCCTTGGAGCTGACCCGAGACGAGTTCCGGCACGATTTGAGTGCCGCATTCGAGGATGGAATGATGTGCAAGGAGCTTCACGTCGCCTGAGGCGGTGTCCACTGCGATTTCGGCGATCGTCGCTACGCCCGTGTAACAGGTGCCGGCGGCGTTCTGGCGCTTTACCGGCGGATAGAAGACCTGGCGCCGGTCGAGAAAATGGAAGCCGCCGCAGGTCATCAGCGCCTTCAAACCAGCCGGCGCGCTTTGGCCATAGCAGACCGAAAGCGCGTCGACCGGCAAGCGGACGGCGCCGACGTTCGGCACATCGAACACCGCCTCGGCCCATTGCCAGCGGTTGAACACATGGACGCTGACTCCCGTGACCAGGCCGAGCCTGTGCGCCGCCGCCGCGAGTTGTTCCAGTGCGAGCGGCTCCATCCCTCCAGCCGTCAATTTGCCATCTGCGATCCGCACGTCCGCCATGTCGACAGCGAGCGGCCCCGCCCGCCCGCCGCCCGGTCCACTCGACCAGAGCGCGACCGCAGCCGGCCAGAGCGACAGGCGCAGCAGCGCCCGCGCCGCCGTCCGCGTGGCGTGGCCGACGAAATAGGCGCTGTTTGAGGCGCTCATCGGTGAAATAAACGAGGGCGTCCAGCGCGGATTGCGTGCCAGCGCGTCCTCCCTGTCCTGCGGCGTCGTATAGGGCTCCTCGGGGGAGACGAGAGGCATCTCGGGCCAGTCGACGATTCCGAAGGCATAGTCGTGCGGCACCCGGCCGATGATGTCGGCGACCATCACCGCCTGAGAGGTGGTCAGGCCCGTGCCGATATCATTCCCGTTCTGGCGCATTGTGAGCCGGCCGGACGGATCGAATGACAGCGTGGTCACCGCTGCCTCGGCTCCGGTGCCGTAATCCTTCTGCACCTGCGCGAAACCGATGCCATAGCGCTTACCCGGATTGGCGGCATCGAACGCCGCTTTGTTCGCATCGCGATCCCTCCACAACGGATGGGCACGGGCTCGCTCCAGGATCTCCTCGGTTCTTAGCGCCTCGCCGGCAATGGCGCCCTGCGAGTTCTTCATGCCGGTCTTGAACGCGTTCTTGAGGCGAAGCTCGATCGGATCGATGCCGAGCAGTTCGGCCGCCTCATCGATCATCATCTCGGTCGCGGCCATGGTCTGCAGCGTTCCGTACCCGCGCGTCGAGCCAGCATCGACAGCGCGCGAAGCGCGGACCTCGACCGAGAAATCGCTCTTCGGCAGATAATAGATGCTCTGCGCCGCGCTGGCCCCGACCTTGCCAACCTCGGGCGAGAAATTGCGCCGTCCTCCGGCATCCGTGCGATAGTTGCCTCTCATGATGCGGAAGGCGTGCGTGGAGCGATCCACGACAAGCGTATTCTCCATCCAGAAGGCATGGCGCTTCAACCCCATCTGGAACTGCTCGAAGCGGTCGTTGGCAAGACGCACCGGGCGCCCGTCGCCATAGAGGCCAGCCAGGACGGCGTAGTAGGGAAAGATCGAATGATCCTTGGTGCCGTATCCAACCGTGTAACCGATCGAAAGCTCGAGCGCCTTCACCGCGAACCGCGATTTCGACAGCATTTCCAGCGTCGAGGTCGCCACCTCGTAAGGCGATTGGGTCGCGATGAGTGCGTGCAGGGTCGAACTGCCCGGCTCGAACCAGGCATTGCCATTGTCGGCTTCCATCGCGCAGGCGTCGGTCGACTGCGAGAAATAGCTTCGCTTCAGGACCAACGCGCCGTCCCCGGCAGCCGTGATCTCACGCTCGATCTCGCCCGCCGCCCACAGGGCGCGGGCCGCCGCATCGCCGCTCCGATCCGGCTTCGGCCAGACGACCCGATCGCCGTCGAAACTGCCGTAGATGGTGGTGCCTTCGAGCGGAGCGGTTTCATCCGATATCGTACCGCCGATGCGCACGAACCGGCTGGCGCCGTAATGAGGTGGCGTTTCGTAGCCGCCGACCGCGCCCCAGCGCACGATGCCCTTGGCGAAACGGACCAACCGCTTGGCCGCGTCGAACCGCGCGAAATCCTTGTAGATCAAGAGCGCGACTGGCTGACCGAGCAGGCGCGGAATGCGCCCCTTTGGCACCAGGAACATGTCGCCATAGAAGCCGGGAGCCGTCGTTTCCGGCGGCGCAAGACCATCGCGCACAAGGTCTTCGCCGACTATCAATCGGTCGGGCTTGAGACCTCCGCCCAGCAGTGAGAGGTTCAGCCCGTCGAACGGAGCGTCGGCCCGGGTGCCGCGGATCAGGAACGCGTGGCTCTGTTCTTGCGGCCAGCCCGCTATGTCACGGGCGCGAAAATCGCGGGTGAAGGTCTTTTCCCCGGTGATCTTGGCCACGGCGTCCATCCGAAAACGCGGCCGACCGTCCGGTCCGATCCAGTTTGGCGAACGGCCGGGAGAATTGGCAATGGGCGCAGCGGGCCGGCCCAGAAAACCGATCTTGACCGCGATCCCCGCACCAGCCGCCGCTGCGATGAACTGGCGCCGCGAAACCCTGCCGCTCATGCCGTCTCCCCGAACGGCCGAGAGCCCGACCCTACACCCGGCCGGCTCGCCTCACCTATGTACTCCCGACTCGGGGCCGTTTCGCCATTCCGGCATCGCCGACAAACGGAACGGCCTTGCCCGGTCATGAAAAATCGCCGGGCCATTGCGTCAGTCCGCAAGATTGAAGCGCATGACTTCTGCTTCGGATCCGAATGTCCTGATACACACGTTTTTCTGTTGTGAGCCCTTCGAAGGAGATGGTCGAATTCTATGTGGCCGGGCGACACCGGCTGGCTTGTATGTCGCCCGGCGCCCCGCGGAAACAACATTGCGAGTTTTTCCCTTCCTGAATCCGACGCCTGATCGGGCGGCTATTTTACAGCCAAGCTAGCCGCCCACGTGCAGAACTCCCGACAAACTCAGCGGCGCTGCGCGGTTTCTTAAACTTCCAGTCACGTTTGCAACGCGCGTGTTGGAATCGTTGAATCCACGACACATTACCCCCACGTTTTGGCCACGAAGTTGCCGCAATATCCCTCGACATAGCCGGCGTTGCCTGAGACGGTTCGGTCCGGCACCGGCTCAACCAAGCCCCCCCGCCCAAGGGTCTGTGCCGGATCGAACCACTCTCTTCATGAGGGACACAGGTCCGAACCCCGAAATGCGCTCATCAGAAGCAAGCTGATCCGCTTCATTGATGCGTGGTCTCCCAAATTGCACAGGGCGGCAAAGACCTGCACGGCGACAATGGTTTGACGCGCGCCTCGGCTTCAGGCGAGAGGCAACTCTGGCCGGCTCTACGATGCCTTCGATGTGAGAGGCTCCTTCGAAGTAGCAACCTGATGCTGGTCGCTAAGCAGGCTTGCCTACCCGTCGCCGCTGTCGATGCTCCCATCATAGTTGGTGTCCTCAACTGTGCCTGATGATCCAACGATCTCGTCGATGTTGCAGTGATCGTGGTAGATCTCGGTCACTGTGCCTTGGCTCTGGCTGCAGATCGGCTCCCTGTTCCCATAGGTTGCGGTCGAACTAAGTTCGAACCGCGTCACAGGCTTTCACACGTGAAAAACGCTGACCGCCATGTTGCTCTCCGCATCGGGTTCGCCCAGGACGTGAAATGCCGCTTTGTAGGATCCATCTGTTCCAACCGCTGGCAGACAGACAAAGTCGACAGCGACCGACGCAATGATGCCTGTCATGTTCATTCCTGGGATTCCCCTCTCGGTCTATCGCGGTTCCGCGCAAGTTTAGGATCATCTGCTGCATCAAGCGTGCCAAAAGAGAAAAGCTTTCAACTGCACGGTTGTGGGCCGCCCGTGTCAGTCGGACCTCTGACATTGTTGCAAAGTCGACACTGTCTTGAGGTCTTCGGTCGCGACCACGCAAGCCAGAGCTGACTCGGCGACGAGAGGCGGGGGCATCGGCAAAAGACGCAACACGTTGAATTGCCCAAAAACAGGCATGGTGTCAGGATGGCTGCATTCCCGCGGTAATACCAATGGCGTCTGACAAGCAGAGCGCGTCGGCGCCACTTGCACCCTCATCCATCGAACTCTTTTGACCCGATCGTAGGACCATCCACAGTTGGCCCCGGACAGGAGCGCGAGAAACCGACCGTCTTTGGGGAAAGGTTTCTGTGAGTCGAGGGGATTGCAGCCAAAGCAAGTTAGTCGATGGCGGGCCTGCATCAATGCGGTTGGGGCGCAAAGCCGCGCGGCAATTGCACCCGGTCAAGGTGGCGCTGAAGTATGCCGTCCTTTCCGAGGTGGCTGCGCCAGGCGACTCCCGTTGAGAAAACCCCGGAACAAAGGCATTGAAGACGTCGCGATCGCCCAGCCGACGGTTGGCTCGCCGCGGGCTGGTGCTGACGACCGCGGCACATAGACGACAGGCGGCCGCGTCGAGAACGGAGCGGCATTGCGCGATGCCGTGCTGCCCGCCCGCGCGCGTTTTTGCCGTCGGACCTTTGCTCCTCGCCTGGCGCCGGTTGGGCCGGGGGATTGCCACGGGTGGCCTGCGGCAGGAATGCCTTGGCGGTGGCATGGTACAGCGATGCTATTGGCGCGGCGCGGCGCAAATTGCCGGTCAGGTCGCGACTGATTTCCTTGCCGAGGGAGCACGACAGCTCGGCCGCGGCTGATCAGCCGGAGTGGGCGATGGTCCTCATCGAAACCGTCGAGCATGCAAGCCTGCGCCCAAAGGAGAACCTGCTGCGGGGGATCTCATGCCGGGCTCTTGCAAGGAACCGGAAGGGGGAGGTGAAAGAGTCGGCGACGGCGTGCCATTCATGCCCTCGGGCAGACCCCACTCATCGCATTTGATGCCAGCCTCATCAGATTTTCCTTGGCTCAGGCGGGCTCTTGGCAGACCCACAGAGCTGGGAACCCTCTGCCAGACTACAACTGTAACATCATATCTGTTCAGCAGGTCAAGCTTCGGTGGTAACCTCATTGCGTAGAATAGCGACTTTGGAGACCGAGCATGGATCGCGATAACAAACGGGCACGCGCAGCTGCAAGTTCATCCCAAGGCGGCAGGGAACCCAGCAACATCCTGTCCCTTCCAGAGGGGGCATTAAGCGAGGTAGCAGAACGGCTGGTAACCGCTAACCCGCGCGATACAGCACGAAATCTTGGGGGCTTCAAAGACCTCGGGACGCAAGCGCGGACAGCCGTTCGGGGCACTCAACCCGGGCCAGAAACTGACCTCGCGAAATTTGAAAGGCGGGCCAATCAGCTCGGACAATCAGCCATGGAGCTGGCCCGGAAATTGACAGACGGATTGGGGTACCAGCCGGATAACGTCGCATTGGAGCAAGTCAGAGCGGTCAGTAGTATAGCCAATTACATAACGCCACAGATGCAAGATGCTGTTGTTAATCGCATTGGCAACATGGAGCCACCGGAGCAAGCTCTCGGAGCTCTTTACGCTTCACAAAACTTCGGTAAGTTTAATGACGCAAATAAATCCCGCATTTTTGAGCAGGCCATTGAATTGGCGGCTGATCCTCATAATCACCACATGGTCAAGGAGAACGCACAAAATGCCATTATCGCCGTGTATCATGAATTAGACGCAAATCAACAGGCGCAAGCTAGCTCACTTCCCCACCTGCATGGTCTGTTGCAGAACATGCCTCCGCCGCGGTATGCAGCAGCGGAACGGAATGCGAATCTGGACGGCCATATAGCAGGTCTTGAGGCTGCAGTCCGTGCGACAAGCGCGCAAATCTCCTATGAACAGCTGCAGCGGGGTGGTCTAGTCGGTCAGGCCATTAACCAGGACTTCAGTCACGCTCGAGACGACCTGATGGCTGCCTCCAGAAGCAGAGATCGCTCGGGCCGTTGAGGTCTCGGCCATGGTACAGTGACGCCTTCTCTCCCGAATTCCGTTCACGGCCTTGCCGTTTCCAATTCGCTGTCCGTTGACGTACCTGCCTGGTGTAACTTTCAAAAACCACGTCTGCCGGGTGGTCGATGCAAGCATCGCACCACCCGCTGCGGCATCGATCTGTCGAGCGGCGACATCGCGCGACGTCGGTTCGGTGTCTGAAGCAAGCGCAGCACTAGCTACGGCTAATCCGGCAATGGAACAATGCCCTCAACAAAAACGACGCCCCCTAACATAGCCGTTAGCATCGCGTGCTCGCTCGCCTTGGGCTTCTGCGCGGCAAGTCTGTACGCAACGTTCCGCCACGGGGGTAGCGGCGAGGCTTTGATGACGTTTGACGTCCGTGCCTTTTGGTTTGAGACCCCCTTCTATCTGGGTTTCGCAACCCCCGTCTTCTATCGGGGCGCAGCTATCTTGCTCTCGACGTCCGCGGTCGTCTTGCTGATTCAGCGGATCGTATTACGCCACAAGCTCGAACACCACGGGACGGCTCGTTGGGCTCGAGTGGATGAAATGCGACGCACCGGATATCTGCGACGATACCGTGGCGTGACAGGCCCGGTATTTGGGAAGACGAGTGGCCCTTTCTGGCCTGGCTACTACCTGACCAATGGCGAGCAGCCTCACAGCCTTATCGTTGCACCGACCCGTGCTGGCAAGGGCGTCGGCATAGTCATTCCAACGCTACTTACATTCAAAGGCTCAGTGATAGCTCTGGATGTCAAAGGGGAGCTCTTTGAGCTCACCTCGAGGGCGCGCAAAGCCGCAGGCGACGAGGTGTTCAAATTCGCGCCGCTGGATTCGGAGCGGCGCACAAACTGCTACAATCCGCTGTTGGATCTTATAGCGCTGCCTCCACAGCTGCAATTCACCGAAGCCCGCCGCTTGGCCGCAAACCTGATTACGGCGAAGGGGGAGGGCGCGGAAGGTTTCGTCAGCGGCGCGCGAGATATCTTTGTCGCGGGGATCCTTGCCTGCATCGAGCGGGGCACGCCAACAATCGGCGCCGTCTATGATCTCTTCGCCCAGCCGGGGGAGAAGTTTAAGCTCTTCGCGCGACTCGCCATGGAGACCCAGAACAAAGAGGCACAACGCATATTCGACGACATGGCGGGGAACGACACGAAAATCCTGACCTCCTACACTTCCGTGCTCGGCGATGGCGGGCTCAATTTGTGGGCGGATCCCGCTGTAAAGGCAGCTACAAGTCGCTCGGACTTTTCGGTCTATGATCTTCGCCGTCGCAGAACGTGCATCTATCTTTGTGTTGGTCCGAACGATCTTGAGGTGATCGCGCCTTTGATACGCTTGTTTTTTCAGCAAATCGTTTCAATTCTGCAGCGGTCGCTGCCCCGCCGGGATGAAAAGAACGAGGTTCTCTTTCTGCTCGATGAGTTCAAGCACTTGGGTAAGCTGGAGGCGATCGAGACCGCAATTACGACCATCGCGGGCTACAAGGGTCGCTTCATGCTCATCATCCAGAGCCTCTCCGCACTGACGGGGGCTTATGGCGAGGCTGGCAAGCAGAATTTTCTCAGCAATACCGGCCTGCAAGTGTTCATGGCCACTGCCGATGACGAGACTCCGAACTACATTTCCAAAGCTATCGGTGAATACACGTTTCAAGCCCAATCGATTTCCTACAGCCAGGCGCGCACGTTCGATTGGAACATCCAGAATTCACATCAGGGTGCACCGCTGTTGCGTCCCGAACAGGTGCGGCTACTTAATGACGAGTACGAGATCGTTCTCATCAAAGGTCTGCCACCATTGCAATTGAGGAAGGTGCGATATTTTTCGGACCGCATACTTAAACGCATCTTCGAAAGCCAGACAGGCGCCCTCCCGGAGCCGGCACCCTTGGTGAAAGCAGACGAGGGGCTCTCGGCAGAATCTCAACCCGATCAGGAACTGCGTGGATTGGCGCAGAACTTTGACGATACAGTTTGATGTGAGGCTAGTGTGGACCCGCGAAATAGTAACCCATCCCGGGTATCAGCTTTGTCACAGGTGCAGGACGCCGGCTTGGAAGAGGGGCAATCGGACCAGGCACGGCAAGTGGGCGATGAGCAGCACCTTGCCGAGGCCCGGAGGCTGTTCGATCAAGCTGACGAGTCGCCAACCAATCCAGAAGAGGTTCTGCGACTAGAACAATTGAGCGCAGGGCTTGAGCGACGGCAGGATGATCAAGCCGCCTCGTCTCTTTTCAGCGACCCAGGCATGCCCGCTGGACGGGGTGACCTCAACAGCATCGTGGCGGACGCTTTCGCAGCGGCCGGCTCTGGGTACGCCGGAGTTGAGGCCGCCGCCCCTCCAGCGTTAGCTGCCAGCCAACAGCAGATCCGGCCCTCGCCGGATGCGCTTGACCAGGGCAACCACCTGCCACCCGAGTGGGTGATCATCAACGATGAACATTACACAGCGCTGTTGCGGCCAGCGGAGAGGCAGAGGGCCCTGAATACGCCGCAAGCCGCCGCCATTCAGCCGCCGCTGAGCGAAATCGGCAATTCAGCCGGCCGCGTGCCGATGCAGCCTCCCAGGCAGCAGTTGCCATTGGAAGGGGTACCTGTTCAAGGGACATGGTCCGAACACATCGGAAGGCTGCATGCGGAGGCCGCGCCCTCCGCAAGGGCTGAGCCCCCCGCTGCCATCGAGAACTCCATAAACGTCTCATTCGCCGTCCCCAAAGGCTTCTCCCATGGGACTCAAGTCCCAGACGCGATGCTCTCTTTCTTGGACCGCCATGGCTCCTTGCCGGATGCGGGCCAGGCCCGGCAAGTGGGCTTTGAGCAGCACGTGGCCGAGCCGCGCCGAGCCGATCCTGTCGCGAATGGCGCCCGCGCTACCGGCTATCCCCATCTCTCCGGCGAACACCGGGACGTTATTGATAAGGCGATCACTCACGTTGCGGCTCAGCAAAAATATAGCGAGAGCACGGTCCGAAAATACACGTATGCACTTCGCCGATTGGCCAATGATCTCGGCGCTCGTGGCCAAGCGACTGATCTAAAAAATCACCAATCCCTGGTCGATCACGTCGATGCTTTCTTTCCGAAAAACGATGATATGAAGAGGGCGTTGAACGTCCTGCGTGCGTATCATGAGCCGGGCTATTCAGCGACTGCTGGCGCCCCTGCTACCCGCTATCCCCATCTGTCCGACGAACACCGAGACGTTATTGATAAGGCGATCGGCCACGCTGCGGCTCAGCAACACCATAGCGCGGAGACGCTTCGAATATACTCGTCTGCGCTTCGCCGATTGGCGAATGATCTCGGCGCTCGCGGCCAAGCGACTGATCTAAAAAATCACCAATCCCTGGTCGATCACGTCGATGCTTTCTTTCCGAAAAACAATGATATTAAGGATATAAAGCCGGCGTTGAAGGTCCTGCGTGCTTATCATGAGCCGGGCTATTCAGCGACTGGCCGGTGGCCAGTGACGGTGCCCTCAAAGGCAGACGCGTATGTCTTGGAACAAGTGACCAATGACAGCAGGTTGGCCTCAACCACCCGTGCTGTCTATGGTCGTAGTCTTCGCAGATTTTCTGAGGAGCTTGAGAGTCGGGGCCAGACGATCTCTGGGCTGGATCACGATTCGCGGATCAAATTCGCCGAGACGTTGTTTCCAGGCCACCCCTATCTCCGCTTGGCGCTGCAACGGGTTCGCGATATGGAGTCCGCGTCAGACAGAAGCGTGACGGACGCTTTCGCAGCGGCCGGCTCTGGGCACGCCGGAGTTGAGGCCGCCGCCCCGCCAGCGTTAGCTGCCAGCCAACACCGGCCCTGGCCGGATGCGCTTGACCAGGGCAACCACCTGCCACCCGTTCCATTCGCCGTCCCCAAAGGCTTCTCTCATGGGACTCACCGCGTCCCAGACGCGATGCTCCCTTTCGTGGACCGCCACGACCCCTTGCCGAATGCGGGCCAGGCCCGGCAAGCGGGCTTTGAGCCGCACGTGGCCGAGCCGCGCCGAGCCGATCCTGTCGCGAGTGGCGCCCGTGCTACCGGCTATCCCCATCTTTCCGACGAACACCGGGACCTTATTGATAAGGCGATCGCCCACGTTGCGGCTCAGCAAAAATATAGCGAGAGCACGGTCCTAAAATACAGGTATGCACTTCGCCGATTGGCAAATGATCTCGGCGCTCGTGGCCAAGCGACTGACCTAAAAAATCACCAATCCCTGGTCGATCACGTCGATGCTTTTCTTCCGAATAAGGAGGAAATAAAGAGGGCGTTGAACGCCCTCCGTGCCTATCATGAGCCGGGCTATTCAGCGACTTCTGCTACCCGCTATCCCCATCTGTCGGACGAACACCGGGACGTGATTGATAAGGCGATCGCCCACGCTGCGGCTCAGCAACACCATAGCGCGCCGACGCTCGGAATATACTCGTCTGCGCTTCGCCGATTGGCGAATGATCTCGGCGCTCGTGGCCAAGCGACTGATCTAAAAAATCACCAATCCCTGGTCGATCACGTCGATACTTTCTTTCCGCAAAACAAGGACATAAAGCCGGCGTTGAACGTCCTGCGTGCGTATCATGAGCCGGGCTATTCAGCGACTGGCCGGTGGCCAGTGACGGCGCCCTCAAAGGCAGACGCGCATGTCTTGGAACAAGTGACCAGTGACAGCAGCTTGGCCTTAACCACCCGTCTTATCTATGGTCGTAATCTTCGCAATTTTTCTAAGGCGCTTGAGAGTCAGGGCCAGACGATCTCTGGGCTGGATCATGATTCGCGGATCAAACTCGCCGAGGGGTTGTTTCCAGGCAATCGTTATCTCCGCTTGGCGTTGGGACGGGTTCGCGATGCGAAGCCCGCGTCAGACAGGATCGTGGCGGACGCTTTGGCAGCGGCCGGCTCTGGGCACGCCGGAGTTGAGGCCGCCCCGCCAGCGTTAGCTGCTAGCCAACAGCAGATCCGGCCCTCGCCGGATGCGCTTGACCAGGGCAACCTCCCGCCACCCGAGCGGTTCATCGTCAACAATGAACATTCGACGGCGCCGTTGCGGCCAGCGGAGAGGCAGTGGGCCCCGCAAGCCGCCGCCATTCAGCAGCCGCCGAGCGAAATCGGCAATTCAGGCGGCCGCGTGCCGATGCAGCCCCCCATGCAGCAGTTGGGTGAATTGCCATTGGCAGGGGTACCCGTTCAAGGCACAGGGGCCGAACATATCCGAAGGCTGCATGCGGAGGCCGCGCCCTCCGCAAGGTCTGAGGCGACCCCCGCTGCGCTCGAGGACTTCATAAACATCTCATTCGCCGTCCCCAAAGGTTTCTCCCATGGGACTCAACGCGTCCCAGAAGCGATGCTCCCTTTCCTGGATCACCAGGGCCTCTTGCCGGACGCGGACAAGCCGGAATGGAACTACGAGATTAAAGGTCACGGCTACACCGCCCGGAGGCCAGAAGGAGGCAACGACGTTTGGCTTGTCCATCGCGGTGCGATGAGGGAAGCTGCAGCGGCGGCAGTACCGGCAAGGGCTCCAGCACACGGCTTGCCTGCGACCGCCAGGCTGTCAGACACCTATCGCGGTGTTCCGTTGGTCGATCTGACCACCTCCTCCGATGCACAGATCGCAGCGCTTCCGTCAGGTTCGTCCAACCTTCCCGCGGGGGCGGTGCTCGGGGCCACCGAACTGCTGAGCGACGCCCATATCCAGAGGGATTACGAATTCCTCCAGCAGCAGTTGCAGCAGGCCGATCCAGCGCTCGCCGCCCGAACGCGGCTGGTGGATCCCTTGGTCTCCCAGCAACTGCGCCGTCACGACCGAGACGCGCAACATACGGTGCTGTCCATCTATCATCAAAACGACGTCGCAGCCGACTTCGTGTTCCTGCCGGTGAACAGTGGCAATCCTATGGCTACGGCGGAGAATGAGGGACGCAACGAGCATTGGTCGCTGCTGCTCGTAGATCGCCGCGACCCGGAAAGAGCGGTCGCCTATCACTACGACTCCATCCATCAGAGCTATCGACGGGGATACAATGACGCGCCTGCACGAGAGCTCGCAGCAAGACTGGACGCGACCACCGTGGTGACACCCGTCATGGCGCAGCAGAACAACGGTGTTGATTGCGGCGTCTTCGTGGTGGACGGCACGCGCGCGCTGGTTCAGAGATTGGCGAACCAAGAGTGGCCGGAACGGCAGCGGCCGCTGCACCTCGACAACCTCGTCGCCGATCGGCAGGCGCTGCAAAACCGACTGAGGCAGGGCCGCTTGCCGCACGAGCTTGCCGCAATCCCCGCGGAAGCTTTTGGAGCAGCCGGGTCGCAGGTGCAACACGCCGTCTTGCAAGAGCAGCAAGCCCGACAAGTCGCGCCAGCGCCGTTTGACCAGCACTTGAGCAAGTCGCGCGAGGCCCATGACGAGCTGACGCGTACACTTGACAGGAGCAACACCGGGGGCGTCATCATCAACACTGAACATTACGCAGCGCTGTTGCGGCCAGCGGAGAGGCAGAGGGCCCTGAATACGCCGCAAGCCACCGCCATTCAGCAGCCGCTGAGCGAAATCGGTAATTCAGGCGGCCGCGTGCCGATGCAGCCCCCCATGCAGCAGTTGGGTGAATTGCCATTGGAAGGGGTACCTGTTCAAGGGACAGGGTCCGAACACATCGGAAGGCTGCATGCGGAGGCCGCGCCCTTCGCAAGGTCTGAGGCACCCCCCGCTGCCATCGAGAACTCCATAAACGTCTCATTCGCCGTCCCCAAAGACTTCTCCCATGGGACTCAAGCCGTCCCAGACGCGATGCTCTCTTCCTTGGACCGCCATGACCTCTTGCCGGTTGCGGGCCAGGCCCGGCAAGCGGGCTTTGAGCAGCACGTGGCCGAGCCGCGCCGAGCCGAACCTGTCGCGAGTGGCGCCCGTGCTACCCGCTATCCCCATCTGTCCGACGAACACCGGGACCTTATTGATCGGGCGATCACTCACGCTGCGGTTCAGCAAAAATATAGCGAGAGCACGGTCCGAATATACACGTCTGCACTTCGCCAATTGGCGAATGATCTCGGCGCTCGCGGCCAAGCGACTGATCTAAAAAATCACCAATCCCTGGTCGATCACGTCGATGCTTTCTTTCCGAAAAACGGTGATATAAAGACGGCATTGAACGTCCTGCGTGCGTATCATGAGCCGGGCTATTCGGCGCCTGGCCGGCGGCGAGTGCCGGTGCCCTCAAAGGCAGACGCGCAGGTCTTGGAACAAGTGGCCAGTGACAGCAGCTTGGCCTCAACCTCCCGTGTTGTCTATGGTCGTAGTCTTCGCAGATTTTCTGAAGCGCTGGAGAGTCGGGGCCTGACGATCTCTAGGCTGGATCATGATTCACGGATGAAATTCGCCGAGACGTTGCTTCCAGGCAGCCGCAATCTCCGCTGGGCGTTGGGACGGGTTCGCGATATGGAGTCTGCGTCAGACAGAAGCGTGACGGACGCTTTCGCGGCGGCCGGCTCTGGGCACGCCGGAGTTGATGCCGCCGCCCCGCCAGCGTTAGCTGCCAGCCAACACCGGCCCTGGCCGGATGCGCTTGACCGGGGCAACCTCCTGCCACCCGAGCGGTTCATCATCAACAATGAACATTCGACGGCGCTGTTGCGGCCAGCGGAGAGGCAGAGGGCCCTGAATACGCCGCAAGCCGCCGCCATTCAGCCGCCGCTGAGCGAAATCGGCAATTCAGCCGGCCGCGTGCCGATGCAGCCTCCCAGGCAGCAGTTGCCATTGGAAGGGCTATCGGTTCAAGGGACAAGGTCCGAATACATCGGAAGGCTGCATGCGGAGGCCGCGCCCTTCGCAAGGTCTGAGGCACCCCCCGCTACGATCGAGAACTCCATAAACGTCTCATTCACCGTCCCCAAAGGCTTTCCCCATGGGACTCAACACGCCCCAGACGCGATGCTCTCTTTCTTGGACCGCCATGACCTCGTGCCGGATGCGGAAAAGCCGCAATGGAACTACGAGATTAAAGGTCAGGGCTACGCCGCCGAGAGGCCAGAAGGGCGCAACGACTTTTGGCTCGTCGATCGCGGTCCGATGAGTGCATCTGCAGCGGCAGCAGTACCGGCAAGGGCTCCAGGACCCGTCTCGCCAGCGACCGCGAGGCTGTCAGACACCTATCGCGGTGTTCCGTTGGTCGATCTGACCACCTCTTCCGATGCACGGATCGGAACGCTTCCGTCAGGCTCGTCTAACCTCCCCCGGGGGGCGGTTCTCGGGGCCACCGACCTGCTGGACGACGTCCATATCCACAGGGATTACCAGTTGCTGGAGCAGTACCTGCAGGCGGCCCACCCAGCGCTCGCCGCCCGAACAAGGCTGGTGGATCCCTTGGTCTCCCAGCAACTGCGCCGTCACGACGGGGACGTGCAAGGTAGGTTGCTGTCGATCTACCATCAAAACGACGCCCCAGCCGACTTCGTGTTCCTGCCGGTGAACAGTGGCAATCCTATGGCTACGGCGGAGAACGAGGGACGCACTGAGCATTGGTCGCTGCTGCTCGTTGATCGCCGCGACCCGGAAAGAACGGTCGCCTATCACTACGACTCCATCCATCAGAGCTATGGACGGGGATACAACAACGCGCCTGCAATAGAGCTCGCAACAAGACTGGACGCGACCACCCTGGTGACACCCGTCATGGCGCAGCAGAACAACGGTGTTGATTGCGGCGTCTTCGTGGTGGATGGCACGCGCGCGCTGGTTCAGAGATTGGCGAACCAAGAGTGGCCGGAACGGCAGCGGCCGCTGCACCTCGACGACCTCGTTGCCGACCGGCAGGCGCTGCAAAACCGACTGAGGCAGGGCCGCTTGCCGCACGAGCTTGCCGCAATCCCCGCGGAAGCTTTTGCAGCAGCCGGGTCGCAACAAGCCGTGTTGCAAGAGCAGCAAGCCCGACAAGTCGCGCCAGCGCCGTTTGACCAGCACTTGAGCAAGTCGCGCGAGGCCCAGCACGAGCTGACGAGTACACCTGACAGGAGCAACACCGGGGGCGTCATCATAAACACTGAACACTACACAGCGCTGTTGAGACCGGCGAAGAGGCAGAGGACCGATAATCCGCAAACCCTCGCCACGGGGCGGCAGGCGAGCGAAGCAACCACGACGCCCATCAGGCAAGCCTCCGATCAAGCCCGAGCGGACCTCATGGCTTCCTCCAGAAGCAGAGAGCGCTCCGACGCAGGGCGTTGAGCTCGATGGCCGGGATGAAGCAGAACAGCTCTTTGGCGACGGAGAGGCTGATGCGATCTCCGGACCGGTAGCTCTCGCCGTAATTGATCAGGCTGGCACTGTTGGCAGGCGACTGTAGGCCTGGAACTCGCCGATCGCCAGCCAGGAGCTGAGACGATCGCCGACCTCAAGATCGAGGACGATATCCGCGGCCGATCGGCCAATGAACGCCGTGCGATGCGTCAGGAAAATAGCCGCGCTATTGTCGCCGATCTTGAACCTTACTGCGCGAAAAGCTCGGCCTGATCAGTCAGAAGACCAAGCTCGCCGAGGCAATCCGCTACACGCTCTCACGCTGGGAAGGCCTCTCGCGCTTCCTTGACGACGGCCGTATCGAGATCGATAGCAACACCGTCGAGCGCTCAATCCGTTCGATCGCCATCTCGGGGTCATTCTGCCCATGTTGGGCAGGAGATCGAGGTCCATTACCGTTGGCACCCGTATTTCGG
>NZ_JBVVQJ010000041.1:19943-62320 GCF_055811475.1 Mesorhizobium sp. WSM4829 | reverse complement strand
GCCGTCCACATATGAGCACCGGAAGCGCAGAAAACGCCATCAGATGGCCGCCAGAGTAGAGTTTCCAAACGGTCTCTTAGCCAGGCAGGCTGAAAATGCCGTCGATGTCAGGGTCGCCGTCGGTGCTCACCAGGCCGTGCGCCACCAGGTCCTCGAGATGGGCAAGCACCGACAGCGCGGCCGCGCCGTGCAGGCGCGGATCGGTATCCCGATAGATCGCCGCAACCACCTCCTTGATCGTCCGGTCGCCGCTTCTGATCCGCTCCAGGATCGCTTGCTCGCGCATCCTGCGATGCGACTTCAGCTCGCGCATGAAGCTGCGCGGCGCTGTCACCGGCCCGCCATGGCCGGGCAGCAGCAGGCGGTCGTCGCGCTCGATCAGCCGATCCAGCGAGGCCATATAGTCGGCCATGGCGCCGTCCGGCGGCGCAACGATGGAGGTCGCCCAGGCCATGACATGATCGGCCGAGAACAGGATACCGCTTCCCTCCAGCGCAAAGGCTGCATGATTGGCGGCATGGCCCGGCGTCAGCACCGTTCTGATCGCCCAACCGTCGCCTTCGACCAAAAAATCGTCGGCAAGCGCGGTATCCGGATTGAAGGCGGTGTCGGCGCTGGCGTCGAGCGGATTGATTTCGCCTGTGCGCAGCGGCCTCGCCGGCCGATGCGGACCCTCGGCCAGGACAATTGCACCGGTGTGCTGCTTCAGCCGCGCTGCCAGCGGGGAATGGTCGCGATGTGTGTGGCTGACGAAAATATGGCTGACCGGCCTGTCTGCGATCACCGCGAGCAGCGTCTTGAGATGCTCATCGTCATCCGGCCCCGGATCGACCACCGCCAGCGTTTTGCGCCCGACGATGTAGCTGTTGGTGCCGTGAAAGGTGAACGGGCTGGGATTTTTCGCGGTGATCCGGAGCACGTCGGGCGCAACGGTCACGCCCTGGCCGTAGGCCGGTTCGAAGTCGGTGTCGAATTTCAGCGCCATGGCAGTTCAGCCCTGTTCCAGAGGCGGCAAAACCGATGTCGGCAAAACCGATTGCCGCATAGCACGGAAGCCAATATAGGAAAACGCAAGGCCGCGATCTGCGGCAGTCCGCAATGAGGAAGACCATGGCAATTGCAACGACGCCGCTTGTTTCTCTCGCTCTGCCTGAAAGGGGCGCGGCCCGCCTGGCGACGCAGCTTTTGCTGGCGATCGTTGGAACGCTGCTGCTGACCTTGTCGGCCAAGACCAGGGTTTTGCTCGGACCGGTCGACATCTCGATGCAGACCCTGGCCGTGTTCCTGATATCAGCTGCATTCGGCATGCGCCTCGGC
Source organism: Mesorhizobium sp. WSM4829 (assembly GCF_055811475.1). Taxonomy (NCBI): domain Bacteria; kingdom Pseudomonadati; phylum Pseudomonadota; class Alphaproteobacteria; order Hyphomicrobiales; family Phyllobacteriaceae; genus Mesorhizobium; species Mesorhizobium sp. WSM4829. Next base: position 61,003 of record NZ_JBVVQJ010000041.1, on the reverse strand, counting down.
GTCGCCACGCTGCTTCTCTACATGGCGGAGGGCGCCATCGGCTTGCCGGTCTTCCAGGGCACGCCGGAAAAGGGCATCGGCATTGCCTACATGCTCGGCTCGACCGGCGGCTATCTCTTCGGCTTCGTCGTCATGGCGGCGATCGTCGGCTGGGCTGCCGATCGCGGCTGGGATCGCCATCCGGTCAAGCTCTTCAACGCGATTCTGGTTGCCGAAATCATCATGATGGCGATGGGCTTTGCCTGGCTGGCGCTGCTCATCGGCCCGGAAAAGTCATGGCAGTTCGGCGTCGTGCCGTTCATCGTCGGCGACCTGATCAAGGTAGGCCTGGCGGCGAGCCTTGTGCCCGCCGTCTGGTCGCTGCTCAAGCGTTCCTGAGCTCTCGGGCGCAGCACTGATCGGCAAGCACAGGAATGATCCTGTCTCTGCGACGGATCGTCGGGAACGCAGGGCGGCGCCAATTGGCCGGCATCTGCTGTGCAACGATTTGCTAACGATACCGTCACACAATGGTCAAGACCAAGGGCTAAGGACCACAACAGCCGGCGATTCGTCGCGAGCCGCTGTAACCAGGCGGCTACGCATCGGCGCAAAAATCGGTCGATACCGTGGTTGGGTGGCTAAAAAATAATGTGGCTCGGTAGCTTGTTAGGCAAAGCTAAAAATTAATGGACAAATAGCAAAAAATCGACCAACCGCCTTGATCCCCGCGACATAGCTGCTCGACCGGTATCGTTGCGCTGTCGTAACCCTTGACATCGACCATGCCGAAGACCGCCGAGAGCGAGACGCGTGATTAGCCCGAAAAAAACAACAGACAAGGCGACTTCATCGTTGCAACGGCCCGCGGTCGCCGCAGCGCGCTGGTATGCCGCCAGCGTTTTTCCGGGAAAGGAAGACGTCGCCGAACGGCATCTCCGGCTGCAGGGGTTCCAACCGTTTATACCTCGCTGCGAGAAGACCATTCGTCATGCCCGGCGCATCGAGACGCGACCGGCAGCCTATTTTCCAGGTTACATGTTCATCGCCCTCGATGTCGCGCTGCAGCGGTGGCGCTCGGTCAACGGGACGTTCGGTGTGCGCTCCCTCATCATGCAGGGCGAGCGGCCATTGCCGGTCCCCTCGGGGCTGGTGGAACGGTTCATTGCCCTGACTGGCAAGGACGGCTTGCTTGATTTCAGCGGAGGCCTTACTGCAGGCGCCTCGGTTCGGATTCTTTCAGGTCCTTTCGCGGAGATGATCGGTCGTCTTGACCGGCTCGATCCAGCCGGAAGGGCCCGAGTACTGGTTGCCATCATGAATGGCGAGATCCCTGTTGACATGGATTCAAGGGAACTCGTCGCGATCGCGTAGCCGCAACTGACGCTAGGTCACGCGGTGCAAGTGCTGCAAAGTCGGCTCTCGGGTTCACCCGGGAGTGCGGTAGCCATTTGGAGCCGAAGGATGTCGATGGACGTGGCAATGCAGATCTGTTGCTTGTCTTGGCGGATGATCAGTTAAATTGGTTAGTGGCTTCACGAATTTGAACACCTCAACTGTCAACCTGCCCAACCAGAGGCATCTTCTGCTTCGGATGCGCTTTCAATTGCTAGGCGGATTGACTTTCGCGATCCTGTTCCCGGCGCTCATCCGCATGTCGTTCGGCCAACATGTGATTTGGTCATCGAACATGCAGGTTACGATCTTTGCTGCCCTCATCGCTCACACGTCGGGTTACCTGCTTTATAAGCGCATCGGCAATTTTCCGGGTGTGGCGGCGGCTGGTTACATTCTGCCCACCTTCGCCCTGACTTACGGCCTCGTATTCATGGCCATCTTCTTTTTCAGGTTTGATTATAGCCGGTTTCAGGCCGCAGCGAGCTTCATTCAATCCACCCTGTGGTATTTTGGCTTGAGCTTGGCCACACGGCGGCTCGACCCATACCGGTTGGCAGTAATCCCCGGAGGAGATGTTGATAGGCTGGAAGATATACCAGGCGTTTGTTGGCACCGGATTCATTCGCCCGAGACGATTGTCGAACATGCAAGCGGTGTGGTGGCCGACCTTCGAGCCGATCTTTCGGATGAATGGGAACGGTATATTGCCGATCGCGCGCTCTCGGGAACGCCGGTCTATCATGTCAAGCAGATCAGCGAATCGCTTACGGGCCGAGTAGAAATAGAGCATCTTTCCGAAAATACGTTAGGATCTTTGAATCCAAACCATGCTTATTTAAAGATTAAACAAGCAGTCGATTGGATATCTGCGCTAGTTATTCTAGTGGTTTCTTCGCCGTTGCTCCTGTTCGTGGCGGCAGCGATAAAATTTGACTCAGCTGGCCCGGCCTTGTTCAGGCAAGAGAGAATGGGTTACAGAGGAAAGATCTACGAAGTTTACAAATTTCGGACAATGAAACTCGGCGCCCCGGTTGGCGATGAAAAGGAAGAGGCCATCACAAAGGCCGGCGATGCGCGCATCACGCGCCTTGGGCAGTTCTTGAGAAAATCCAGGATCGATGAATTGCCGCAGGCCTTCAACATTCTGCGTGGCGAGATGAGCTGGATCGGACCGCGCCCGGAAGCACTCGTACTCTCCAAGTGGTACGAGGCCGAGCTGCCATTCTATCGATACCGCCACATCGTTCGGCCCGGCATTACCGGATGGGCGCAAGTCAACCAGGGCCACGTTGCGGCCGTCGACGATGTCCTGGAAAAACTTCACTACGACTTCTACTACATCAAGAATTTCTCCCCTTGGCTCGACGTGCTGATTGTGTTTCGCACCATCCGAACCATGCTGACAGGTTTTGGCGCGCGTTGACATGCGGCAAAGATCGACGATTGATGTGACGAGGCTAACTCACCTGATGTCACGGGGTGGTCGGAGCAGCACGTTTTTTGGACGAGGATCCGTTCCGAGGCTAATCAGCGATGAAGATATTGTCCTATTGAGACCGCGGAAGCGACAACGATCGGGAAGTTAGCGCTTATCGCCGGCATTACCGGCCAGGACGGCGCCTATTTTGCTAACTTCCTGCCTGCCCAGGGATTCGAGGAACGGCTCCGGCGAAAGACCCGCGCTGGATCCTGCTTACAACCCACTCTGAGTCCGGTATGGGGGAGCGGCCACGTACTGCAGGCGACCTCTCACACGCGCTTACCAAGAAATGTCGAGTTTTTGCGGAGGAGTTTCGCAGTTGAAGAGGACACGCGGGTCACGCCTAAGAGGACACGTGGGTGACCGCTATTGTGAGAAGTCAACTGCCACTATTAGTATTACGACTCTCGCGCTTCTTTCGCGTGCAAGGTCAATGAATGAGCGACGGTGCGTGTCGGAGTCGAGGCTGGCGACCGTTAAACAGAAGCTCAGTGCCCGCGCGAAGGGGGAATGATCGGTTGGCTGCCGGAGCGACCCGGCTGGTAAACGTCATTTTGCGTTTCACCACGCTATTCATTCGATTTCTGTTTGTATTTTTCCTAGCCCGGTACCTCGACCCCGCTTCAGTCGGCTACTACGGGCTTTTCACGGCCACAGTTGGCTATTGTGTTTTTTTGGTCGGCTTGGATTTTTACGTCTTTGTTTCGCGCGAAATTCTGAAAGTTCCCGAAGACCAGAGAGGAGGTATGTTAAAAGGACAATTGGGCTTGTGCTGCTTCCTCTACTTGATTGTAGTCCCGGCCTTCGTCTTGTTCTTGATCTACGCCGGTTGGCCAGCGTATCTGCTGTGGTGGTTCGTCCCAATTTTGGCGTTAGAGCATTTCAACCAGGAAGTGGCCCGACTGCTCATTGTGCTATCGGACCAAGTGGCCGCCAGCATAACGTTATTCGTGCGCCAAGGCAGCTGGGCGATTGCGATCGTGGCACTGATGATCGGGGATGCGGGAAGTCGAAACCTCGGTGTTATTATGGCGCTGTGGGCATGTGCAGGCGTCGCCGCCGCAGCATTGGGTATTTGGAGGCTGGGGCAACTAAATATTGGTGGTTGGTCCAGGCCGATTGATTGGGTTTGGGTCAAGAAGGGTGTTTCCGTCAGCACGGCGTTCTTGGTTGCGACCCTCGCCTTGCGGGGTATTCAGACAGCCGATCGGTACTGGATGGAAGCGCTCGGCGGCATAGAGACGGTTGGTGCCTATGTGTTGTTCCTCGGCGTTGCTGGAACGTTGATGGTGTTTCTGGACGCGGGTGTGTTCTCATTCGGCTACCCGGCACTGATCAGCCATGCCCACAATCAGGAATACGCCCTTGCCCGTGCAAAGGTGCGACAGATTTTTTTTCAGACCCTGGCAACTTCGGTTGTGTTCGGCTTTGCAAGCTGGGCGTCACTGCCTTACCTGCTGGATTGGGTGGGCAAGTCCGTCTATCAGCACGCCCTTGGCCTATATCCATGGGTTCTGCTCGCGGCCATCATCAATGCCGTCGGCATGGTGCCCCACTATGCTCTCTATGCCCGTGGTTCCGACAAGCCCATTATCTACAGTCACATTGCTGCGTTGCCGGTATTTGTTGTATCGACCTGGTGCCTGAGCGGAAGTCACGCTGAACTGGCGGTTCCTATCGGCATGACGATCTCGTTCACGCTGATCATGGTCTGGAAAGCCATCGCCTACCATCAAATCGACAGAAATCACTAGCGCCGAAGTCAATGGCTTAACTTCAAACTTTGCTCAAACACGGTCAGAACCTTATGATCCGCTATGGACAACAAGACATTACGCAGGCTGACATCGATGCGGTTGTGGACGTTCTGAAGTCCGTCAACCTTACTCAAGGCCCCAACATCCCGACGTTTGAGCAGAGTGTGTCGGCCCATACCGGCAGCACTCATGCGATAGCTGTCAACAGCGCTACATCGGCACTTCACATTGCCTGTCTGGCGCTGGATCTCGGACCTGGCGACCTGCTCTGGACCACGCCGAACACGTTCGTAGCCACGGCCAATTGTGCGCTCTATTGCGGCGCTCGGGTGGATTTTGTGGATATCGATCCGCGCACCTACAACCTCTGTCCAAAAGCACTGGCGGAAAAGCTCGTCGAAGCTGAAATGGTTGGCCGTTTGCCGAAGATTGTGGTGCCTGTCCATCACACTGGACAGCCATGCGATATGGAGGCCATCCATGCTCTCGGTCAGAAATACGGCTTCAAGGTCATCGAAGATGCCTCACATGCCATCGGCGGTCGCTACAAGGGAGAGCCAATCGGAAACTGTCGATACAGCGACATCACCGTCTTCAGTTTTCATCCGGTAAAGATCATCACCACTGCTGAGGGCGGGATGGCCTTGACCAACAATGATGAGTTGGCAACCCGCTTGGGTCTGCTTCGAAGCCACGGCATCACCCGAGAGCCAGCGCTTATGACACAGCCCATGGATGGCCCCTGGTATTATCAACAGGTGGCTCTCGGCTACAATTATCGCATGACCGACATGCAGGCTGCACTGGGCGTTAGCCAGATCAATCGCCTGACCCATTACGTGAAGCGGCGACATGAGATCGCCGACTATTATAATACTCTGCTCGCCGATTTGCCACTTAACCTGCCGTGGCAGCATCCCGACGGCTATTCGGCCTATCATCTATATGTGATCCGCCTGCAACTGGAGAATATCGGCGCCTCCCATCGGGAGGTTTTCGAGGCGTTGCGTGCCAGGCAGATTATGGTCAATCTGCATTACATTCCGGTGCACACTCAACCCTACTACCAGAAGATGGGCTTCCGAAACGGCGATTTTCCGGAGGCCGAACGCTACTATCGGGAAGCTATCAGCATCCCAATGCACCCGACGTTGACCCGTACTGAGCTGGACGAGGTAGTTGGGACCTTGAAGCAGATCCTGGCATGACCAGTATTGTCGTTATACAGGCGCGGACCAGTTCTGTCAGGTTGCCTGCGAAAGTCTTGTTACCCATCGCAGGGCTGCCCATCGTTGTATTGGCGCCAAAACGGCCCCCCAATACGGGGCGAAAAGTTATCGTCGCCACTTCGACGCATGAGAGCGATGATGTACTTATCGGTATTTTGCGACGCTATGGCCTTCCGTACTACAGAGGCAGCTTGGAAAATACATTGGCGCGTTACGTTGAGGCGCTAAGTGAGTTTGAGGACGAGACGATTGTGTTTCGTTTGACGGCGGACAACATCGTTCCAGACGGCAGTCTCATAGATGAAATTGAAGCAGATTTTCTGAATCGAGAACTTGAATATCTTGCCTGCAACGGCAGCAGGTCGGGCCTGCCCTATGGAGTAAGCGTAGAGGTCACGCGCTTATGCCATTTGAGAGAAGCTCATCGGTTTGCCCAAGACATGCATGATTTGGAGCATGTTACGCCATACGTAATAAGGAAGTTTGGGCCTGCTTATTTTGAAAAGTACATAAAGGAAGAAATGGGAGATCGCCGGTGTACTGTCGACGTTCTGGACGATTACCTTCATGTTGAGCGTCTATTCAGAGATATAGCCGATCCAATTGACGTGGGGGCAATAGAGCTTAGTCGGTGGCTGAAGGGGGCAGGCCTGCAACCGCAAGTCGATGGGCCTAGCAACAAACTCGTATTGGGGACGGCTCAGCTTGGTTTTAAGTATGGTATCGCCAACGCGAATGGCCAGCCCAGCTTGGAAGTCAGTCGCAAGCTGATCAGGTCTGCTATCGTCAATGGCGTGAGGTATGTCGATACGGCGAGAGCTTATGGCGACAGTGAGGAGGTCATAAGGCATGCCCTTCTTGGTGGATGGCAAGATCGCGTTCAGGTTGTTACCAAACTGGCACCTCTCGACGATTGTCCCCAAGATGCGTCAACTGCGACTATCAATGCCTTTGTTGATGGTAGTCTGTTTCACTCGATGAGCGCTTTGGGTGTTCAGAAACTCGACACCTTGCTGTTGCATCGCGCGAGTCATCTGCACGTCTGGAATGGTGACGTTTGGAAAAGATTGATCGAACATCGTGATGGCGGGATAATAAAGAAATTAGGGGTTTCAATCCAGAACGTAGAAGAGCTGAATTTAGCTCTACTTGATAAAGACGTTTCTCACCTTCAAATTCCATTTAACATTCTAGATTATCGGTGGGACGCCTATGATGCGAATATTGAACGAGCAAAGTCTGATAGAAATATTACAGTCCATGTCCGTAGTGTTTTATTACAAGGATTGATCAACAGTCGAAATATTGAGCATTGGAGGAAGGCCAACGTTTGCAATCCGGAAATATTATGGCATTGGTTGGATGAAATGCAGCAGAGATTCCGCCGGATTTCCCTGGTAGATCTAAGTATTGCTTTCGCTGCGGGGATTCCTTGGGTGGATGGGATTGTCATTGGCGTGGAGACGATTGATCAACTTTCGCAAAATCTGGACTGCCTTGCGAATCCGCCGCTCGACGTTTCAGAAGTGCAGTTTGCACGCGAAACGCGTCCGCAGATTGATGCTCGAAGCATAGACCCTGCCCTTTGGATGCGGGACAGGCTATGCGTTTGATGGAACGATTTTCATTGTCAGGCCGCGATATCATGATTACCGGGGCAACGGGCCATCTTGGCAGTGCGATGGCGTGGGGCCTGGCAGAAGCAGGAGCCTGCGTGCTTGTGAATTCACGCTCCGAGCAGCGGAGCCAGGAATTGGTAACTGCTTTGTCAGAGGCCGGCTACCAGGCACGGACTGCTGCTTTTGACATTTTGGATGAATTAGCGGTTAGGGAATTTTTCGAACGCCGCGGCACAAATCCACTGCATTGCTTGATCAACAATGCGTATCTAGGTGGCGCGGGAACGATCGAGACCTCTAGTCAGACGTCGTACCGGCAGAGCTACGAAATTGTCGTGGTGGCGGCGCAAAGCCTGCTGCGAGCCGCACTCCCGTGCCTACGCAACGCGGTGCGCACTTCAGGTGATGCGTCGGTGATCAATGTGGCTTCCATGTATGCATCGGTGAGTCCCGACTTCAGAGTTTACGACGCGGATGGAACAGCAAACCCTCCCTTCTATGGAGCTGCGAAGGCGGCGCTCGCGCAATGGACAAAGTATGCAGCATGCGAGTTTGGACCCGAAGGCATAAGGGTGAATTCAATTTCACCAGGACCTTTTCCGTCGCCTTCCGTGCAGGAGAAGTCGTCAGCTTTTGTGAGCCGCTTGGCTCATAAAGTGCCGCTGAGGCGGGTGGGCAACGCCAAAGAAATCCAGGGAGCTGTTCTGTTGCTTGCTTCGCAGGCGTCAACTTTCATCAATGGCGCTGACATCCGAGTGGATGGCGGGTGGACCGCCTGGTGATGGCAAGCCGACTTCGCATCGGCTTTCGGACCGATGCCTCGATTCAGATCGGGACAGGCCATGTGATGCGCTGCCTGACGCTGGCCGATGCGCTTCGCGAGCGCGGGGCGGAATGCCTGTTCATCTGTCGGCCGCACCATGGGAATCTTCTGGACTCCATTGAGCAGCGAGGCCATACGACAGTAGCTCTGCCGGCATTGATGCCGTCCAATACAGCGCGGAAAATTGAGGACCCAGCCCATGCTTGTTGGCTCGGAACCGACTGGGCGGCCGATGCTGAACACACCCACCATGTCCTGCAGAGAGCGGTCGACTGGCTGGTGGTGGATCACTACGCTCTGGACAGGCGCTGGGAACAGGCGCTGCGCCCGGACTGCCGATGGCTGATGGTCATGGACGATCTGGCTGATCGACCGCATGACTGTGATTTGCTGCTGGACCCGGGCCTGGGGCGAAATGTAGCCGACTACACGAGTCTTCTGCCGCCAAAAGCCCGCACGCTTCTTGGCCCGCATTTTGCCCTGCTGCGCCCGGAGTTCGCGCGGCTGCGCGCTGAGAGTCTGACCCGCCGACAGGTCCCCCGGCTACGGCAGCTGCTGGTTGCCATGGGTGGCGTCGACAAGGACAATGCAACGGGACACGTCCTTGATGCGCTCAATTCCTGCGACCTGCCGCCCGATCTGCATGTTGTCGTGGTGATGGGTCCTCACGCTCCTTGGCTGGATCAAGTGCTGGTCCATGCGGCCGGAATGCGCCGCCCAACCCAGGTTCTGGTCGGCGTGAACGACATGGCTCGCTTGATGGTCGAAAGTGACGTTGCCATTGGCGCCGCTGGGAGCACCTCATGGGAGCGCTGCTGCATGGGCCTGCCCAGCTTCGTATTGGTATTGGCGGACAACCAGCATGCCGTAGCCGCGGCACTCCAGAGGTCAGGCGCGGCTGTGGCTGTCCAGAAGGCTTCGCAAATTGCGACCCGTTTGCAACAGCACCTGTTGTCAGGGACAGTTGGTCAGTTCCTCCTTGACCTAAGCAACGCAACCGCAAAGATCACAGACGGAGAAGGCGTTTCCCGGATTGCCGATCAGATGGTCGGTGGATATGTCTGAGCTTTACCTCGTTCGGCCGATGATTGTTGACGATCTGCCGATGGTGCTGGCATGGCGAAACCATTGGGACGTGCGTCGTTTCATGTTTACGCAGCACGAAATCTGCCTGGACGAGCACCGCAATTGGTTCTTCCAAGCGCGCAATGATAAAACGCGGCGACTGATGATAGTTGTGGATGGAGAAGTCCCTATCGGCTATGTGCAGTTTGACAATGTTGCCGACGGAGGGGTGTCGAACTGGGGATTTTACGCGGGCCCAGACGCAGCGAAAGGAACTGGGAAAAGACTCGGCTCCGCAGCGCTAAATTATGCTTTTCGCGAATTGAACCTCCATAAGGTCTGCGGCCAAGCCATTGATTTCAACAAAGCCTCCATTGCGCTTCACGAACGCCTGGGCTTCACCCAGGAGGGCATATTGCGCGACCAACAACGCATCCAGGGATTGTATCACTCCCTTATTTGCTTCGGGCTGCTGAGAAACGACTGGAAAGCCGAGTGAACCGTCTTGGGAGAACACAAATGACCTCTATCCAGATCGCCGGACGTCGGATCGGGAGGGATCAGCCACCCTATGTAATTGCCGAAGTGTCCGCGAACCACAACGGCAAGATCGAAACGGCGTTCCGCATACTCGAAGAGGCCCGAAAGGCCGGAGCGGACGCCGTCAAGCTCCAAACCTACAAGCCCGACACAATCACCCTCGACAGCGACAGCGAGGAGTTCCAGATTAAGGGCGGTTTGTGGAATGGGCGCTCGCTGTATGAACTCTACGAAGAGGCTCATATGCCATGGGAGTGGCATAAGCTTTTGTTCGATCATGCCCGCAAGCTGGACATTACCATCTTCAGTTCGCCTTTCGACAGTACGGCGATTGATCTCCTAGAGGACTTGAACGCGCCCGCTTACAAAATCGCCTCATTCGAGGCGGTTGACTTGCCCTTGATCAAATACGCTGCCGGCACCGGCAAGCCTATGATCATTTCGACGGGCATGGCCGACGCCGAAGAGATACAAGAGGCAATCGACGCCGCCCGTGAAGGCGGCTGCAGGGAACTGGCCATCCTGCATTGCGTCAGCGGTTACCCGGCTCCGGCGGAAGACTATAATTTGCATACCGTATCCGACATGATTGAGCGGTTCGGGTTGGTTACGGGCCTTTCAGACCATACGCTCGACAATACTACTGCCATCACCAGCGTGGCCTTAGGCGCCTCGATCATAGAAAAGCACTTCACCCTCGACCGCAGCGGAGGTGGGCCAGACGACAGTTTCTCGCTGGAGCCTGCCGAAATGGCCGCATTGTGCGCTAGCGCGAAAACGGCGTGGCAGGCGCTCGGCAAGGTGGACTATGGGCGCAAATCGAGCGAGCAAGCGAATGTCAAGTTTCGCAGATCGCTGTATTTTGTGAGAGATCTCAAGGCAGGTGATGTCATCACGCGAGACAGTATACGTAGCGTGCGTCCAGGGTTTGGACTTGCGCCCAAAAATCTTGAAATAGTATTGGGCCGTACAGTGACTCAGGACATTCGTTCCGCCACCGCCGTGCGCCCTGAATTGATTGAAGGCTGGCCCCGAAGATGAACGTTCTGTTTCTATCAAATAGCGCACCGAACTACTTTCATTTTTTCAACGCGCTCGCCGCGCAATTTCGTAGTGATGGCGCCACGGTAGTCGTGGCTGTCGATAGCGCGTTTTCTCGTGAGGAGAACGGCTTGGATTCCGTAGGCTTCGCCGAGATCTACGACTTTTCTTCCTTCTTTGCGAACCATCATGTCGATTTTGATATTCTTACTCGCTATGCTGAATATGATCTGAACTCTGCCCTGCTTTCCGATTTCGAGCGTGCGCTGGCCTATGGGATCTGGGGAGACAGTGCCGATCTCGATTTCTTCGATCGACTTAAAAGTGCTCTGCTGACCTATTTCGAGGAAATATTCGACAAGCATGGAACGGATTTCGTTCTATATGAGAATGTCTCCAATGCATTCGCGCACTTCGCGCTCTTCGTGGCCCAGAAACGGAAGGCTGTCTATATTGGCCTAGGCGGCTCTCGCCTGCCCGGTCGGTTCTCCGTTTCAGCAGATCCGTTAGCGGATGACTCGGTTGAGAAAGCGTTTGCCGCAATCCAAAATGGGCAGAAGACCGTGGGCCCGGATGTTCACCACTGGGTGGACAATTACATCGACAATATCGAGACGATCGTTCCCGATTACATGAAAATCAATGGCCTGGAACGTGTCGCATTGATTAAGCGCTACTTCAGGCGTGACCGTGTCGGCAGGATCAAGGCCCTGATACGTCACTTACTCGACAGTCGTACCAATTCGTTCCAGATCGGCAACCCCCTACGTACGCACATAAGCCTTTTGCTGCGCAATGTGCGTCGTCGTCTCAAAGTCGGCAGGGTTCGCCGCATGTACCAGAAACCGGTAACTGGAGAGCGATTTCTGCTATACCCGATCCACTTCCACCCTGAGGCCTCAACATCCATCCTGGCTGGGGCTTACCTCGATGAATATGAAGTGATCCGCAACATCGCCTTTAGTCTGCCCGAAGGCGTTCGCTTGTACGTTAAGGATCACATCAGCGCGTGGGCGTACCCGTCGCTCGAATTCTATCGTCGCGTCCGGTCCCTTCCCAATGTAAGGCTGCTGGGGCCGGACGAGCCAACCAAGCAGTTGATCAAACAATCGGCCGGGATTATCACCCTCACAAGCACCGTTGGCTACGAAGCGCTTTTGCTTAAAAAGCGGGTGTTTCTGTATGGTCGGGTATTTTACGAGTTTCATAAGGGCGTCATCCGGGTAGTGAATCCTGCAGACTTGCGTCGCACTCTTTTGGATGGCCTGGCCTCGACGACAAGTTGGGATGAAAAATACAATCATGATTTCGTCTGCGCCTACTGGCTGTCTACTTTGCCGGGAACACTTAATCTTATGGTTGGCCACGAGGGCGCCGCTCAGGCTGCCAAGCATGTCTATGGTGAGTTGCTAAAATCCGGACATTTGAACAATTTGAAACGGAAAGAGATAGCCGTACCGGGCCATGCGGACCGAGCTCCTGAACTGAGCGAGAATATTTGCGATGGCTAACGCCAATCACAGGCTGAACTTCGGGACGATGATGGCATTGTTCGTGAAACGAACTCCGGCAAGTGGCTCCACGCGACTTCCGGCAGGCAAACTCTGATGAGAGCATTGGTGAGATCGTGAGCGGCGTTCTATGTCATCGTCTTGAAAGGGCGGATCGAAATCACCCTGCAGCCGTACCGTTCCGTGTGTGAGCATGACGTCGAACGGGATTAAAGTTCTGTGTGTAGCGGATTTCTATTTGCCAGGCTTCAAAGGGGGGGGGCCGATTCGCACGCTTGCCAACATGCGAGAGGCTCTGGCCGGTAACGTTGAGTTTTCGATCTTCACCAGGGATCGTGATTTAGGATCGGATGAGCCGTATTCGGGAATCCGCGCGAATGAATGGGTGAATACCCCGAGTGGTCCAATATATTATGCCGAGCCCAGCACATTTGGCGCGAGGGGCATGGCAAAGGCGGCCGCGCCACATAGTTTCGACGTTCTGTATCTCAACAGTTTCTTTGGATACCGGTCATCTATTTCGATCTATCTCGACCAACGCGCGGTCCGGAAAAATGGCGCGAACATCTGCATTGCACCGCGAGGCGAATTCTCTGCGGGCGCACTCTCAATCAAGCGCCTCAAGAAAAGGACCTATCTGGATCTCGTCAGGCTGGTTGGACTGTATCGGGATGTGCATTGGCACGCCTCCACCGCGTTGGAAGCAGAAGATATCTTGCGTCAGTTTCGACATGCGGGAAACAAGATTCATCTCGCTGCCGATCCGGTGTCCGCGGGAGGTGTTTGTGACAATGTGTCGGAACGTACGTCTAAAACGGCCGGCGAACTGGCGATTGCCTTCATATCCCGTATTTCGCCGATGAAGAATTTGGTTGGCCTCCTTGAGATTCTCTCTGGAGTGGATCGCAAAATCAAACTCGCGATCTTTGGCCCTATAGAGGACGCGAGCTATTGGCGGAATTGTCAGGCGACGATTGAACGCCTCCCTTCCCATATCAGCGTCGAATATCGTGGAATGCTGGAGCCTGGTGGTGTTTCCGAAACGTTCGCTGCATATGACCTGTTCGCGTTTCCTACGCTGGGGGAAAATTTCGGGCATATCATCTTTGAAGCTTTGCGCGCCGGCACGCCCGTCTTGGTAAGTGATCGAACACCTTGGCGGGAGGTCTCATCCGGGGTAATCACTGTAGCCCCCCTCGATTCAATCGATGTATGGCGACAGCAAATAGCGGTCGCAGCGGACAGAGATACTCGACAGCAACGATCGGTCCAAATGGCTACGATCGAATACGCGAAACGCTACGTCGGATCTGACGAGGCACGATCGGAAACCTTGAAGATGTTCCGTTCTGTCGCGGCCAATCAAACTTAGAAAAGGACGTTTGATGTTTACCGGCAAGACCCTACTTATCACCGGCGGTACCGGTTCATTCGGAAACGCTGTTCTGCGGCGATTTCTCGATTCCGATTTGGCAGAAATTCGCATCTTCAGCCGGGACGAGAAAAAGCAAGATGACATGCGCAAGAAGTACAACAGTCCCAAGGTCAAGTTCTATATCGGGGACGTACGCGATTACCAGTCGGTTCTCAACGCCGTCCGCGGAGTCGATTTCATTTATCACGCTGCCGCACTCAAGCAGGTACCCTCCTGCGAATTTTACCCGCTTGAGGCCGTCAAGACGAACGTGCTCGGCACGGAAAATACCTTGGAAGCAGCCCTAAACTGCAATGTGAAGCGCGTGGTCTGCCTGAGCACGGACAAGGCGGTATATCCGATCAATGCCATGGGCATCAGCAAAGCGATGATGGAGAAGGTCATCGTTGCCAAGTCGCGCTCAAGCAACAATACCGTCATATGTGCCACCCGCTATGGCAATGTGATGGCATCTCGCGGTTCGGTAATTCCGCTGTTTGCCAGTCAAATTCGTGCCCGGCGGCCGATCACTATCACCGATGCCACTATGACGCGTTTCATGATGACATTGGACGACGCCGTCGACTTGGTGCTCTATGCCTTCGAGCACGCCAATCCCGGCGAAATTTTCGTGCAGAAGGCTCCGGCCGCTACAATTGAAACTTTGGCCATCGCCTTGACTGAACTGCTAGGAGTTCCCGATCACCCAATCAGTATAATAGGTACGCGCCATGGCGAGAAACTGTTCGAGGGCTTGCTCAGCCGAGAGGAGATGGTTGCTGCAGAAGATTTGGGTGACTACTATCGAGTGCCGCCGGATTTGCGCGATCTGAATTATGGAAAGTTCTTCGAGCAGGGCGAGATCAAGATTTCGCACTCGACAGACTACAACTCGCACAACACCACAAGATTGGATGTCAAGGGAATGCAGGCGCTATTGATGAAGCTGCGGTTTGTGCAGGCTATTGTCCGTGGTGAGCATGTCGAACCTGAAGAGTGACGCGGACGGACTGACCTTCGCCCCATCTGCAATGGCCGGTGAAAAACTGTCTGTTTTGCTCTGAATAGGCGGTCCCAGGCACAGATTTCTGAGGGTATGGTTTAGGCTCGCACCAGAAAGACGATGCGTGACATGAAGTCGAATAGAATCTTAGTCCTGGGCGCTGGAGGAATGCTTGGAAACGCGGTCTTCCGCTTCTTCTTCGCCGATCACCGCTATGTGACCTTTGGAACCCTTCGATCCCCGTCCAAAAAGTCTTATTTTGCCCCTCACGAGCATGATGTGCTAATTTCCAATATCGATGTTGGAAACGATGGGGATCTGGTGGTCGTGTTTGCCGACACCAAACCGGACATCGTGGTAAATTGTGTTGGTGTCATCAAGCAGCTTGACGCTTCGCGTAACCATCTCACCTCGCTGTCAATCAACGCGTCTCTCCCTCATCGTCTAGCTCAATTTTGCCGCATGGCCGGCGCCCGTTTGGTGCATGTGAGCACGGATTGCGTGTTCTCGGGCAGCAAGGGAAATTATTTAGAAACCGATTTTCCCGATGCGAACGATTTGTACGGCAGAACGAAGTTTCTGGGTGAGGTTGACTACCCGAATGCGGTGACGCTCCGCACGTCAATAATCGGCCACGAACTCGACAGTGCAAAAAGTCTTGTAGACTGGTTCTTGAGTCAGAACGGCCAAGTCAAGGGCTACAAGAATGCTATTTTCTCTGGCCTGCCCGCAATCGAGATTGCGCGCGTGATCAGCGATTTTGTCATTCCAAGTGACGAATTGAGCGGCCTCTTTCATGTGTCGGCAGATCCAGTTAACAAGTTTGAGCTTCTGTCCTTAATTGCGAAGGTCTACCAGAAGGAAATAGAAATAATTCCGGATGGTAATGTTATAGTCAATCGTTCTTTGAACTCCGAGAAGTTTAGAAGAAAGACCGGATTTTCACCAGACCCATGGCCAGAACTTATATCAAAAATGCACAAAGGCTATCTCAAATACAAAGAGGCAATCATTGAAAAATAGTGGACTGGATTCCGCTGGATAGAGAGAGTTTTTCTGGCCGATTTTTTGCTCGGCTTACTGTAAAACGGCAGCAAGTATCTTGCTCAAAGCGGCCTTATCTGGTGGGCCAAGGCATTGTTCAGCCCTAAGAATTTTAACGTGCGGAGTGGATTGGTGAATAGGCTAAAGGTTATGACGATCGTCGGGACGCGCCCCGAAATCATCCGATTGTCGCGTGTCATCGAGCGGTTGGATCAATCGTGTGACCAATGTCTCGTGCACACGGGTCAGAACTATGACTATGAGTTGAACGAAGTCTTCTTCGAGCAACTTAAAATTCGCAACCCTGACGTATTTCTTAAAGCCTCTGGAAACACCGCTTCTGAAACGATTGGCCGCGTGATCGCGGCGACCGACAAGTTGCTTCGGGAACGGCGGCCGGAAGCGGTTTTGCTGCTTGGAGACACAAATAGCTGTCTCGCCGCTATTGCCGCTAAACGGTTGAGAATTCCTGTTTTTCATATGGAGGCTGGAAATCGTTGTTTCGATTATCGGGTGCCGGAAGAGATAAACCGAAAAATAGTTGATCATGTTGCTGACATTCATTTGACGTACAGTGACATCGCACGGGACTACCTGCTACGAGAAGGGATTGCACCCGATCAAATTATAAAGACGGGCAGCCCGATGCTTGAGGTCATGAATTATTATATGGATGAGATCAACAAATCGGACATCCTGGGGCAGCTCTCTCTTGAAAGAGGGAAGTATTTCGTTATGAGTGCTCATCGCGAGGAAAACGTTGACGCACCAGACAAAATGACTCGGATTGCCGAGATCGCCAATCGCATAGCGCAGGATCACGATGTTCCACTCATTGTTTCGACGCACCCGCGCACCCGTGCGCGATTGGACGCGTTGCAGCTGGAGGTGAACTCTAGGATCCATTTTATGAAGCCCTTCGGCTTCTTAGATTATGTGCATTTGCAGATGAATGCGAAAGCGGTTCTTTCCGACAGCGGTACGATTACGGAAGAGTCTTCCATCTTGAATTTCCCGGCGCTCAATTTGCGCGAAGCCCACGAGCGTCCGGAGGGAATGGAGGAGGGGGCGGTAATGATGGTGGGCTTGGATGTAGACAGGGTATCTCAAGGCCTTGCAATCTTGGAAAGCCAGCCGCGTGGCGCCGAGCGCGGCCTTCGCGTGGTTTCCGACTATAACGTGCCCAACGTCAGCGAAAAGGTGGTGCGCATCATTCACAGCTATACCGATTACATAAACCGTGTTGTGTGGAAGAAGTACTGAGCGGCGATAGATGCGGGTCGCTTTGATTGCGGATACTTTTCCGCCACTGCGAACGTCGGGTGCGGTGCAGCTGAGGGATCTTTCGCGAGAATTCGCACGACAAGGGCACAGCCTGACGGTCATGTTGCCAGAGGCCGGTTTGCATTGCCCTTGGGCAATTGAAGAGCTTTATGGGGTGACGGTTCTGCGCCTGCGAGCACCGCCGACAAAGGAAATTGGCTATGTGCGGCGAACTTGGAATGAGTTCGTCATGCCTTTTGCTATGTTGCGTAATTTGCGCAGAAGTCCTCTAGCGGGACAGCGATGGGACGGAATTGTCTGGTATTCCCCTTCCATCTTCCATGGGCCAATGGCGAGCGCGCTAAAGCGCGAAAGTGGCTGCAAGGGGTATCTGATCATTCGCGATATCTTTCCCGAATGGGCGGTTGATATGGGCCTGATGGGCCGCGGTCTACCTTACCGGTTTTTCGATGCCGTCGCGCGCTACCAGTATTCGGTGGCTGATGTGATCGGCGTACAGACGCCGGGCAACCTGGTTTACTTCGATCGCTGGCGGCGGAAGTCGGGGCGTGTCCTCGAGGTATTGCAGAACTGGCTGGGAAAACCATCAAACGTGAGTTGTTCGATCCGCGTCAGGGAGACGCCGTTGGCCGGGCGCAAGCTGTTCGTGTACGCGGGCAACATGGGCGTGGCGCAAAGCGTCGGCATTGTACTGGACTTGGCTCAGAGAATGGCCTTCCGGGCTGACGTAGGTTTCCTGCTGGTCGGTCGAGGGAGTGAGGCTCGAAAACTTAGAGAAATCGCGCAGGCTCGCGGTCTCACTAATGTGTTGTTTTTCGATGAGATCCACCCCGATGAAATCCCCGACCTTTACGCACAGTGTCGGATTGGGATCGTCTCGTTGGATCTCCGCCACAAATCACACAACATACCAGGCAAGTTCCTGACTTATATGCAAAGCGGGCTTCCCGCGCTCGTGCGACTGAACCCCGGCAATGACCTGGTCGATATGATCCGAAATGAGCGGGTTGGCGAAGTGTGCCAGAACGATCGGATGGATGAACTGGTGGCGAAAGCTGAAATGTTGCTGGTGCAAGTAGAGACGGACGCCGATCTGCCCGAACGCTGTAGGCGATTGTTCGATAGCCAGTTCTCCGCTGAGCAGGCGGTGTCGCAGATCGTAAAAGCGCTTTCCACGCCCTCTCCATAATGCCGAGATCTGCGCCTTATGGGGAGGCGCTGAGCTCCCGTTCGAGGTGGGAGGGCTTTCCCTCTCGTAGAATAGTCGGCCGAACTGGCGCGGGCACTGGTCGCATGTATTTGTCGGATGGGCGTTCGGCACTATGGTGATTGAGGATCTACAAAGGTCGATGAACAAAATCGGAGTTTCAGGCCCACCTTTCGAGATTGGTCGCCATTTGTGAGGTTGCCGGTTCTGCATTGGAATCGGAGATCGGCTCGTGTCTGGACTTGACCTTACGTTTAACCTTGAGCGGCAGCCTCGACGTTTCGAGGTGATCAACGGTGCTGGCGGCCGGCGTCGGTGGTCGGTGGATGACAAAAGCACGGATTGTTGCCGAGACGCTGGAGCCGAACACCATCATTTCCGAGGTCGCCCGCCATTATGGTCTGAGGCCGCAGCAGGTCTTCGCCTGACGCCAGGCCGGGGTCGGGCGACGCGAGTTCGAATACATCCGTCATGGCACGCAGGCCCTGTTTGCCACGGCACCCAAAACCATGGGCTGGCGTGTCGTTTGCGACAATTTGGACACCTACAAGTCGGAAGGCGTCGTGCGGCTGGTGGCCGCTCAGTGCGGCATTAACCAAGCAACGCTGGGCCGCAAAGGCCGCGACGGCGCCTGGCAACAAAGGCCAGCCGAGCCACGTTCCTCAGCGATAAAAGCCATCGCATTACTTTCCATTTCACACCAAAACACGCTTCCTGGCTCAATCAGATCGAAATCTGGTTCTCAATTTTGGTGCGCAAGGTGCTTCGCCGCGCCTCCTTCACCTCGAAGGCCGCTCTCTCGAAGACCGCATCGAGCGAATCATCAACTATTTCAACAAGACCATGGCAAAGCCGTTCAAATGGACTTGGGCAGGAAAGCCTCTGACCCGGTGATCGATGCGCTCAAATCTCTGCCAAGGTGAACTAGTTGGAACGGGATGCATGTTCCGTAAGCAATCCACGCCCAGACGATCATTCCAATACCGCCGGGAGAGAACAAGGTCGCCTCTCCGGCATTTGTAGCCAGGGCCGCGAAGACAATCGCAGATGCTTGCCCCGACCTCCAAAGAATGGGGCGGTAGACGGCGACGATGATGAGAATGAGGAAGCCGAGGAAGCCAACGCTGCCGATTTCCTCCAGCACGGAAATCACGATCACGCCCTTCTCGACCGGGTTTCCAATCGGAATACCCATGAATCGGGTCACGTCCAATTCCGACGGCCGCGAGGGTAGTCCAAAGCCAATGCCAAAGATTGGATTGGCGTAAAAGTTCGGCATCGACCGCTCGGCTAGAACGCCCCGCGATTCTATCAGCGCGCCAGAAAAGGTATTGGCATTGTTGAGCTTGAAGGCGATCTCCTGGATTGCCGGCATGACAGTATCGTAGGCGTAGCCGAATACGAAAACGCCGCCGCCGAACATGCCAACAGCAACTAGGATCGATCTGAAAGCGTGGCGCTCACTCGATATGCGGCCAACAATGGCGGCGAACAAAAGCCCAATTAGCGCAGCGAAAATGCCGGTGCGGGCTTGCGTGGCAACCAGAGAGACGAGCGAAAGCGCCATAACGCCCCACCAGAACCAATGGCTCGATCGGCCCGTATAGACCCGAACGATCATCCATGCGGTGAAAGGCGCAAGGAAGACACCATAGGCCTGCGGTTGGTTGAACAAACCTTGGAAGCCGTGCTTGGTGGCAATGTTCCCGAAACTCGTGAACAGCAAGGGGAAGCTGGCGATCACGAAGACGGAGCAGAAGGTCAGCATCCGGCCGGCTAACTGCTCCGGGTTTTTTTCCTTGGCGAGTTGCACGTTCAGGACGATCGCAGCGACACCGACGACGAAAATCACCAACTTGGATAACGACACGTCCTTCGCATAGCTGGCGATTAGGGTCTCGACCACGATAACGCCAGTGAACACGGCCACAGTCGTGAGCAGAGGTGGCCATTCCCATGGCTTCGGGCGCTTGGTGAACACAGCCGTCCAGAACGCCGCGAAAAGCACGGGCCAGCGCAACAGCGCGACCGTGTCGGGCGGCTCGAATAGGCCCTCGTTCGTCAGACCAACAATTGCCGAGAGGCAGAGCGCCTCGACAGCGTTCATTGGTCCTCTAAGCGCCCAGATGGCCAATAGAAGGTAGGCCAAGACGTATCCAGCATCTCCCGCGATTGGCAGCGCGATGATGAGGAGTGTGCGGAGCGCAGCCATGGCGTCGAACTGTCGAACGCGCCGGGTCGGATAGACCGTCATAAAGCTCAATCCCGAAAAGGGCGTTTCTGCGGGGAGACATTTACAAGGAGTTTTGGTAGTTGCCTAGTGCCGACCAAGAGGGAGAGGCACATGGATCGAAGGCAATTTTTGGGTGCAGTCCCGCTCATTGCGGCTACGCCAGCGCTCGCGAATCTCGCAGATGAGACGATAGCAATCCAGAAAGAAGTGGTCAGCATACAGAAAGCAGGCGGCGGCGTCCTTCGAATACAAGGCACCTACAAGATCAGTGAGCCCATCCGGGTCCACGGGAACTTCGGTGTTCGTAGCATCAAGATCGCAGGCGACAATGCTGAGATCGTTTCGACCCATGCAGGCCCGGCCTTTGAGTTTGATCCCTCGCACCCGACGCCGGCGCCACAGATCAAGCAGCGAAGCGAAATCGAGGGGTTGTCTTTTTTCGGTCCAGGTCCCGACGTCGCCGGATCGGTCGGGATTTCCGTGATCAATGGCGCCGCCGTCAGCATTCGAAATTGCAAGGCTCGGTCCTACGAAAAAGGGGTGGACGGCGTCGGCGCTCTGATCCTGAGGTTCCTTGAGGTGGAGCTCTACAACAACGCTTGGGGGTATCATTTCAGCAGATCGCCAACCTTCGCGCCGAACGATATCCATTTTACGTCGTGCTACATCTTCCAGAACACTCGAGCCGGCTTTGCCGAAAAGTTCCCCAACGGCGCGATCACCTTCAATCAGTGCGAGATCGAGGGCAACAACACGGACGGCCACCAGGACGACGGCATTGCGATCATGGAATTCTTGGACGCCGGCAAGGTCACTATGATGGGATGCCACGTCGAGTTGAACCCTGGCAGGGCCAACATTCTCTTTGCTGGCGGCAACGAATCGTCAGCCCTGAACGTCATCGGATGTGAGATCATTCCGGGAAACCGAGTGTGGTCCGCAGTCCAGATGTCTTCGGAGTTCGGGCCATTCGGTCACCTGCAGGTCATCGGTTCACGGGTCATGAACGGAAGGAAGAACGACATCTATATGGGCGACGGTCTATCTGCATGCATCATCGGCGAGACTTCCGGTGGTGTATTCGGTGACACAAGCAAGGTCGTCATGATCAAAGGCGGCAAGATCGCAGCTAGCACGACCTGAAGCTAAAGTGGTTTCCGCATAAAGGCCATCAGAGCATTACCCATGGCTGTCGGCACCGCCGCACTCCACGCACGCATTAGATGGAAGAGTAGCGCCTTGCCACCATGATAATTAGGTTCGGCATCCCATGCGAATACGGCTATCTCATAGTCACGAAAGTGCTTTCGAAACGCTTGTTCCGTGTTCAATCGGTAGTGGGCTGGAAAGACATCCTCATCCTTGCGGCCGGGCTGTGCGAAATGAAGAATCCCTGATTTTATGCTCTCTGGGATAATTCGATTGGCTACGGCCACATAGCCGAACCTGTTCGGCGTCCTGGCGCAAATCCAGCCGCCTGGCACGAGTATGCGGTCCAGTTCAGCAGCCGTTACGACCGGATCCGGGAGGTGCTCAAAGACATGGTCTGCTACGATAATATCAACAGACGCATTCGCCAATGGGATGTGATGGCCGTCGAACACCAGCGCACGATCAACCGACGGATTGTCTTTCACGACCGGATCGACATCGACACCCACAACCTCCTTGACCTTGCCCCGAAGTGTTCGTAACGATTTTCGATATGTCAGATCGCTATCAGAGAACCATCCGCCGCGCCCGGACCCAAAGTCAACGACGACCATATCCTCCGAAAGCAGAGCGTTAACCCTCGTATAGAACTGTATAGTCCCGTCGACGCGTGAGAAGCCCCCCGCGATCATCTCTGGATAAGTCCGGTGCAGGAAATTTTGGCTCATCGAAATTCTCCTCACAGTCGCATCGGCCTATCTCGCCGAAGATCATCTAGTCAATTGCCACCCGAAGGAAAATCCGAGTGAATTCGCGGCGAGTTCAATCTCCGACACAAGCTCGTATGATTGGCCACGCGCAACCCTATATTGTTCAAGCGCTTACCGAACGCGCCGGCTCGGAAGCCGCGGTTCGTCGCACCCTATAGCCCAGGTTGGCGCAGCGATTCCTGAAAGCCGGGCAGCGTCTACGCTTGGCCGATCAGGCCTCGGTTAGTTACTGTCGGGCTTTGATGTCACGCCCCCGCAGCGACACCAAATGTGATCCGAGTCGGAGACAGAAATTAAAACTCGTTTCTTACGGATGATTCTAGAGCCTTCTGGAAATCGCTACGTCCGTTCTGGGAAACGAAGTGCTTCTCCCAAGGGTCGAATAAGACCACGTCGGGCCGCTTCTTTTCTCGAAGATTCTCAGTCTGCTTAACTGCATGTTGCTCGTCTGACATATGTGCTCCTACTGGCGATAAATTGTGCGGGCGGCCCGGGGTTTACAAAGCCGTCGAGCGAACAAGCGATCTGTGACGGACCCACTTGAACCAGCCTAACGGCCGCCGCGCCCGTCGGCCTCAATAATTCAACGTCCTTAAAATCTCAACCTGCCCCCCAAGGGCGGAAGGGAATTGTCATGGCAAAGACGCCAGCGCTCGCATTACCAAAAGTCTCGACACACTGCGCAGCCAGGTCAATAAGCTCGCGCCCCAGCCGCAGCTTTATTCCCTCAGACTTCGCGCCACCAGCCGCGCCACGCTCGGTCCGACCAGCAGCACGACGAGGAAGCGGGCCGATTGCAGCGCCATAACGAAGGCGACATGCTGTGCGGCGGCGGCGATGATGGCGAGTCCGCCGGGGCTGGTCGCCAGATAGGCGGTCAGCGGATCGAGCACATGGCTGATCATGAAGCCGAGGCCGCCGCAGAAGGCGATGAGGATGATGATCGAGCCGACGATCTGCGGCAGCGCACGCGTCGCCTACGTTGCGATCCTTCGCGCTTCCCTCTGTCCTGCCGGACATCTCCCCCACTTGGGGGAGATTGGCCATCATGCCGGCTTTCGCCAATCTCTGATGGCGCAAGAGTGGGCGGCAGGCTGAAGCTGCCGATCTCCACCCAAGTGGGGGAGGTGCCAAGTTGTAGCAAAGAGGGCAGGACAGAGGGGGCGCTGTCCCGCCAGCCTATCCCGCCTTGGCCAACCCAAACCCACCAACAGGATGCGTTTCGACCTGGAACTCAAACCCGGCGATGATCGGCCGCGCCCTGGCAATCGCCGCCTGGACTTCCGGCAATTGCAGCGAAGCCTTGTGGCTTGCCTGGTCGGTCCATACCTCGGTCACCCAGATCGCGTCGGCATCGGCCGGATCGGTGGCGATGATATAGCTCAGGCAGCCCGGCATGGCGCCGGTGCTGGCAAGCAGGACGTCCATCATTGCGTCGCGCTGGCCGCGCGTCGCCCGCATCTTGCCGATCAGACCATACATTGCCGGTTTCTCCGTTGCTTGCTGCGACAAGTATGCAGGCCGCCGCTCACGGCATCAACTGGCCACCGTCGTGCCCGGTGATGCAACCGCTCAACAGGGCTGACGAGAGGAACGGCGCCGACGCAGTCCTGCGGCGTGCCGGCGCGGCCCTGCGGAATGGTGGCAACCATGGCCTGCTCCTCGTCGAATAGCGCTCATGGAAAGCTGTCGCGATGGTGCCTGAGGTGTTGACGATGAAGCCGCCCTGGCGCTATGGCATCGCCTGGCGCGATGCGGTCAGCACGGGGCGGGCGTTGAGGTCCGCGTCGTAATGCGCCTCGGTCAGTTCGGCCAAGGCACGCGGCCGAGGCGGCATTGTTGACCAGGCCATCGAGCCGGCCGAAGTGCTGCGCGTGACGACGCGCTCGACATCGGCAGGAAACGAGAAATCGCCCTGGACCGGGAACACCTCGCCACCGCCGTTGCGGATGGTTTTGGCCAGGTTTTCGCCGACTTGAATTGTAATGCAGCGCGACGCGGCATTTCTGCGCGGCGTAGGCCAGTGCAAGTGCCGCCCCGATGCCGGTCGCGGTGACCAGCACCGCCTTGCCGGCGAGGTCGCCAAAGTGGGGGTGACAAGGGCGGAAGTGACGGGGGTGGAGGTGACACGTATGGCGGTGTCTGGGGCGGTTGTGGTGGCTGGCATTCCTCCGGGGCTCTCCTGCTCCTCGTAGGGCCTCGCCATGCTCATGTCCGAGTCCGTAGAGGTTCAGGGCCGCAAATAGGCGTAGCCCTGGCGCTGCAATTCGGCGAGCTTGACGACGCCGCCGGTCTCGGCGGCATGGAAGCCGTCGAGCAGATCGGTGAGCGCAACGTCCATGCCCTGCATGGTGTTGGCGCAAGCATGCGGGGCCAGCCCGTCGCGAACCAGGCCGGAAAAACGGCTGGAAATAGCAGCCGAGGCGCTCTTCGACTTGAAGGCGGCAAGTGCCGGTCCGTGCACGACCAGCACGATGTCGACCTTGCCGCCGGTGCCCTCATAGTGGTTCCTGATATTGCCAAGCGCGAAGCCGACCTTGTCGAGGTCGCTGAGGTGATAGGCGACCTTTTGCCTTTCCTCCTCCACGGCCGCCGCCTTGACCTGGCGCAGCCCGAGAAGACCGGCCGCTCCGGCAAGGGCCACGCGGAAAATATCGCGGCGTCGCATCATGTCGTTCTCCACTTTGTCCTGGCAAATTGCGTGGCTTCGGCCTCGATCCTAGCATAAATTGACGTTGCGTCGTGGTCGGGCGAAGAGGGGCGAGGAGGGGCACATGACATCGAAGACCATTCGGGGGAAGACCATTCGGGGGAAGACCATTGTGGGGAAGACCATTGTGGGCGCCGGACTTGCTGTCGCCTTGCTGGCCGCTGTCGCCGGCACGGCCCTTGCCGACGATATGCCTGAGCTCACCGAACTCAGCCCGGACGGCAAGGATGGCTGTTTCGGGCGTATCTACGATGCCGCGCATCTCAAGCTGCACCCGAACCAGAAGGTGGGACGGATTTTCTTCTATTTTGGCGGCGATCCGGTCAGCTCTCCGAACGAGGAGCCGAGCAGCGGTCCGTCCGGCTACAACGGTTTTTTGGCGACGACGGTGCGCGGCGCTAGGAAGCCCGAATGGGTCGGCGGCTGGTGCGGCAAGGATGATCCGCAATCGGGCGAGATCCATTGCGGCATGGAATGCGACCGCACCATGGCCTTGCTGAACGTCGACGAAAAAGGCCGGCTGATCGTCTCCGGCGTGCATCGCAGCCTTTATCTCGATGCCGGCGCCGAGGATGAACTTGGCGAAACGGAGTTTTCCAGGCAGGCACTCGGCACGGAAGACGACGGCTTCCGGCTCGACCGCATGCCGGGTGAGACCTGCAAGGCCGAATTCGCGCGCATCGATCCGGTCGATCCGGCGCTGGGAGCACCGCTGCGCGAGCGGCTGAAACCGGACCAGCCGTTCTGCTACGGGCGCGACTACGATGCCGCGCATCTCGGCTCGCATCCCGATCAGCTTACCCACACCATCCGGGTTTTCCGGGGCCCGATCGAACTGGCCGCCTTCGCCAAGGATGGCGAGACGGCAAATTGGCCTGATGGCGCCGAGATTGCCGTTTCCGTCACCACGCGCCAGAATGCCATAGAGGTCACGCAGAGCTACAGTTGTGACGGCGAAGCGGACCAGTGGCGCTGTGTGGCGAGCGGAAGGACGAGCGACTTTTCCTGCGACATCGCGGCCAGGGAGATTTATCTGCGCCGCGGCGCCAACGGCACCATGATGCTGGCCAATCCCAACAGCAGCCTGCCGATCGTCGACCTGTGCTCGAAGGCGGCCGACGGCGAGACCGCATCCGACGACAAGGTCTATCGGCTGGAGCCGATGCCGCAGGCTGCCTGCGCGCTTTGAGATTTTGGGTCAGAAAGGACGGCGTATGAACAAGGCAAAGGTGTTCTGGTCAGGCCGCTCGCAGGCGGTGCGCCTACCCAAGGAATTTCGTTTCGAAACCAAGGAGGTTTCGATCCGCCGCCAAGGCCGAGCGGTCATCCTCGAGCCGCTCGATCCGGATTGGGGCTGGCTCGACCAGGTGACTGGGCCGCTTGACGACGACTTTGTCGAGGCAGCTTTAGAACGGCCGATAGCGACTGGTTCATCGGCGCAGAAGTTTTGAAGGGTTGGATGTGCTTGCATAGACAGGCGCATGCCTTGGCGATCGGCGGAAAACAGCCGTCGCTTCGTCATCCTGGGGCGGAGCAAGAGCGAAGCGACGCGGCGCAGACCCCAGGATCCATGCCGTGACTTCAGAGCGCTGCTGCGCTGCTGAATTCTGCTCCGCTGCACTCTCCGACTAAGGTTACGGCATGGATCCCAGGGTCTCCGCGACGGAGCTTCGCTCCTGCTTCGCCCAGGGATGACGAAGTTGGGGAGGCTTCGGCCAATCTCCAGCGTTTGATAGTCCGCTGAAACGAACGATGGCTGTTGCCTGTCGGCAAGCCCGTCAAAATTCTCTGTGCAGCGTTACTGCGTGAATCGCCTCACGCGAACGGCACGGCGGTCGTGCCCCTGGGCAGTTTCGCCTCGTCGTCGGGCTCGACGTGGATGGTGACGCGCACCGAGGGGATTTCCGCCTTCAGCGCATCCTCGATGCGGTCGCAGATGACGTGGCTGGCGCCCACCGACATGTCGGCGTCGACGACCAGGTGGAACTCGATGAAGGTGGCGCGGCCGGCAATCCGCGTCTTCAGATCGTGGACCTCCAGCGCGCCTTTGCAATTGGCCGAGATGATGTCGCGGATGCGCATGTGCTCCTGCGTGTCGACGGCGCGGTCCATCAGACCGTTCATCGACGAGCCGATGACGTGCCAGCCCTGCCACAGGATGTTCAGCGCAACGATGACGGCAAGAGCGGGATCGAGGACTTGCCAGCCGGTCAGCACGGCGCCGACCACACCCATGAACACGCCGACCGAGGTCGCCACGTCGGTCATGATGTGCCTGCCGTCGGCGACCAGTGCCGGTGACTTCTCCGCACGGCCGGCACGGATCAGCGTCATGGCCCAGAAGGCGTTGATCACCGTCGCGACGCCGTTGATGGCGAGGCCGGTCCAGGGCTGTTCGAGCGGGACGGGATGCCGCAGGGACCACCACACTTCGTTGAGGATCAGAAGGGCTGCCAGCACGATCAGCACGCCTTCCAAAACAGCCGAGAAATACTCGGCCTTGTGGTGGCCGAACGGATGATCCTGGTCGGCCGGCTTGTGGCTGACCTGGATCGCCCAATAGGCGGCGGCAGAGGCAATGACGTTGACGATCGATTCCAGCGCGTCCGAATACAGCGCCACGGAGCCGGTGACGTACCAGGCCGCCAGCTTCAGGCCGAGCACGACGAAGGCGATGATGATCGACCAGAAGGCGAGGCTGGCGACCTTGCGCTTGGCGGCGTTTTTCGAATCAATAGCGGTCATCGATTGCTTCCGGCCGCCGAAACCGGAGCTAAGCCGCCTTTTCCTTGGCCTTGCGCGGCAGATGCGCAACGATGTTCTCGATAATGCGCATGCCGGCATTGTGGCCGAGCGTCATGATCGATTCCGGGTGGAACTGCACCGCGGCGATCGGCTCCTTGCTGTGCTCGAAGGCCATGATGACGCCTTCTTCCGTCTCGGCCGTGACAACAAAACCGTCGGGCAGGCGGACCGGATCGGCGAAGATCGAGTGATAGCGGCCGACCGTCACCTCCTTGGGCAGGCCGGAAAAGATGATGCCCGGCTTCGACACGCGGATACGCGACGGTTTGCCATGCATCGGCACGTGCAGCTGCCGCAGCTCTCCGCCATAGGCCTCGGCCAGCGCCTGCAGGCCGAGGCAGACGCCGAAGATCGGCAGGTCGCGCGCGCGGGCCCGCTTGATGGTGGCGGCGCAGTCAAAATCCTTCGGCGTGCCGGGACCGGGCGACAGCACGACGAGATTGGGTTTCAGCCGGTCGAAGACCTCGTCCGGCACAGGCGTGCGCACGGTCGAGACATTGGCGCCGGTCTGGCGGAAATAATTGGCCAGCGTGTGGACGAAGGAGTCCTCGTGGTCGACCAGCAGGATGTTGACGCCGTCGCCGACGCGCGCGGTGGCGCGTTCGGTGTCGGCGGCATTGCCTGATTTGGCGTCGCGGATGGCGGAGATCATGGCGGATGCCTTCAGTTCGGTTTCGGCTTCTTCTTCCTCGGGAATGCTGTCGAAGAGCAGCGTGGCGCCGGCGCGCACCTCGGCGATGCCGTCCTTGATGCGGATGGTGCGAAGCGTCATGCCGGTGTTCATGTCACCGTTGAAATTGACCATGCCGATCGCCCCGCCATACCAGGCGCGCGGGCTCTTCTCGTTCTGCTCGATGAAGCGCATCGCCCATAATTTCGGCGCGCCGGTGACGGTGACCGCCCAGGCATGCGACAGGAACGCGTCGAAAGCGTCCATGCCTTCGCGCAGCCGCCCCTCGATATGGTCGACGGTGTGGATCAGCCGCGAATACATCTCGATCTGGCGGCGGCCGATGACGCGCACCGAGCCCGGGTCGCAGACCCTCGACTTGTCGTTGCGGTCGACGTCCGAGCACATGGTCAGCTCGGATTCGTCCTTCTTCGAATTGAGCAGCTTCAGGATCTGCTCGCTATCGGAAATGGCGTCGCCGCCGCGCTTGATCGTGCCGGAGATCGGGCAGGTCTCGACACGGCGCCCGTTGACGCGCACGAACATTTCGGGCGAGGCGCCGATCAAATATTCGCCTTCCCCAAGATTGATGAAGAAGGAATAGGGCGAGGGGTTGATGGCCTTCAGCTTGCGGGAGATGTCGGAGGGCGGCGTCTCGCAGCGCTCGTAGAACATCTGGCCGGGCACCACCTCGAACAGGTCGCCGCGCTTGAACGATTGCATCGCCTTGCGCACCAGATTGGCATATTCGCCGGGCTCATGGTCGCCGCGCGGCGGGATACGGTCGGCGGTCCTGAACGGCTCGACGATTTCGTCGCGCGGCAATCCCTGCGTCGAAAACCCATCGCTGGAATAGTCGTAGCGGTCGGTCCAGGCTTTTGTCGAATAGTGGTCGACGACCAGAATCTCGTCGGGCAGGAACAGCACGAGGTCGCGCTGGCCTTGCTGGCGCTCGAGCTTGTAGTCGACCGGATCGAACTGGAAGGCGAGATCGTAGCCGAAGGCGCCGTAGAGACCGAGATTGGCGTCTTCCTCCGTCTTGAACAGAGCGGTGATGGCGCGCAGCACGGTGAAGACGGAGGGAACGCGGCTGCGTTCTTCTTCGGTGAAGACACGGCCTGGCATGGCCACGTCGAGGCGGATCAGTCGCTTCGACGCCTCGGCGATCGTCACCTCGTCAAGGCCGTCGAGCGCCTTGCCGACCACCGGCAGAAGCATCTCGCCACGGCTGTTCAGCGCCTCGATGCGCATGGCGCGGCCACGCGCCGAGATCACCAGCGGCGGGTCGATGATGGCGGTGTCCCAACGCGTATAGCGGCCGGGATATTCGTAATTCGAGGAAAACACGGCGCCGCGGCGCGAATTCAGCCCGTCGACATAGGCGTCGATCGCGCCTTGGTAAGGCCGGTCATGGCGCTCGCGGGTAATCGTCACGCCACCCGCCGTGACGAAGCGCTCCGCCCCGTTCTCCAGAATTTTCGTCGTCATTGCCGTCTCCATCAGCGTCTTGGGCTTTTCAGCGTCTTGGATAGTTCAGCGTCTTGGGGGCAACGGACCCGGGGCATGGCTTTGAAAAACAAATGGCCGCCCGGACATTCCGTTGCGGCCATCTTCCATTTTTCACGCGCACGCGTTCGAACAGGCCGCTGTCAGCGAGCCCACCACCAAACGGTCTTGATCGAGCGCATGTTCATGGCGATTCCAATAGCGGCGATTGAACGGCCGCGCAACTGGATTCAATGAGGGGGCTGGAGAAGGGCGAGGGCATGGAGAAGGGCATGAGCCCTCAATCCTCCAGCGTTCCCGAACGTGCATCGGCGCTTTTCCTGTCGCCGACCAGTTTTAGCAGATCTTCGCCGGCGCGGATGATGCGCCGGGAACGCCGTGTCAGGATGATGCCTGCCTGGGGCGCGAGCACCTCGGTGCGGCCGCCGGCTTCACCCGGCGCATGGACGATGGTGGCGAGCAGTGCGCCTTTTGCCACACGGTCGCCGGGCTTCACGGCATAGAGGACCGCGCCCGCCCGCGGCGCCGGCATCATGTCGATGTTTTCGAGCGGCGCGACGAAACCGGTGAAGCTGCCGGACGTGGATAAGGCCTGGTCCAAAACCACGCCGCGCCCCACCAGCAGCCGATAGAGCCCTTCGGCATCGGCGCCGGCCAGAGCGCCGTCGACATCGAGTATGCCGCGATACTCAACCGTGGTGGCGACGCGCCGGTCGAACCGCGCCACCTCGGCAGGGAGGTTCAGATACGGCGTGATCGAGGCGCCTTCGAAGGTGCCGTCGGTATCTTCATCCCACAGGATCACCGCATCGACGCCCATGGCCGCCGCACAATCCGACATGGCCGGCCACAGGCTGGCATGGACATAGAGGTAGGCGAGGCCCTCGTCGTCGCAGTGCAGGTCCAGCACGATGTCGTGGCCGATCGACAGCTGCAGCAGCCGCGTCTTCAGCCGCTGATCGGCAGTGCCAAGCGTGGTGTCGGGCAACAATTCAACGTCAGGCGCGGCCAGCAGCGGAAAGCCGCGGTTGAAGTTGGTGCGCGTGCCCAGGTGAAAACGGCCCTGGTGCTCGCCGAAATGATACTGGGCGCGGCCGATCGGATTGGCTTGCGGCACGACGGTGATACTGCCCTTGATGCGGCCTTCGGCTTCGGCCTTTTCAAGCATCGGCATCAGCGCGTCGATGGCGACGACGCCCGGCAGTTCGCCGGCATGCAGTGCCGCCTGCAGATAGGCCGAAGGTGCCGCCTTGTCGGTTCCTTCGAAGCGGAAGACTGGGAATTCGTAGGAATGGCCTTCGCTGTCGCCGGCAATGCGCTCGATCGATTTCTGCATGATGATCCTCCAGGAAAACTCATGCCCTTTCGTCGATACGCTGTCGATTGGTCCAGCTTTTCACGCTATGGGCGCAAGGGCCTACCCGGCCGGGCGCGGTGGACATACTGGTCCTGCCCGGCCTATGCCAGCGGCTTCAACTCCTGGGCGATGGTGGGCAGAAGTTCCGAGACGTTGGGGTGGATGTGCATGGCGCGCGCCAGCGTGCTGATCGGCGCCTTGGCGTACATCAGATCGAGCACGCAGTGTATCGCCTCGTCGCCGCCGGGGCCGAGCACCGAACAGCCGAGGATTTCGTTGGTGTCGGCATCGGCCAGGATCTTCATGAAACCTTGCGTCTCGCCTTTCTCGACGGCACGGCCGACGCGGGTCATCGGCCGCTGGCCGACCAGCGCGCGGCGGCCGGACTTTCTGACCGCTGCCTCGGTCATGCCGCAGCGGCCGAGCGGCGGGTCGGTATAGAGCGCATAGGTCTCGATGCGGTCGCTCACCCTGCGCGGGTCGTTGTCGAGCAGATTGGCGGCGACGATCTCGTAGTCATTGTAGGAGGTGTGGGTGAAGGCGCCCTTGCCGTTGCAGTCGCCCATCGCCCAGATGCCGGGCACGCCGGTGCGAAGCTGGTCGTCGACGACAATGAAGCCGCGTTTGTCGACCTCGACGCCGGCCTTGGCGAGGCCGAGATCGTCGGTGTTGGGGGTCCGGCCTACTGCCAGCAGCACATGCGAGCCGACAGCCGGCGCCTTGCCGGCGGTGAAAGTCACGGCGATGTCGCTGCCCTGCCTGGCGAAGCTGATGTCGCCGGCGCCGAGATGAACCGTGATGTCTTCGTTTTTGAGGATGGACAGGATGGCGGCCGAGACATCCTCGTCCTCGCGGCCGATCAGCCGCGGGCTCTTTTCGATCACCGTGACCTGTGAACCGAAACGGCGGAACATCTGCGCGAATTCGAGCGAGACGTAGCTGCCGCCGACGACGACGAGGTGGCGCGG
Source organism: Mesorhizobium sp. WSM4829 (assembly GCF_055811475.1). NCBI lineage: Bacteria > Pseudomonadati > Pseudomonadota > Alphaproteobacteria > Hyphomicrobiales > Phyllobacteriaceae > Mesorhizobium > Mesorhizobium sp. WSM4829. The sequence continues at coordinate 28,438 of NZ_JBVVQJ010000041.1, read as the reverse complement.
CAGCACGTCGAGATCCATCATCGACGAGTTGGTCAGGAACGAAATGTCGTCGACGCCTGGCAGATCAGGCACCGAGGCACGGCCGCCGGTGTTGATGAATATTTTTTCGGCGCTCAGCAGGTCGTCGCCGACGCGCACGGTGTTGGCCGTCTCGAAGCGGGCATGGCCGCGATAAAGCGTGCATCTGTCCATGCCGGCAATCCAGCTTTCGAGGTTGCCGCGGGCGTCGTCCGACACCTTGTCCTTGCGCGCCTTGATCGCCGTGTAATCGACGCCGACCGGACCGGAGAGCGTCACGCCGTAGTCGGCGGCGCGGCGGGCGAGATGCGCGGCATAGGCGCTGGCGACCATGGCCTTGGTCGGCATGCAGCCGGTGTTGACGCAGGTGCCGCCGACCAGCTTTCGCTCGATCAGCGCCACGCTCATGCCGGCCGCCGTCAGCCGGCCGGCGAGCGGCGGGCCGGCCTGGCCGGCGCCGATGATGATGGCGTCGAATGACTTTGCCGTCATGCCACCGCCGCCACGATCAGCAGACCGCCGACGATCGCCACCGCGTCCTCGACGAGGGCGGCGGGCTGGTCCTTGCCGAAAGCCAGCGCCAGGCGTTTGCGCAGCTCGGCGCCGCCCAGCGTGCCGATAACCGCGCCGATGGCGCCGGCGATCAGGCCGCCGACGGTGGCGCCGCCGGTCGCGCCGATCACCGCGCCGGTGAAGGCGCCGACAGCGATGCGCGCGCCAAACTGCTGCGGCACCTTGCGGCTAGGCGTGGACGGCAACTGGTCGGTGACCAGTTCGGCAATGGCCAGGATGGTGAAGATGCCGACGGTGATCCAGTGGCCCATGAAGCTGGCCCAGGTTCCGGCGACCGGCAGCCAGCCAAGCCAGGCGCCCCAGGCGACGGCGGCGGGCGCGGTCATAGCGCGAAGGCCGGCAACGACGCCGATCAGAAGCGCAAGGATGTACAGCATGATTTGACCCCTCGATCACACGGCCTGGGACAGCCCAGCCGGGGCAGGCTAGCATAGGTTCGGCATTTGACCAGAGGCCTGCGATCTCTGGCATTCGCCATATTGATACAGCAGGGGTAGGATGGGAGGGCCGCCATGGCTCGAAGCGGCAGGATCGAGCGCAGGGCAATCGCTTCAGGACAAAAGATAGCGTACAACTCAGGTTGGATGACCAATTCTCGATGTCGGCGCTGCCCCTCATTGCCCTGCCGGGCATTTCTCCCCGTATAGTGACGGGGAGAAAGATGCCGTCATCGGCGATTTCGCCAATCACCAGCGTTGCAGAAAGGGTACCGAGGTTGCGGCCAGCCCCTTCTCCCCGTTCACGGGGAGAAGATGCCGGCAGGCAGATGAGGGGCAGCGCCGACATCGACAGTAGTTGTTCCAACATGAGTTGGAACTATCTTACCACGCGCTCCTGAGCGCTCTTCGAGAATTCGCGGCGGTACTGCGCGGGTGTGGTTCTGAGCCGCGCCGCAAAATGCTGGCGCAGCGAGGTGGCGCTGCCGAAGCCGGCCTCGAAGGCAACCGTGTCCATTGATTTTTCCGTTGCTTCCAGCAGCCGCTGCGCCAGCGCGACGCGCTGATCGATCAGCCAGTCGCCGAAGCTGGTGCCGATTGTTTTCTGGAAGCGGCGCGTGAAGGTCCGGCGGGTGAGGCCGGCGGTAGCGGCGACACTGTCCAGGCTGTGCGTCGCGTGCAACGTCTTGCGCACGGTGTCGATGGCGTGGGTGAAGCGGTCGGCATTTTCGGTCCTGGCGATCGGACGCTCTATGAACTGCGCCTGCCCGCCCTGCCGATGAGGAGAAAGCACGATCTGCCGGGCAAGCCGGAGTGCCGCCTCCGCGCCATAGCGGGCCCGTATGATGTGGAGACAGCAGTCGAGCCCGGCGGCGACACCGGCCGAGGTCACGACATCGCCGTTGTCGATATAGAGCACCTCCGGCTCGACGAGAATGTCGGGATAGAGGGCCCGCAGCTGGTCGGAAAAAGCCCAGTGCGTCGCGGCTCGCCGCCCCGAAAGCAGGCCGGTCGCCGCAACAGCGAACGTTCCCAAGCACAATCCGACAATCAGCGCGCCGCGCCGGTGCGCGCGACGCAGCGCCTCGATCAGTGCCGCCGGCGGTGGGACTTCGAGGTTCTTCCAGCTGGGCAAGATGACGATGTCGGCGTCATCAAGCGCGGAAAGCCCGTGCGGGACGCTGATGGTCAGCCCCGCATCGGTGCGGATCGGCCCGTCCTCAATCGCGCAGACCCGGAACTCGAAGCGCGGCAGGCCGAGCGTCGTGCGATCCTCTGCGAATACAAGGCAGGGCACGGAGAGGTGGAACGGGCTGATGCCATCGAAGGCGATGGCGGCAACGATCGGATCGGCCATGATGAGCACCATGAGAGTTTCCGGAATGTCCCAATTCTTTCGAACAATGTCAATCGGGACACTTTTGCGGCCTGATGCCGAGTCTATCCTCGATCCATCAATGTCAACGGGAAAGGAAAACTCCATGTCGGACTCAGCCAAAGACAAAGCGCCGCGCCGTGCCCTCATCGTCGTCGACGTTCAGAACGACTATGACGGCGGCAATCTCGCCATCAAGCACCCGCCCTTCCGCGACACCGTCGCCAATGTGGCGCGCGCCATGGACGCGGGCGCCGAGGCAGGCGTCAAGGTGGTGGTCGTCAAGCAGTTGGCGCCGGAAACCTCACCGGTCTTCGCCAAGGGCAGCCATGGCGCCGAATTGCATCCCGAGATCGCGAGGCGAAACCGTGACCACTACATCGAAAAGACCTTGCCAAGCGCCTTCACCGGCACCGACCTCGAGGAATGGCTGCGCGCCAACGCTATCGATACGATTACGGTCATCGGCTACATGACGCATAATTGCGATCTGTCGACGATCATCCACGCCGTCCATATGGGCTTTGCCGTCGAGTTCCTGTCGGATGCAACGGGGTCGCTACCCTATGCCAACAGCGCCGGCTACGCCTCGGCCGAGGACATCCATCGCGTGGTGACGGTTGTCCTGCAGTCGCGCTTCGCCGCCGTTCTCAAGACCGCCGAATGGATCGACTGCCTGAAGACCGGCGTGCTGCCCGAGCGCGATACGCCCTATGCCTCCAACCAGCGCGCGCTGGCGCGCAACGCCGCTTAGAAGTTTGGCGCGGCCAAGCAAAAGAGGGCGCCGCAGCGATGCGGCGCCCCTATCATTGCGGCCTTCGAAATTCTCAGAACAGGCCGTCGATCTGGCCCATCTCGTTCAGGAATATCTTCTCCGAGGACGGCGCCTTGGGCAGGCCTGGCATGGTCATGACCTCGCCGCAGATGACGACGATGAAGCCGGCGCCGGCAGACAGCCTGACCTCGCGCACCGGCACGGTGTGGCCGGTCGGCGCGCCGCGCAGGTTCGGATCGGTCGAGAACGAATATTGCGTCTTGGCCATGCAAACCGGCAAATTGCCGTAGCCAGCGTGCTCCCAGGCGTGGAGCTGGTCGCGCACCGATTTGTCGGCGATCGCTTCGGATCCGCGATAGATGCGCTGGACGATGGTGTTGATCTTCTCGAACAGCGGCATGGCGTCGGGATAGAGCGGCGCAAACTGCGAGGAGCCGGATTCGGCCAGCGTCACCACCTTGTTGGCGAGTTCCTCGATGCCGGCCGAGCCGTGGGCCCAGTGCTTGCACAGGATCGCCTCTTCGCCCATCGAGGCGACGTAGTCCTTCATCGCCCTGATTTCAGCATCGGTATCGGAATAGAAATGGTTGATGGCGACCACCGCAGGCACGCCGAACTGCCTGACATTCTCGATGTGACGGCCGAGATTGGCGCAGCCCTTCTTGACCGCCTCGACGTTCTCCTTGCCGAGATCTTCCTTCTTGACGCCGCCATTCATCTTCATGGCGCGCACAGTGGCGACGATGACCGTGGCCGCCGGCTTCAGGCCGGCCTTGCGGCACTTGATGTCGAAGAACTTTTCGGCACCGAGATCGGCGCCGAAACCGGCTTCGGTGACAACATAGTCGGCAAGTTTCAGCGCCGTCGTGGTGGCGACGACCGAGTTGCAGCCATGCGCGATGTTGGCGAAGGGGCCGCCATGGACGAAGGCCGGGTTGTTCTCCAGCGTCTGCACGAGGTTGGGCTGCATGGCGTCCTTGAGCAGCACGGCCATGGCGCCGTCGGCCTTGAGGTCGCGGGCATAGACGGCCGACTTGTCGCGGCGATAGGCGACGATGATGTCGCCGAGGCGCTTTTCCAAATCCTTCAGGTCGGTAGCGAGGCACAGGATCGCCATGACCTCCGAGGCGACGGTGATGTCAAAGCCGCCCTCGCGCGGAAAACCGTTGGCGACGCCGCCGAGCGAGCAAATGATCTCGCGCAGTGCGCGGTCGTTCATGTCCATGACGCGGCGCCAGACGACGCGGCGGATGTCGATGCCGAGTTCGTTGCCCCAGTAGATGTGGTTGTCGATCAGCGCCGAAAGCAGATTATGCGCCGTGGTGATGGCATGGAAATCGCCGGTGAAGTGGAGGTTCATGTCCTCCATCGGCACGACCTGCGCATAGCCGCCGCCGGCAGCGCCGCCCTTGACGCCGAAATTCGGCCCGAGCGAGGCCTCGCGGATGCAGACGATGGCCTTCTTGCCGATGCGGTTGAGACCGTCGCCGAGGCCCACCGTCGTCGTCGTCTTGCCTTCGCCGGCCGGCGTCGGGTTGATGGCGGTGACGAGGATCAGCTTGCCGTCCTTGTTTGCCTTCACCGACTTGATGAACTCGGCCGAGATCTTCGCCTTGTCGTGGCCGTAAGGCAAAAGATGCTCGCTTGGAATGCCGATCTTCTGGCCGATCGCCTGGATCTGCTTCTTGTCGGCGGCGCGCGCGATCTCGATGTCGGACTTCACTTCGGCCATGGCGGCTTTCCTCTGGATTGGACGGTGGAGGGGACGGGTTTGATCAGTGTGGTCGCAAGCCTGTTCGGAACAGCCTGGCGCTGCAGGCGAGGGCACGTTCTATCCCTGTCGCTGCCGTGGCGTCAACTTGCATGCAACTATGTTTCCTCTAGAGAAAGACGGCTCCTGGTCGACCTGACCCGGATCTTCGCGGGTTGTCGCGCCGTATAGAAGCCAGAGCACGCGCCGTCCTGCCGTCTCAAAACAGCCGCGGAATGCACGGAATGCGACAGGGTTCGAGCGCCGGTCGGCGCTTCGAGGGGTCTCGCTAGAATGCGCCGATCTGGTGCATCAGCCCCAAGCCGTCAAGCTGGCCGAAATGTTCGACCACGATGCCTCTCTCGACGCGATCAATGTTAATCACACCAACCGAGACGCAATTTCCGCTCGGTTCGACGCCGTGGAAGGTGCCGGTGTGCGTGCCCTGAAAGCGACCGCTCGTGACCACCCTGTCGGCATCGCCGACATAGTCGTCGACGACGTGATGGCCGTCGGGGAATCCAACAAAGAATTCGGTCAGGGATTTTCGCCAGTCATCAAAGCCGATCGGATTGGCGCTGGCGAGGTGAACGGCGAGATCCGGAGAGACCAGACCGGCCAGTCTATCCCAGTCCCGCGCATCGATCGTGGCATAGAAATTTCGAGCAATTTCCCGGATATCCATCGCGTGTCCTCGCTGGCTGCCGCCCACGGTTGAACGACGACGAGACGATCAGGTTCCGCTCCTCGCAATGCGCAGCCGAACTGCCGCGTCAGCACGTTGCCGATCCCGACGGGGCCAGCGGTGATTCAAGCCAAGGCGTCTTTCACCAATCGCTTGCTTCACCGATCCAGAACGGACCTGACCTCGACGAGATTCGATCGCACCCTAAGCACATAGAATCCCATCGTGGTGAGGTGGGTGGGCATGATCCAGCCATCCTCGCGGCCGTTGGAGATTATCAGGGGCTGGATGGCGAGCGCTGCCTTGAGCTGGCCTTCCACGCTGTTCCACAGCGGCGTGAGGCCGCGATTGTCGAGGACCTGCTGAAAATCGTGATGCGCCGCCGTCAGGATGCCGTAATAGCCGTAGAGCTGGCCGTAGGCGAACCAGAAGCGGTCGTCAGCGCGCGTGTCGAACCAGCCGCTGTTGAAGTTCTGCGAACGGTCACGGATCAGGTCAGACGTCGAGCCTATGTCACTCGCGATCCGGTCGACGAACTGCAACAGATTGTCGGCGCGCGCGTTGAAGACAACCTCGCATTTCATGAGCCGGTCGTTGAAGGCGCGAAGGCTGTTCGCCGCCGTGCGATAAAAACTCGGCGTCGGGGTTTTCGGACCAAAGGGCCTGAGGCCGAAATACCAGGTTTCCTCGTCGAAGGTGATCGCGCCGCGCGCATCCTGCAGGTTCTGGTCGATCTGGCTGGTGCCGCGGACGCGGCCCAGCGTGTCGACAAGCTCGACCGTGGTGCGCCGGATGGCCTGATTGACCCCGCGCTGGAAGGAGGCCTTGTTGTCGAGAAACGGCGTGCGGTCCCAGTCCATGCCGAAGAGCCCGAGCTTGTAGAGTATCATCGACGAGATCCAGGCATTCTCGTTGACGTTGAAATCGATGAGATCGGCCGTAACCTGGACAATGGCCGAGTGGGTGCAGGTCTTGACCTCTCCCTCGACGCCAGCGGTTTCCCCGGTGGCGGAAGGAGCGGGCTGTGCCGGCGTGGTTCCGGCCGGCTGCGTGAACCTATATGCTTCCGCATAGGCGGGATTGAAATTGCTCCAGACCTGCGTGTTCCAGATGAAATAGCCGTAGAGGCCGATCAGCATGAGCAGAGCGAGGCCGAGCACCGCCTTCAGGATCCAGCCACGCTGCGTATACCAGCGCCCGGCCCACAGGAACGGCCACAGGATCACGCCGACGACGAAGCCGATGCCGCGGCCGATCCACTGGAATATCCGTGTGAAAAAATTCACGATCGGATCAAGCATGGCGATGTCACCCCTCGTCAGTCAGCCAAGTATTCGATAAGGTTAGGCATTCAATCGGTAAGGCCGTAGAGGCGTGTGCGAAACGCCACCTTGTCTTTCAGATATGTGGTTTTCAGAACGTCCACAACATGCGATCGCCAAGCGTCGCTGAAGCCGTCATAGTCCCTGTAAAAACCCGGTTTGTTGAAGACGTAGCGCGAGACGAAGTCCTGCGGCACGAAATCCGAGATCAACTGGTTGGTCAGCCAGGCGTCGGGATGTCCGGGCTTGGCCCGGATCGTCAGGAAACGCTGCTGCGGGAACACGTCCTCGATCTTGAGATAGCCCAGGTGAGCGATCTCGCGCTTGGCGGCGTTGAGAAAGGGAAAATTTCCGTCCCTGGTGATCAGGTCGGCATGGCTGTGGATCCAGGTCTGCAGCCAGACCTTGTCGACGTCGGTCAGGTTGCGGTCGGGCTCGGCGTCGCGGATCAGCGCCCGCACCACCATTTCGGCGCGGTGCTCGAGATAGCCTGATGTTTCGATCCACGAGGCCCGCGGCAGTTCGATGCGGCCGGTCGCGGCAAGGAACTTGAACACCCTGTCGGCATCATTGATCGAGAGGTAGCTCACCTGCCACGGCCGCGAGCGGCGGAAGCCGGGTGCTGCCGGGTCGCTGATCACCGTCGTCATGTCGGGGTCGATGAACACATAGAGCCCGCCGAAATGGCTGGTCCAATAGGCGCTGTGGCGAAAGATCACCTGATCCGGCACCAGCGCGTTCTCGCGGATGTCGCCGCAGATCTTGGCAAGCTCGACCATGCGGGTGAGCATGGCGCTGTCGCGCCAGGCGTCCGGCTCCTGCTTCAACCGGTCGACGAGCTTGCCGAGTTCGGCGGCTTTGCCGAGCACGTCCTCCGCCGACAGCACCTTGAACTCGACTTGGTTGATCGACAGCAGGTCCTCGATGTCGTCGACCTTGGGGACCGAATCCTCGATCTCGCCGTAGATGACATCCTTGATGGTCAGCGCGTCGATGGCGCGCTGGTTCGTCGACATGAACTCGAACATCAGCTGCGAGGTGTTGGAAAAGGCGGTGTGGACCACCGGCAGGTCGACCTGCGACGGCGTCAGGAGGATGAAGCGGCGATTGATCTCGTTGGGATCGAGGTAGCTGTAGTCGCCGCATTCCTCGGCCACTTGCGGCGAGAAGCCGGTGCGGTCAATCTCGAAGCTCTTCAGCTTCGTCGGCTTCAGGCCGAAGGCGACCAAAGCCTTATTGTAGCGCTGGATCAGATGCGGCTCGTCGATGGTCAGCAGCCGGCCATAGATCAGCTCGTTCTCGCGCAAAAGGTCGGACTTCTTGGCGGGGCTCATCTATCCCTTCTCCCCGTTCACGGGGAGAAGGTGCCCGAAGGGCGGATGAGGGGCGCGGATGTCCCTTCTCCCCTTGTGGGAGAAGGTGGCCGAGCGAAGCTCGGTCGGATGAGGGGTGTTCCAGCTTGACGAATGCCCCTCTTCCGTCGCCGTCGGCGCCACCCCCCCGGGGGGGGCCCCCCCGGGGGGCCCCCCCCGGAGGCCCCCCCACCGGGGGGGGGGGGGG